>SUYY01000044.1 GCA_015060205.1 Bacteroidales bacterium
TGCCGATACAGTTCATTTCGAAATTGGTGTTATGTTCTTCGTCATGGGGCCGGACGGGGAACATTACACCAATTTCGAAATGAACTGTATCGGCACCATGCTGGCGGCCCGCCGCACCTCCCGCCACGACCCTGCACATTTCACACAGGAGCAGTTCGCACCTGTCCGCAGGATCACTTCCCTGCCTCATGAGCCGGTGGACTTAAAAGCTTCAGACCAGTCATGGTGGGCGATCGAGGTGATTCCATTCGAGGCATTCGGCCACACAGAAAAGCCGGCAAGCCTCCGTGCGAACCTCTACAAGTGCGGAGACAAATGTGACCTGCCGCATTTCCTCAGCTGGTCACCTATCGGACTTCCGAATCCGGATTTCCATTGCCCGGAGTTTTTCGGAGAAATAGTATTGACTACGGTCTCTCCAGAATAGTGACAGTGTATTCGATCACTTCTTCTGAAGAAGCGGCATAATTCTCATTACGACCGACAAACGTCACCTTATATGTACCTGGGGTATCCCAGGTATATTCGTATGAGTGCATGTAGTTCTGGAGATTCTTGATCGCAACCCCTCTGTCATTGGATACTTTGTTGAGAGGGGCCGGAGTGGAAATGACCCAGCCGTTCAGAGCATAGGTCAGTTTATTGGCTCCTACACCCTGAAAAACTACCTGAGCGGCATTCGGATTGTCAAAACGTATGCTTCCGTCACCTTTGTTCTTGTGGTATGGATCCAGTTCTTCATTCATCATGACAGTGGTCAGTCCCATATCAAGAACACCCATCTTCAGAGGCTCGACTCCATCCATCTCCAGGCTTATATAGCCATTGATCCAATATGTCCTTTGAGTCGCGTCTGCAGCCTTAGGGCACCAGTGAAACGCCAGAGAGAGATTCTCAAGATAGTCTTTCATCGGAAAATCATGAGAAGTCCATACTGTAGACGCACCGTCTTTGTAATCGAGTCTGGTCCATCCCTGCATACCCCCGTCAATCATTGCCTGCACAGCAGCGACATCAGCCTCTCCATCAGTTCCGGAAAGGCCTGCAAAATCCTTGGATGCATATATTTCCAAAGCGCCGGCACTTCCATAACGAGCCTGTATATCAAGATGGAGAACAGCATTGGACACAGCCTCCAGAGGCACTTCGAAACGGTCCCTGTAGACGTACTGATGGCCGGTCTCTCCGCTATAGAAGACAATGTTGTCAACGTCCCCCGTTACATTGAACCTGACAGGGTCACCCGCATAGTATGTATTTTCCTCGTCCAATGTGACATTATAATCCACCTCATAGATGACATCATGCTGACAAGAAGCCATCAGGACAAGTCCGGTAATATAGAACAATATCTTTTTCATTTTCATCATCTGAATTAAAGATTACCATAAAGGATTCTGAACAAGAAGCCTGTTTACACCCAGTTCGATGGATGGGACAGGCATATAGACATGCTTGTCTGTCACCGCACCTCCTATTGATGCAGCTCTCGCTGAAAGTGTCTTTTCCTTGCTCCACCTTTCATCAGCTGCATACTGTACATAGCCGTGCATGGCCTCCACATACTCACCCCAACGGATCAGGTCATATTTCCTGAGAGACTCGAAACAGAGTTCCCGACCACGCTCATTGCGGATCAGCTGACGAAACGAGTCCTTGTCATAATCCGCCATAGGCCTTGTCTGCACACCTGCCCTATCACGGACAGCCTTCACACATTCATAAGCAGGCTGAGTCGGGCCATTGAGCTCATTGCTTGCTTCAGCATACATCAGAAGCACATCAGAATAGCGCAAAAGAGGGAAATTGATTGTCGTATACAGAAGCTTTGCCGTCTTCTGACCTTCATACTCGACCTCCCTGCGGAACTTGCCGCAGTTCCTTATCGCCTGAGCGGCTGTAGGGTCAGTGCCCGTAGAGACCTTGTCATAGACATAAGGAGTCTTGTCAATACTTGCCAGAGACTCTCCTGTCGTGAGTCCTGAACCATACGGAGGTTGATTGGTTCTTCCCTGATAGTTATATGGCGGGATATTCCATTCAAGACGCTTGTCCTTTATGACCTTGAGCTCGTTTTCCTCAGTCACAAGGTCGGTCTTCCAATAAAGGTCCCAGAGCTGCAATGATCCGTTGTACTGACCGTAGGCATAATTGCAGTTGAACTTTTCATAGCCCTCGCTGCCACTGCTCTGAAGTCCGAGAACATCTCCGATACGGCCGTTGGACCAGTTGTCGGCACTTGAACGGTCACCGAGGAAGTCAACCTCCCACATAGATTCTGTCTTGTTTCCATTTGCAGCAGAAGGCTTGTCATATACATCCATGATCATGTTCTTGAATATCCGGGAATAATCCGGATTGAGACCGTGTCTGTCGCTTTGGATAACATTGTGGGCATGAACCATTGCCTTCTGCATATATTCATTCTTCACATCCTCCGGCAGGTCCACGGATTTTCCGGCAGCAAACAGACAGACTCTGGCAAGGATACCCTGAACCGTAGTCTGCATGATTCTGGAAGGAGCATTTTCAAGACTCTCAGGTACGGCCTCAACACATTCCTCCATTTCATCTACGACCCACTTCAATATATCAGCCTGTTTCGTCGCCTTACAGATGAGGACTTCATTCTGAGATTTGTAGGCCTTGTCGATCAAAGGGACATCACCCCAGGTCTGGGCAAGGATAAAGTGGTAATATGCTCTCAGGAAGCGCGCTTCCGCATAGTATTTTCCATCTTCATCAAACTTTTCCTTTGTCTCAGGCACAGAGACTGTCTCCATGAATGAGTTGGCATTTTTTATACCTTGATAGATCTCGACCCACATGTCGTAAATCTGAGATGTACCGGCATCATGTCGGTTGAACTGCAGGAAATTAGAGCCCACATCACGGTTGAAGTAGCACAGATCATCTATATTGGAGCACATTATGGAATAGTAGTTACCATAGAATGCTTCATTATTCATGACACCATACACACCTGCCAGACCATACTGTACTTCCTTCTCGTTGTTGTAGAAAGTATCGGTCAGAATCACCTGCGGATCTACATCAAGGAATCCGCAAGATGAAGCTGCTGCACAGAAACAGGATGCAATAAATATCTTATTCAGTAATTTCTTCATATTTGTCTTTTGTTAGATCCTTCGACTTCGCTCAGGATGACAGATTAAAATCATTCGGTATGACACTATATTTAGAAAGTGAATGAAACTCCAGCAGTCACACCCAGGGCACGAGGATAGGCAGACCAGTCAAATCCCGGAGTCAGGACAGAATTGCGTGTCGACACTTCCGGATCCGGTCCGGTATAACCGGTCAGAGTCCACAGATTCTCTCCTGATATATATACCCTCATGGTATCGAAATGCATCTTTCTCAAGGTCTTTCGAGGAAGAGTATATCCCAAGGTGACATTCCGAAGTCTGAGGAAAGAAGCATCTTCAACCACACGTGAAGAATAGACAAACATACCGTTGGCTCCCACACGAGGTATGTCACTACGGTTGTTTTCCTGAGTCCACCTCTTCGTATAAGTCTTCAACTGGTTGGTGTTGGTGATAGAACCGTTCTCGAAATAGAGTCTGTTGGCATTGAGCACATCATTGCCGTAGCTCCATGAGAAGAAGATATTGAGGTCGAATCCGTAGAAATTGAATGTGTTGCCGATACCGCCCGTATGCAGAGGCTGTCCGCATCCGATCACAGTACGGTCATTGTCATCAATGACTCCGTCCCTATTGACATCCCTGTATTTCGGATCTCCAGGACGTACAGAAGCCTTTCCGACGCTTTCCATATAAGGCACACCGTTCTTAAGCGATGCACCGGCATTGAAATCCTCTTCCTTATAGGTACCTTCGTAGATGAATCCGTACATCATGCCGGAAGGTTTGCCGACCTGAGTGATATAAGGATACTGGGAATTGAATTTCTGATCCCATGAGACAGAACGCATGAGCGAATACTGGTCATTCGTCAAAGCCGTCACCTTGTTACGGTTGAGTGCGATATTGAAATCGAGATTCCATGAGAAGTTCTTCTTCTGTATCGGAATCAGATTCAAGGTGAACTCAAATCCCTGATTCTGCATCGAGCCCACATTCAGCATGGCTGTAGTATAGCCACTTGTAGCAGGTATTGTAGCCTGAAGAAGCAGGTCTCGGGTATTCTTGAGATACCAGTCGGCGGTGAGCTTTATCCTGCTGTCGAACACTGAGAAATCCAGACCCACATTCCACTGCTCGGTAGTCTCCCATTTAAGGTCAGGGTTAGCCATATTGGTCGGAGCATATCCCGGGACAATCTGTCCGTTATACACATAATCGTATGAGTCCTGATTGCCAGGCAGGGTCGCCACCTGGTAATAATAATCATATGGTGTCGTCGTACGGTTGTTACCGGTCAGACCCCACGAAGCACGCAGTTTCGCATTTGACAGCCATTGCCTGTCCTTGAGCCAGTCCTCACGGTTGATGTTCCATGACAGACCGGCTGATGGGAAATATCCCCATCTGTTGGCCTTAGGGAACTTGGACGAGCCGTCGGCACGGAACGATGCGGTCACATAGTACTTATACTTGAAATTATAGTTCACACGGAAAAGTCCGGACATCATGGTCCAGTCATACTGCCAAGGAGTCACAGCCTGATATTTTCCTGTATGAAGTCCGTTGACACCCAGAGACTCCGTACTCATCTGGGTCGCCACGGTCCCCTTGTAGTCATATGTCTCGCCCTGCATGGTGAAACCCGCAAGGAACTGGAAATTATGTTTTCTATTGAATCTCTTGGTGTAGGTAAGGGTATTCTCATTGAGCCACGTCCTCTTGTCGTTCCAGTAGATTGCTCCGTTTATACCCTTTCCCGAAGGAGAGCCTTCATAGCCTGTATATGTCTGAGTACCGTTGAATTCCTCTCTCCTACGCTTGTTAAGCGTATAGCCTCCTGTCACCTTGAGCTTAAGGTTTTCGATGATCTCCCATGTAATGCCCGCATTTGCATTAAGGTAATCGACAATGGTCTTCCTGTACTCGTTGCGGACCGTCTTCGCAGGGTTGAAGCGATAGTCATTTGAATTGGCTACATCGACGTCCGTATTTTCATCGACCATATCATCCTCTCCCCATTTAGCCTTCGGTTTCACCGGCCTGTATCCCCATACGGAATAAATCAGCCAACCGGTGGCCGAAGATGACTGCTGGGCATTTGTCGGGGTGACACCATTGGTTATGGCCCGGGAGTAGTTTGCAAGCAGATCAACTGTAACCTTCTTGCCTATTTTCTGCTGGAAGTTGATCTTTCCCTGATATCTCTGGAAATTTGACTTGACTATGATACCATCCTGATCCACCGCAGAGAAACTTGCGTTATACCTGCTCCCAGCTTCCTTGCTTCCGCCGGATAGCGAGATATTATAAGTCTGCGACAAAGATGTACGATAAATGTTATCCTGCCAGTCTGACCACTGGGACTGATCTCTGTAATCCTCAAGAGAATATGATTCAATACCTGCGGCAAGATCGGCATCAGAAGGCTTGAGATACGGATTGGTGTTTCCATTCATTCCAAACAGTTCATTCTGGAGCTCAACAAATTCGTATCCGTTCATAAGGTCCGCCTTGTTGGCGATACGGTTGACAGTCCAGTTTGCCGAGAAATTCACCTTCGGTTTTCCTTCCATACCCTGCTTTGTCGTGATCACAATGACACCGTTGGCGCCACGGGCTCCATAGATCGCCGTAGCAGAAGCATCCTTGAGGATGTCGATGGACTCTATGTCAGCTGAGTTGAGTGCTGTCGCCATAGAACTCTCTGTCGGGAATCCGTCGATGATATACAAAGGTGCACTGCTCTGAGTGAGGGAGTTGTTACCACGGATGGTGATGTTCGCCTCAGCACCGAGAGCACCGTCTGATGTAGTGACGACAACACCGGCGACCTTACCAGTGAGTGCCTGATCGAAATTGGTCACAGGAGCCTTCATCAGCTCACCCATATCCACCTTGCTGACAGAGCCGGTGAGGTCACGCTTGGCTACTGTACCATAACCGACACTGACCACCTCTGCAGCATCAATGGAAAGTTTTTCCTCTGCAAGAGATACATTTATGGTCTTCCTCAGCCCTACAGTCTCCTTCACCTCGGTAAATCCAAGGCATGAAAAGACCAGCACGGACTTGGCCGAAGACACGTTGATCTTGTAATTACCGTCGATATCCGTCATGGTACCGTTTGCCGTATTGCCGTCCTCATAGACTGTGACTGCAATCAGCGGTTCCCCGGAAGTATCGACAACACGGCCGGATATGCCGAGAGACTGGGCATTCATGGTAAATGTGCCCAGAAGCATTAGCAAAGCCGACAATAAACAGGTTGTTTTTTTCATATTGTTATTAATAATGAGTAGTTATTTCACGATTTCGAATTCCACGGGCTGACCGTGCAGACATGTCGCAGAGACTACGGTGTTGCCGCCTTCTGAGCGCAAAGACACGTTATCACAGGCCTGCTTCAGTCTCCATGCTCCGTTGAGAGTCACTTCCTTTACCAGAGGCTGACTCGGCTGCTTTGTCGTATATCCCTTGACCGTGATGCCAAGATCCGGAGTGCAGACACTCATCACCACCGTCCCGTCCTCTTTCGTCCTTTCCATGACAATCACCTCAGGGGCTGCCTCTGCCAGAAGAGTCTTGCCTGAAGAATATCCCCTATAGCTCACATATGCAGTAATGCCCGTCACATCATCCTTCACCACATGTGCCGAATTATCGGCCTGCAGCACCGTGTAAGGCAGTTTCTTCATATATTTTCCCTCTTCTTTCGACGAAGCTCCCACAACCATCATATACTCATATGAAGCTTCTTTCGGAGACGGGCCGTGATCGATGTATGCCGAGACGAAATTGCCGGAGCCAGTCTTTTTCTTGGTATCCGACGGAGAAGTCTGGGCCTTCTTTTCCACCACAAGTCCATATCCGTTCTTCAATATATATATGTTGCCTTTCGTATCGGTCAGCAACGTCTTTCCTTCCTTGCTATGGCGATAGGAGAACGGGAATGCCTCGGCATAGACATCATTCATATCCACGACCTCCGTCTTTTCCTTGAGCTTGAGCTGGTACAGGGTCGTTTCCGTAGGATAAGAAGAACTGTTGGTGATGCCTGTGCCGATGTGGACAATCCTGTTATCAAAGCAGAATACGCTTTTTGTCGCAGTAGCTCCGGCACAGAACCTTTCCCTGTCCTTCTCGACATATGTGAATGCAAGGCAACCGTTCATGCCCTCAAGGGAAGATACACCAGGGAACCTCGAATCGTTTCTTTCCATGAGAGTCCCCTTGAGAGGGCTGTCCAGAAGTTCGAACGGGAGATGGATGGATGTGACTCCGGGATATCTGTTCCAGTCCCAGCCTACCTGTGTATATCCGCTTTCCTCCGCTCCCTCCTTACCGATCAGCTGGGCGGAGCCATGACTCAGATAACGTCCGAACCTGTTGTCTGCCGCATAAATCTCGGAAGACCACACATCGCTGTTATATCCCTTCAATGTCAGCATCCAGTCTCCGCGGCGATGGATGCCGAAGGCACCATAATTATACACCCTGAATCCTTCTGCCGGTCCTTTTGCCTTGACTCCGGCCTTCTTGAACTCAGCCTGTAGTTCCTTGTCCTTGCCCTGCAGATACATATATGCCCCTGCAAGATCAGGATCCACAGGGAGTCCGGAACCGGTAAGGTCACCCAGCATTGCAAGACGTGCATATGCAGTGACATCTCTTTCAGGAATAGTCCCGTTGAAAGGGTGTCTTCCGCAGACTCCTATGCCCCAGTCACGAAGATTCGTGTAGTCAAGAAGAGTCAGCAGGGTGTGTTTGAACACCTTCCTTGCCGATTCATCTATCTGGAAATCAGCACCTTCAGTAAACCAGCAGAAATCACCGAGAACGGCAAATGCTCCCACCGAATAGCCGGGGTAATGACCTCCATGATGGAAAGATGTTCCGTCCTTCTTTATTCCTCCGAGCGTACCGTCCGTATAGCATAAAGACTCCGAAGTCCATCTTCCCAGTGACTTCATTGCAGCATATTTTCCCTCAACCGTCGGCTGAAGCATTGCTGAAATGACCTTTGCATTATGGAGCGTGTGCCATGCATCAAGTATACCGTCCCTGGTCTGTTCGTAAGGCATCCTTGCCTCCTGAAGTCCGCTCCAATAGGTCAGAGCCTTTACATAATCATTGAGCTTTCCTGCCTTTTCGAGTTCGTGGCGCAGAATCCACACACCTTTATAAAGGTCGCGCACCTGATAGCCGTAATGGTGGTTGGTACCCCAGCCGCTTCCGTATGCAAACCCTTGATCCAGAGCATGATCCAAAGCATCTATGACTCTCGGCACATTGGATGTATTACCTGTATACATATAGTCCAGAGCACACCAGTAGACAATCTCCTGAATGAATCTTATCCTCATCTCCCCTGCCCCATGGTTGAACTCATCGTCACTCATGAGAGGGGCACCTGTGACAGAGCCGTCCGCAAGCCTTTTGATCCCGTATTTTTCAAAATGCCCGTCGACACGCCCCATGAGGGTATTCGCTGTGTACTGTTCACCCGGATTTCCCGTTGCAGCCCACTCGTCAAGCCTCCTTTCGACCTCCTTAAGCATCTCATTCTGAGCCGGTCCCACAGTCTCCATCTTCAGTTCAGGATACTGTTCCCACTCCCACAGACGGCACCACTGCCACATATCCCGCTCAAGATTCCAGTTGTTCTGAGGAATCTGCTGGTCAGGGGTTATCTGATTGTGAAGCTTCGTCCTGGAAAATGTCACCCTGTCGATATATATGGTGCCGGACTGAGCAGACTGAGGGATCTTCATTATCATTCCCGCGGCATCTGTCACTCTCTCCTTGGGTTTCCGGTCGCCATAATGCCCGTAGGGCGAAAGCATGTCGATGTATTTTATCCATATGGCCCTCCACCCCTTGAAATCTGCATTGAAATCAAAATGACAGATTTCGTTCATATTCCAGTCCATGAATGTAAAGACTATCGGCTCATTCATCGGCTGAGTATTGTAGACCCACATCATCAGGCCTGCCCCATTGACTTTCATGGAGGACTCTATATCAGAACAGTTGCTGAAGACCAGCTCGGAGGGTGAATTCCAGGAGAATCTGACAGAATGACTGCCGTCCTTGAACTTTTCCGAAGAATGTTCAATGGATCCGCCGCCATTGACACTGATAAAAGACGGGAGCCCCGCTTCGAAAGTATACTGGGCATTGATGGCTGCAAACAATCCGGTCGTCCAACACATCAGGAGTGCTATAACAGGTAATCCTCTTCTCATATGATACGGTTCTATCAAATTGCAAATATATAAATTTTATCGATTTTCTTACAATTTGTTACAAATTTGCCCCCCCCCGAAAAATATGTAAGCATTTTTGGTTATTTAGTTAAAGTTTATAACTTTGCGAAATTGACCATGTATTACATATAATTTCAGACAAGACATGAAACTGAAGCTGATTTCCATGCTGCTCATCGCAGCTACATCGATAGGATGTACCGACAGAAGCGACATCATCAATGAAAACATTGAACACGCTAAAGCCCAGCTGGCTTACCTTATCGAAGCTTCTGAAGCAGGAGACACCCTTCGTATTCCTTCCACATACAAGAACGGCGAGATCGAATTTGTTCCTACAGACGACTGGGTGAGCGGGTTCTTTGCCGGCACGCTCTGGTACATGTACGAGCTTACCGGAGATGAATACTACGCACAGCAGGCACAGAAGCACACTGAGATACTCCATGAGATCCAGTACCTCAAGTGGCATCACGACGTAGGATTCATGGTATATGACAGTTATGGCAACGGTCTTCGTCTGAAGAACATACCTGGATATGACACCGTACTTGTGAATACGGCAAAATCTCTTGCCACAAGATTCCGCCCTGCAGCAGGCATCCTTCAGTCATGGAACACAGACAACCCCGTACAGTGGCAGGCACACAGAGGATGGGACTGTCCTGTCATCATCGACAACATGATGAATCTTGAGCTGCTTTTCAAAGTTACGGAAATGACAGGAGACCAGACTTACAGGAATATCGCAATCAGTCATGCAGACAGGACTCTCGCAAATCACTACCGCGACGATTTCAGTACTTATCATGTGGTTGACTACAACGACGAGACAGGGGAGGTTCGCGGCAGATATACAGCACAAGGCATAGCTGACAAGTCCCGTTGGGCACGCGGTCAGGCATGGTCGATTTATGGATTTACCGTCGCTTACCGTTTCACGGGAGACGAGAGATATCTCCAGAGAGCTAAAGACGTCGCAGATTATCTTTTGGTAAAGGAAGACAACATGCCTGAGGACCTCGTTCCACTTTGGGACTTCGACGTGGTCGAGTTCTCAAATGCTCTTCCTGAGAATGAATTCCTGTACAAGAACCTCAAGGACAAGGAACTGCCTAAACAATATACCGAGATCCGCGACGTCTCTTCGGCAGCCATCAATGCCTCTGCCCTTTACGAACTCTATTGGCACACAAAGGATGAGTTCTACAAGGAAAAGGCAGACAAGATAATCGAAAGCCTTTCAACCGAGGCATACAGGGCAAAGGTCGGAGAGAACGGCGGATTCCTCTTCATGCACTCGGTGGGCAGCCTTCCGCATTCACTTCTCAACATAGAGAAAGGAAATGTGAACTCCCACAACATCGACGTGCCTCTCAATTATGCAGACTACTATTTCCTTGAGGCTCTCATAAGAAAGGGGCGTATAGAAAAAGGTGAAAATCCCATAAAATAATATGAAGCTTACAAACCAGTTTCGAGACATCATACTTACAGCCTCTGTACTCTTTTGCTTGAGTTCAGAGGCTCAAGTCGCTGATTATAGCAAGAGTCATGGAGTGCTTTCATTTGAGGAAAGCACTGCTCCTGCAGTTGCCTCCAAAGGTTCGACGGCAGATATTTCAGATGAACATTCCAAACTTGGAAACCGGTCATTGAAATGGGAATGGAAACGGAAGAATGCAGTCCTGTCCCTGCCGGAACACATACTTTATCTCCCGGAAAACCCCGACCCGAAGGAGACCTCGGTCTCATCTTTCGTGTTCTGGGTATATTCTCCGGAGAAACTGGACGGAGAGCTTCGCATTTCATTCCTGAAGGAAGGCAGAGAGTGCTGCTTCTTCAACTATGGCCTCGGATTCCGAGGCTGGAGAGGTGCATGGGTCGCATTTGACAGAGACATGCAAGGCACGCCTGAGAAGGGAATGGACGAGATCAGGATAACCGCCCCCGAAGATGTCAGAAAAGGTTGTCTTTATTTCGATGGCATTATCCCTGCTTCATTCCAGGATGTCCGCTACCACACTCCGGACTGGCAGGCCCCGTTCATAAATGAAAAGACGACAAGCCATTGGCTCGTCCTCAACAAAAATTGGAAACTGGCTCTGGATATCCCGTTGAAAGACCGGCTGGATTCTTCCGACATCAGGGACATGCGGACCATAAACGACAGATTCCTGGAGCTTGTCACTGAAAAGGCAAAGCCATACAAGCTCAAGAAAGCCCGGAAAGTATACGAAAGCTACAACATCTCATACAACGAGGACGGCAGCATAAAGGGAAAGCCCATCTGGTTCATCCGCTATGGAGAGACATTCCTGAATCTCGGCATTACAGATGCAAAGCAGACATTCAAGGCCAACGGGCAGCTGCTCATGACTCTCAATGACCATCTTCTCCGTATCGCTGTCTCGGCTGTCAAGGCAAAAGACAGCCATGAAAAAGAAGAGTTCACCCAGATGTATCTGGACCTCACAAGACATCTTCTGGATCAGGGATTCGCTGCAGGAAGCGGCCAAGGTACTCTTCACCACCTCGGCTACAGCATGAGAAACTTCTACACAGCCCCGGTAATCATGCAGGAGGCACTTCGCGAAGCCGGTCTGGCCGGACAGGTGCAGCAGGCCATGGAGTGGTTCTCAGGAGTAGGAGAAGTAAAAGTTGCTCCTAAGGAACCGGGAATGGACATAGACGCATTCAACACCTCACTCATGGGACGCATGGCATCCGTACTCATGCTCGAAGACGGTCCGTACAAATATGCCTATCTGCAGGCACTGTCGAGGTGGATCGACAACGGAATGAAACATACGGAAGGACTGAGGCCATGCTTCAAGACCGACGGAAGTGTCGTACACCACAGAAAATCGTACCCTGCATATGCCACAGGAGGATTTACCGGAGCTGTCAATGCAGTGTGGATGCTTTCCGACACCGGGCTGGCCGTTTCACAGGAGAGCCATACAAATCTGAAAGACGCACTTCTGACCATGGCTTTCTATTGCTACGGTGACAGATTCCCGCTTGCAATGTCAGGAAGGCATCCTGACGGCGAGGGAGCCTTGATAAAGAAACATTACTACCGTCTGGCCATGGCCGGAAGTCCGGATAAGGAAGAACAGATTGACAAGGATCTGGCTCATACCTTTCTTCGCCTTGAGAATGCAAATTATGCAAGAGGGGACGGATATGTCTATGAAAGATACGAAGTCCTGTCCCGTGAAAAGGCATTCCTGATGAAGCATGGCATCTATAGCATGGATTCCGTTCAGCCTTCCGGAACGAGGACATTCGGATTCAACTGCTCCATGTCCCATAGATTTGAAGACAGGCTCGTGACCATCGCCGGACACAGCCGGTATCTTTGGGCTGCAGAGATTTACAATCAGGCCAATCATTACGGACGATACCTCACTCACGGAAGCATGCAGATTCTCGCTCCTGCCGAAGATGGTCTGGCAGGCGGAGGCTTTTATCAGAAAGGCTGGGACTGGTGTCATATACCCGGAACCACTGCCGCTGTCCTGCCAATGGAACAGATGAAGGCCAATGTCCTGAACGTAGACGAACATTCCGGATATGAGGAAATGCTGCTTTCAGACGAATGGTTTGCCGGAGGTGTGACGCACAAGGGACAGAGCGGAGCCTTTGCGATGAAGCTTCATGAACACGACAAGTACAATGGGTCTCTGCGTGCACGCAAATCCTTCTTTACATTCGAGAATCGCATCATCTGTCTCGGCTCTGACATAGAGAACTCTCTAAAAGGAGCAGAGGTCCATACGACACTGTTCCAGAACTATATCGGGAATGTCAAGGATTACAGCGGTCCGGAATTCATAAATGACAGGACAGATATTGCAAGAGACTATACAGGAGCTACTTACTACGTGAAAGGGCACGAGATACATCTGACAAGAGGCATACAGCAGTCACTTCATGAGGAGACTGATGCACCGACCGAAGGCGTGTTTGAAAAAGCCTATATCGATCACGGAGACATCGTCAGGAACGGAGAATACGAATACATGGTCCAGATGCCTGTTTTCAACGCCATTGAAGCCTGTCCACAGCATCTGCCATACGAAGTTATCCGCAAGGACAGTTCCGTACATGGAGTCTTGGATCTCCGGTCCCGCACACGTGCATTTGCCGTGTTTGAAGAGGGAGCGGTTGACTCTCTGATTGTCCACAGCAGTCCTGCAATGATAATGTATTCGACAGACGAAGAGGTGATGACACTGAGTGCTTCCAATCCTGACCTTGCACTTTACGAAGGTCCTTCGGATGAGAAGTTTGACGATAACGGCAAAAGGATCGAACGCAGCGTGTACGGGAGAGACTGGATCGATAATCCGTGTGGAGAAACGGAGATATCCATCATTCTTGAAGGACTTTGGAATATTTCGGACAGAAACGGATGTGAAGTATCGGCAAGTCACGAATCCGGAAAGACAAGACTTCTATTCAAATCGAAGGAAGCACGTACTGAAGAAATCAAGCTAAAGAAGGCAGCCCTATGATAAGATCCAGGAACATACTTGTCCCACTGTCTGCTGCAGCACTCGCCGGATGCTGCAGCACGCAGGAGTCCGGTCCCAACATTATATATGTATTCCCGGACCAGTTCCGCAATCAAGCTCTTGCCTTCTGGAACTCTCCTGAATACGCGGGGCATGTCGGCTGGAAGGCTGACCCGGTGCAGACCCCAAGGCTGGATGCATTCGCAGACGAATCAGCAGTGCTTTCACGCGCTGTCAGCAACTGTCCGCTCAGCAGTCCCTACCGTGGAATATTTCTTACAGGGATGTATCCTGAACGTAGCGGAATCACCCTCAACTGCATGGCTGAACGTCCGGAGAGCAGTCTCCGTGAGGATGCAGTGTGCATCAGCGACGTACTGAATGCTCAGGGATACAGCTGCGGATTCATAGGAAAGCTTCATGCCGACCACCCGACTCCGAATGCCCCCGCAAATCCGGGACATTATGTCAGTGACAGAAGGCCGGAATGGGATGCCTACACTCCGGCGGAAAGACGTCACGGTTTCACCTATTGGTACTCATACGGAACATTTGACGAGCACAAGAATCCGCACTACTGGGACACTGAAGGCGTACGCCACGACCCTCATGTATGGTCCGTGGGACATGAGACCGACAAGGCGATAGAATTCCTCCGGAATGAAAACGGAGAGAGAAAGAAAGATGCTCCATTCTTCCTCACCATAGCCTACAACCCGCCTCACAGCCCGTATGAAAGTCTTGACGACTGCATGGAAGAGGATTACGCAATATATAAGGACATGGGATATTCAGAGCTGTATGTCCGTCCCAATGCAGATACGACTCTGACCAAGGCCGATGCAGCAAGATATTATTTTGCGAATGTGACCGGAGTCGACCGGGAATTCGGCAGGCTTCTGGACGAGCTGGACAGACTTGGACTTTCCGACAACACCATCATAGTATTCACATCCGACCACGGAGAGACAATGTGCAGCCAGGGTACCTACGATCCGAAGAACTCCATCTATACCGAGTCTTTCAATGTCCCTTTCCTGATAAGATATCCGGAGAAGATAAGGCCTCGTGTGGATTCCACACTGCTGAGTACGGTGGACATCATGCCGACCCTGCTTTCCCTTGCCGGACTTTCCGAAAAGATACCGGGCACTGCGGAAGGACGCGACCTCTCCCCTGTCCTGCTGGAGAACGGCGCGAAGTGCGATGTTCCTGACTGTGCATTATATATAAGGAATACAAACGGTCCGAAGGATGAGAACGGTCTGGTAAGGGGCTTCTTTCCGGCGGCGCGGGGCATAAAGACAGACAGGTATACCTTTGAAATAGCCATCAGGAAGAATGGTGGACTTGAAAGCGTGACCATTTTCGACGACCTTGAAGATCCGTACCAGATGAACGACATCGACTACAGGAAAGAGCCTGAGCTTTTCGAGAGCCTGTTGAAGAAACTGGCTGAAAAGCTGAAGGAAGCCGACGATATCTGGCATAGGGAGAATATGATAGAAACACTAGAACTGATATAATATGAAGAGATCTGCAACATCAGCGGCAATGCTTCTTGCTGCAGTCCTTTCGGTCATTTCCTGTCTCAATACAGATGAACTTGAGACACAGATAAGCGAACTTGACCAAAGGATAAGCAAGCTGGAGGAAACTGTCGGCACAATCAACAGCAACTCCATCGCTCTGCGTGCATTCATGCAGGAGAATGTCGTCATAGTCGGACTTGCACAGAACGAATACGGCTACACTCTTGAATTGAGCGACGGCACGAAGGTCACTGTGACAGACGGTGTCAATGCACCGGCCATTGTTCCTCTGATAGAAATCAACAAGGAAGGAGAATGGGTGATGTCCATTGACAACGGAGCTACTTTCTCCCCTATCTCAGGCGCTTCAAATGCGTTCAGCCAGACGGGACAGACCCCGCTTGTCAAGATAGACAAGGACGGTTTCTGGCTGGTAAGCACGGACGGAGGCAAAGAATACTCACAGATACTGGGTGAAAACGGCAAGCCTTCAAGCGCCGTCGACGGTATGATTACCGGTGGGCTCAGCAGTTATTTCAAAGATGTAAAGGCTGAGAAAGACAAATTCACTCTCGAGCTCAAGACGGGAGAGGTGCTGGTCATCCCTGTCGTGGAGACGTTTTATCTTACCGCCAAGGGATATTCGGACAAGGATGTCATCTTCCTGAATCAGACTCTTGAATATAAGGTGGAAATGGCTGATGTGAAGAATGCATTTTTCCAGGTGCCGGAAGGATGGAGTGCCGTACTGACTGACGAGGCTCTGAAGATCACCGCTCCTTCTGCCGGTACTGCCGGAGAATATGGAGTGAGTCTTGTGATCACATCATCCGACGGATATATAAAGCACCTCAATTTCATATTCACCCTCAATCCTAAAGAATATGTGGCCGAGAACTGCCAGCTTTATAAGGATTTCCTTGCAAAGAACGAGGACAATCTGCTTCTCGACTTTTCATACGCCGGGTACAACCACGGAGAAAGTGCACCCCTGGAGGCCTCGGCTTGGGGATACACAGTCTATGACGTGACCGACTATGGTGCGATTGCAAATGACGGAAAGTCCGACAGGGCGGCGTTCATTGCATGTGTGGAAGCAGCTACCGGGGTGAAATTCGATGAGTTGGCCAATGCATTGAGGCTTCAGTCTGTAAATCAGGCCAATGTCATCATCTATTTTCCTGAAGGAGAGTACATTCTGCACACGTCTGAGGACAACGTAAACGGAGTCAGCAAGACACTTCAGATCCGTGCCGGAAATTTCATACTGCGCGGAGCCGGCAGGGACAAGACCACTCTTGTAATGCAGGATCCCAACCAGCCGACCGATCCCAAGACTCTCTACAGTTCTCCTTTGATGATTGACTTCAAGCATGACAGCGGACTGTCATCCATGGGAATAGATGTTACCAGAAATGCAGCAAAAGGAGCATTCTCTGTCGAAGTGTCAAAGACAGACGGACTCTCGGCCGGCAGCTGGGTCTGTCTGACCGTTCAGAACAACGATCCTGCCTATGTGGCTAAAGAGCTCGAAGAAGGCATGGTGGAATCCGGAGAGCTGGGTGCTGACCATGACATCAACAAAAACGGTGTAAAAGTGTATGAATACCACCAGATCAAGAAGATCGAGGGGAATGTGGTCACATTCTGCGAACCTATCCACCATGAAGTGGACATACAATACACCGGTTTCACCGGAAGCTGCTACAACTGGGCACTGTACAAATACCCGCACTATGAGAATGTAGGCATTGAGGACCTTACATTCAAAGGAAATGCAAAAGATGATTTCGAACATCACGGCTCATGGGAGGATGACGGAGCATTCAAGCCGCTGGGTATGACCAGACTTGTCAACTCCTGGCTCCGAAGAGTCCGCTTTACAAGTGTCAGCGAGGCATGTTCCGTGACGAACTGCTCTAATGTTTCCGTATATGATGTGATCATTGACGGTAAAAGAGGACACTCTTCCATCAGGTCACAGGTATCCACAAGAGTTTTCATAGGAGCTACTGTCGACAGATCTGACGGAGGACTGATCGACAGTCCGTCCACATATACAGAAGGAGCCGGACAGTATCATGCCGTAGGTGTATCCAAGCCAAGCATCGGCACAGTCCTCTGGAGGAATGTATGGGGATCTGATGCCTGCTTCGAGTCGCATGCAACACAGCCTCGTGCAACACTTATAGACTGCTGCAAGGGAGGCTGGATGAAATACCGTCAGGGAGGCGATGCCAATCAGGTCCCTAACCACTTAGGAGATCTCACTGTCTGGAATTTCGAGTCCGTGACTCCATCAAGCGGTATATTCAACTGGTGGGACCACAACAGTCAGTGGTGGAAGTTCCTGCCGCCAGTGGTCGCCGGATTCCACGGACAGACTACAACATTCGACGAGACCCAGATGAAGGTGAACTTCAGCAACGGGATCCCGGTGAATCCGGAATCTCTCTATGAGGCACAGCTCAAGGAAAGGCTCGGCGCAGTACCGGCATGGCTTAATAATCTGAAATAAAAATACATACAACATGAAAAATATATCACGCATAGCTGCATCTGCGGCGATTCTGACCGCCCTGACAGCATCATGTACAGACCTCGACAGCATAAGGGAAGAGGTAGACTCCCTCAACGGAAGAGTCACAGCATTGGAGACAGTCACCACAGCCCTGAACGGCAATATCGAGGCTCTCCAGACCCTTGTCAACGGCACGACCATCAACTCTGCGACTGAGAAAGACGGAGTATGGACTCTCGTCCTGAGCAACGGCGAGACCATCACCCTCACTCAAGGAAGCATAGGAGTCGGCAAAGCTCCCGTAATGTCAGTAGACAAGGACGGTTACTGGATGGTGGATTATGATGGAGCTGCAGGAAATGCCCCTTCATATGTGATGAACGGTGAGAACAAGGTTCTGGCTGTCGGGACAAACGGCAAGACTCCGCTTTTCGGCGTGGATGCCGGCAAATACTGGACTGTCAGCTACGACGATGGCAAGACCTACAGTCAGGTAAAAGATGCAGACGGCAATCCTGTCAGTGCCGTACCGGCAGGAGAAATCCAGGACCCATATTTCAGCGATGTGAAATTGGAAGGTGGACTGTTCAAGGTCACTCTCCGTACTGGTGAAGAGCTGACTATACCTGTAATTTCCGGTTTCCTGTGCGCTATCGAAGTATCCGGAGTCCAGATGTTCAATCATGGAGAAAGCAGGCCATACAATGTCACAGTCAAGGGTGTGAAGAGCACTATGATAACAGTCCCTGCAGGCTGGACAGCAGTTCTTTCCGAGCCGGCAGAAGAAAAAGCCGTACTCACAGTGACAGCCCCTGCAGCTGTAAAGTCCACCATTGCTGACAGCAGGTCGGACATCAGCATCCTTGCATTCTCCGACCAGGGCCTTGCCACTATCGCAAAACTTTCCGTCAGTCTTTCTGATGCTCCTGTAGTCATGAACCCTACAGCATCTGTCACTGCCGGAGAAGCCACGGCAAGCACACTGACATTCGGTATTGCCGTATCAGATGTGACCTCATGGAAATACATTCTTGCAAAGGAAAGCGAGGCAGCTCCTGATGCAGCGAAGATCGCCGCAGAAGGCACCGAAGGCACAGGTACAAGCCTGACGCTTGAAGGACTGGAGGCTTCGACATCCTATGTACTGTATGTACTTCCGGTCAACGGGGAGAAGCAGGGAGCAGTGGCAAGCGGGAAGAACACGACTCTAAGACAGGTCATCACAAGTTATTACGACATCTATCATGCAGGTGGAGCCATCACCATTGACGGCAAGGAGATCAAGAAAGACATCTACGGAGAGGCTGTCCTCATGGAAGCTGACGGTAACATCACAACAAACGGAATATACTTCCTCAAGGAAGGAGTAACCGCCACCTATACCGGTACCGGTGCCATAAAGAACTTCATCATCATCGGAGATAAGGAGGGAGCAAGGAGCACTTTCGTGACACCTAAGAATGCATACATGAAGTTGAATGGCGGTGGAGACGGCACAGGAGCAGTCATATTCCACAATATCATCTTCGATCAGAGTGAGACAAGTACACAATACGCAATAACAGTCAACTTCAATGAAGCATTCCCGCTGATCATGTTCAGCAACTGCCAGATCAAACAGAACTCTGCAAAGCCGATATTCTACATAAATTCAGCCAGCAGGAGCATCAAAGACCTGAGATTTGTAGACTGCGACTGTAACATAACATCAGCACAGCCGTTCTTAAGCTGCGGAAGCTCTACTGCAACATATGGAAAATATACCGTCGAAAATTGTGTGTTCTACGGTGATGGTACAAAAGGTTTCAACTTCCACGGCGGCAACAAAGTGAAGTTTGAAGAGATAGCCTTCACAAACAATACTATCGTGAACGTATTGGCAGGGAACAACACATTATTCAACTGTGGTACTATCGTCAAAGGCACTGTGACTGAGAATATACTGTTCATGTCCGCAGCCATTACGGCAAACATGTCAATCCTGAACTCTGCCAACGCAGTGATGACTGGCGGAACTATCAAGGACAACATCAGTTACACCGGTCAGACAAATTCATTCATGGCGATCTATGGAGGAAAAGACAAGTGGTTTGAAGGAGTAGAGGAAATCACAAAACTTGAATCAGATCCATATACCGGAGGCACATTCGACCTCGCTGCCGGAAAATTCACTCCAGCTGCAGAATATGCTTCCTACGGAGCAAAGAGATAGAACAATCAAACAACAACTATAAAATCACTATGGAAACAACACACAACACAAAAGGCGTACTTGGCTGTTATGCCCCTCCCAAGTGCAGCGTCATCACAGTAACTGCCGAGGGGGTACTCTGCAGCAGTATCAAGGGACTCGGAGATGAATTTGAGTTTAACCCATGGGGAAATATTGAAGGATAAGGAGGACAAGACTATGAAGACAATGAAACTTATGCTGTGTGCAGCAATAGTTACTGCAGCAGCCTCATGTGCAAAGGAAATCGCTCCTGAAAACGTCCATAACAGTTCTACAGAACTGAAGCTCATCCCTATGACATTTACTGCAGGAGCGGATGAAGTAGATTCAAAAGTCTTACTGCAGCAGGATGGTATAACCTTACATTGGGAAGCCACAGACCAGATCAATGTATTTGACGGTTCTGAGACACCACTTCCGGCATTTACTGCAAGCGGGAGCGGAGCATCGACCGATTTTACGGGAGGAGTTGTCAATCCCGAAGCAGAAACATATTACGCGCTCTATCCATATCAGGCTGATGCCAGTTTCGGACTTGATGAAGGTGCGGAAAACCGTCCTACCATTTATGCAGAAATTCCGTCAGTACAGACGGCAGTAGCGGGAAGCGTTCCATCAGATGCCTTTATTGCAGTCGGCAGATCCGATGACTCAAATTACTTCCGTTTCTCTACAATATGCGGATTCATCAAATTTACACTCAACCAGGACAATGTCGAATCTATCACATTCTCCGGTAACAACAACGAGTCAATAACCGGAAAGGTAAAGATCTTCTTCAACGAAAACGGGACCGCGAATAACACATATGTTTCTGGTAGTATGAAGCCGACCGTGACATTGACAGGAGATCTGCAGAACGGGCAGACATATTATGCTGCAATCC
>SUYY01000001.1 GCA_015060205.1 Bacteroidales bacterium
TCACGACGCAGGAGTTTTGGCTTATACTCTTGCGTCGTGGCACGGATTCCGGAAAATGGCGCCGTTTTCCGTCACGACGCACGAGTTTAACATGAAAGTCTTGCGTCGTGACAGAAAGCAGCAACTGGTTCCGCCGCAAGGTGATCCACGAGGCTTCGTCCTCCATAGCAGACTTTATCGTGGCTTACCTTACCCCTAAGCCGCAGGAAGAAGACCCGGAAGGGGTCATATAAGTGGCAAACATGATTTTTCTCCCTCTGTCGTGAGATACAGGGTGTTTTTACTATCTTTGTCGAAAACAACGCATTATATTCGCAGACGAATTCAAGCATGAAGTGGGGAGGTACCTCGAAAGTCAGACGGAGAAACTCTTCGTCCGCCAGAGGGAGGCTGCAGCAGAGGCGCCATACTACAAACGGACAGGCAGACTCAGGGATGCGCTCTGGAACCTTCCTTCTGCTTCCGGAACAAAGATTGAGATCACATACCCGCTGCACATCCGTTTCCTTGACATGAAGAAAGGTCGCAAAGGCAAGAAGAAAAAACGTTATGCGCCGATCTACAACAAGTATGTATATGGCTATCTCAAGGCGGATGTCCGCAGGACACTGAACCGAATGATACCTAACATCATGATCAACGCTATAGAAGACACTTTTGAATAAACACTAAAACACTGATACTTATGAGCAGACGACCATCGGATGAACTTGTCGAATTGATTATGGGCCTACTTGGAGGTGCAGGCATCGGGATTGTCATAGGCGCAATTGTTGGCATTATCTTATTATTTGTCATCGGTTTATTGATAAACTGACATATCCAGATTAAGACACTGATACTTATGAGCAGACGACCATCAGACAGACTTGCAGGAGTTATTTTTGGCTCTCCTCGAAGGTTTACTAAAAGGAGGACTTATCTCCATTATTGTAATACCCATTATTCTTATCATTATTGTTTTGATAATGAACGCAATGCTATAATCGAACACAATTAGAGAGATTTGCAAATCATAGGACAGCCTCGGCTGTCCTTTCGTGTTTTTATGGACTACTATAATTTTGTCGTAAAACAGATAAGGTTATGGCCATAGAACATGAAATAGTGAAATTTGTCGCCGAAATGGAACTGGATGCAAAGACTACTGCACAGTTCACACAAGGTCTGAAGGATTCAAATGACAAATGTGCCGAACTCCGCAAGACCATCGTTGATACGCAAAAGAAACTAATGGAGATGAAGGCTGCGGGCAAGGAAAACTCCGATGCGTATAATGAACTTGAAAAAGACTTGGGAAAGTACAACACCCAACTCCAGAATGCCTCTGCACATGCCAACAAGTTCGCTTCCGCCCTTGGTGTCAATCAGATGTCAATGAACCAACTGAAGGCATATACCAAGAAGTTGCGTAATGAAATGAACTCGCTTCATAAGGAGACGAACCCGGAACTCTGGAACAAGTACAACAAAAAACTGAAAGAGGCTGAGTTGTGAATTACTTTCAAGAATCGTATCTTTGACCTACTGATAACAACTTGGCGAAAATCGTTTTTATTGGGATTTGGGTTGTGAATTGCTTTCAAGAATCGTATCTTTGACCTACTGATAACAACCAATAAGGATTATTCCGTTGTGAAAACACTTAAAGAGGGACTCAAATGAGTCTCGCTTTCTTATTTCTTTTCCTAACTGCACAACAGGACTAAAAGTAGTCGGAAATAACGGTCAGAGTGGCAGGTGGCGTCGTTTCTTGGCCTGGAACTGTCATACCGGTATGGATAATCGTTCAAAAAACCAGTTTTGGATGAGAAGTGTGCGGGTTTTTAGCCCAAAACTGTCACACCAGTCTCTATCAGGTTCGATTGCGAAAGAGTAACAGTCAAGAGCGAGGACGGCCTTCAGGTCGAGCCGCCCGGAGCGCTTGAACTGTAGTTGCCGGAGGGCGTATATTCCGGCAACGGTGCTCGTGATATGATTTTCCTAAGGCCACCTGTAACGGTTTTGCAATGATAACGTTACCGGTACCATTCAATCTGAGGGTATCTGGGACGGTTTCGTGGCAGAAGCGTAGCAGGTGGAACTGTATGTGTCACGACGCAGGAGTTTTGGCTTATACTCTTGCGTCGTGGCACGGATTCCGGAAAATGGCGCCGTTTTCCGTCACGACGCACGAGTTTAACATGAAAGTCTTGCGTCGTGACAGAAAGCAGCAACTGAAGTGTCCACTGTCATTGCGAGATGTCTACGACACTAACTTCATCGTGAACAACCGTCTTCCCACAGTCATTGCAAGGAACACTTTCTCTGTCATTGCGAGGCTTCATCGAAGCCGTGGCAATCTGAATACTATGTACGAAAGATTGCCACGTCGCTATCGCTTCTCGTAATGACAGTCAGTGTAAACTGTATATCGTTCCCGATTATTTTACAACATGGTTATCCGGAGGATGGAACGGGTGGAGGGGGTGACTTTGTAGCGGTCGTCGATGCGGGTACCGAGGAGGGCGGCGACGTGCTGCTGCTCGGCAAGTTCCGGGGTCCGGGTGTCGACTGCGATTATAGCGGACTCTTTGTCGAGGGTGCCGTATTTAAGGTCAGTGAAGAGGTCGCTGATCTTCTTTTTCCCCTTCATTCCGAGTGGGACCAGCCAGTCACCCTGACGCCATCTGCGGCATACAAAAGGGAATCTGAGAGAATCCGCATCGAAGATGAGGGTTCCCTGAGGCTGTCTTAGGGGCATATCAGGGGTCCTGTCAATGATTTCCACCTGAAATCTTCTGCCGTTGAAATTATATGTTCCCTTGCCGCGGACCACCATGACAGGATCTGCATCTACAGGTGGCATGCACTCTTTCGGAATGATCTGAAGATAGTCGCTACCGGTGAGCAATATGTAGTCCTGAGACTCGAAACGCTTGCCGGACATGGTGCGGTCTGAATCCAGAAGTTCTTCAAGCGACGAGAGTACCTGCGAACTGAATCCATATGGCTCGAGAATATAATACAGAAGATAACGCCAATGTCGGGTCGCAAGAAGTTTCGTCGTAGAGATCACCACATCTGTATTCCCGACAAGAACATCCGGCAATTGAGTGCGACACCAGTCCTCGACAATGGCACCGGCTTCCGAAAAATATCCGATCTCACGGTTAAGGGTACGGACGAATGAAGGATTTATCTTCTCGAAGATGGGAAAGACTTCGTTACGGATGCGGTTGCGTTTGTAGTCTGATTCGAAATTGCTGCTGTCGTGGCGATATGGCACCCGATGAGCCAGAACATAGCCTTCAATCTGTTTTCTGGTAAACTCCAGCAATGGACGACACACTGCTACAGGCAAAGTGTCGGAGATATCGGACATGCCATGGAGACCTTTAAGACCGGTGCCACGGAGAAGATTGAGAAGGAGGGTTTCAGCGTTGTCGTTGGCATTGTGTGCAACGGATAGGGCCGCAAAGCCTTGTTCCTTGCATAGTTCGAAAAACCAGCCGTAACGTAGGTCTCGTGCCGCCATTTCGATGCTTATTCCTTTTTCACGGGCATATGCAACTGTATCGAAACGTTTCACGAAAAGTTCAACGCCGTTCTGCTCCGACCAATGGCGGACCAGTAATTCGTCACCGTCGCTTTCCTCGCCGCGAAGGGAGAAATTGCAATGGGCAATGGAAAATGAGTCTGCACCGAATGACTGAAGAAAGAGGTCTGCCATGCACATGGAGTCCATGCCGCCGCTTACGGCCAGAAGGAAGCGGTGAGGAGGGAGATTTCTCGAAATGACAATGGAGGCTGACCCGTCGATCAGCCTCCTCATATCTTCAATTTTCTGTGCAAACCTTCTAAGCATTATTTCTTGTTTGCTATTGTATAGGTGAATCCGAATGCAAGAGACTCCTTGAACTGCACACGAGCCTTGCCGTTAGGGTACTTGTCGATATCCTTGTCGTTCTTGATCATGATCGAATCATCATAGATCAGGTTGGTTGTAAGGGTGAGGGAGAAATACTTGGCAAGTTTCCAGTCGATACGGTTATCCCAGTTGACACGAGGAACATACCATTTCTGTCCCGGGGTCTTTCCTGCGAGATAATCGAAGAACAGAAGTACCTGCGTGCTGTATGAGAAGTTGTCGTTGATGTTAACCTTCACATCTGCCTTCAACTGGGCACCGAACTCGAACTTTGCAGAGCGGTATGCCATACCGTTTTCAAGAGACTTCTGATATGAAGCGAAAGCCTGCTTGTCTGCCTCGGAGGCTGTTGCCTCGTCGTATGAAGCGAACCTCTGCTCAAGTGACTTGGCCTCCTTGGTCATCTCCATCGAATAACTCTTTCTCAGAGAGGCATCCCTGACGATTACAAAACCTCCTGTGAGAGGTGCAAAGTTGAGCGAGAACCACTTGGTCGGCACGAAATCAATACCGAGCGCGAGATTTGTATACGCCGGAGCAAGAAAATCCGATTTCAGCACACGCGCATCCTTCCAGAGTGCTATCTGATCTTTCCTGCCAAGATTGTCGAGGTCAGGAAGATTTCCTTCAGAATCCTTGTATTTATCAGGAACAGCAGGAGTCTTGTAATCATATCCCGAAGTAAACTGAGACTTGAAGTCATAGTTTGCTGAAAAGTAGAGATACCTGGTAGATGGTGCCTTATATCCCCACTTGCTCTCGAGATATATACGGTCAGTACTCTTCTGAAGGATTGGCTTTGACGAAGCATAGAGGAAGCCGTAGTCCAACTGGAGACGGTTGTTCCAGAACATTTCATCCTTCTTCCAGTTAGCGTTTCCGTCGATGAATGCAGCAAGGGAAACTGTATTGTCACCACCGGCAGCCCAGTTGGTGAGCGAAGTCTGACCCACATTGATCTGGGTCTTGAGGGATGTTGACCAATATTTAGGTTTCTCCACCTTCGGTGCAGCCTCCGGAACCGCTGTCACTGCTTTTGCAGCCTCTGCGGCAGCCTTCTGTGCGTCAGATGTCTGGGCGAAAGCGCCGTAACAGATCATTGCCGCGCTTATTGTTATAAAAAGTTTTTTCATATATGATGTTTTTTTTATTGTGTTTAGATCCTCACGTCGCTACGCTCCTCAGGATGACAGGAACAAAGTCCCTTCTTTCCTTTTTCAGGATGACAGAATAATGCTACTTCGCTCCTCAGGATGACAGAACAATGCTACTTCTTTCCTCCTCTGGATGATAGGGACAAAGTCACTTCGCTACTCATTGGGGGGGTGACTCTCACTGTCATTGCGAGGCTTCACAGAAGCCGTGGCAATCTCCTCTGGATAACTAAGGACAGGAGACGACATTCCGATTAATAGGAAATCGCGAAAAGTACCCTACGGCTTGAAGGCTTGCCTGTGTAGATACACTTGCCTTCTTCCTCACAAACTGCACTGTCCACAGGAATACACCTGATAGTCGCCTTTGTCTCCTCCTTTATCTTTTCCTCGGTCTCAGGGGTTCCGTCCCAGTGGCAGAGAAGGAATCCACCCTTGGTAATCTCCTCCTTGAATTCCTCCCAGGTATCCACCTTACGGATGCTCTCATCGCGGAACTTGAGGGCCTTGGCATATATATTTGCCTGAATATCATCAAGAAGTGCAGCGATGACATCTGCAACTCCCTCCTGCGGATGCGACGATTTCTCACAAGTGTCACGACGTGCAAGTTCCACAGTGCCGTTTTCAAGGTCGCGTCCACCCATGGCCAGACGCACAGGAACACCCTTGAGTTCCCATTCTGCGAACTTGAAGCCCGGACGGAGAGTGTCTCTGTTGTCGATCTTCACGCTGATGCCCTTTGCCTCGAGTTCCTTCTTGAAGGACTCCATCTTGTCAAGAATGGCATTGTTCACAGCCTCATCCTTACCTGTGATAGGAACCATAACCACCTGAATCGGAGCAAGTTTCGGTGGAAGCACAAGACCGTTATCGTCTCCATGAGCCATGATGAGAGCACCCATAAGACGAGTCGAAACTCCCCATGAAGTGGCCCATACATATTCCTGCTTGCCTTCCTTGTTTGTGAACTGAACGTCGAAAGCCTTTGCAAAGTTCTGACCCAGGAAGTGTGATGTGCCGGCCTGAAGAGCCTTTCCATCCTGCATGAGAGCCTCGATGGTCATTGTGTCGAGAGCACCTGCAAAACGCTCGTTAGGACTCTTGTGACCCACGACTACAGGAACACCCATGTAGTTGCGTGCGAAATCCGCATACACATTCACCATCTTCATTGTCTCTTCTTCGGCCTCCTGACGTGTAGCATGTGCTGTATGTCCCTCCTGCCAAAGGAATTCGGCGGTACGGAGGAACAGGCGGGTACGCATTTCCCAACGTACAACATTCGCCCACTGGTTGCAGAGAATAGGAAGGTCCCTCCATGAAGTGACCCAGTTCTTATATGTATTCCAGATGATTGTCTCCGAAGTAGGTCTCACGATGAGTTCCTCCTCCAGTCTTGCTGACGGATCCACAACGACTCCATTGCCATCCGGAGCAGCCATAAGCCTGTGATGAGTCACCACCGCACATTCCTTCGCAAATCCCTCAACATGTTCAGCCTCACGGCTAAGGAACGACTTAGGGATAAAAAGAGGGAAATAAGCATTCTGGTGACCTGTATCCTTGAACATCTTGTCGAGAACATCCTGCATCTTCTCCCAGATTGCATATCCGTATGGTTTGATGACCATACATCCCCTGACTGCAGAACGCTCTGCCAGATCTGCCTTTACTACAAGATTGTCATACCACTGAGAGTAGTTGTCTGACCTCTTGGTTACTTCTTTTGCCATCTTATTGTTGTTTTTAAAAATTTATTCTTATAATTGTATTGTCGGTAAACCTTGCCGACCCGGAGTTGTCTCAATAATGGACCGTGTCGCTTCAGAAAGCCATTCTCACAGGTACATTTATTGCAGTTGACAACAGGTTGCGAAGATACGAAATTATTATAAATAAAATAGGAGAATTACTATGAAAAAGACTTCGATGCTACTGTTTCTGGCTGTCCTCACGATTTCTTCATGCGGCACCGTCGCCCAATGGGGAGCCGCTAACAACGGCCAGAACTTCCAGGACGGAATCTACAGCAACTCTCCATCCTTCAGATCGAAGGAAGAAAAGGAAAAATCCAAGTCAGAGACAGATGCACTCATAGCAAAGACCAAGGAATCCCCTATCTATCTCTTCGGAGACAAGAAAGACACCGTGATGATACCGGAAAACTTCTCCGCAAGAATACAGTATGACCAGAAGGTCGGCGGCACTGTCGTGACCGTAGGTGAAAATCCTTATGACTGGAGATGGGACCTTGAAAACAGATACGGATACTATTACGGTCCGTACAGTCTGGGTTCCTCATGGTACTGGAGCAGACATTACGACCCGTTCTGGAATCCGTACTGGTACTCATGGGGATATAGTCCATGGAGATATTACAGTTACTATGACCCATGGTATTACGGAGGCTTCTACGACCCATGGTACTACGGAGGATGGTACGGAGGATATTACGGAGGATGGTATAATCCGTGGTATTATACGGGATATTGGGGATGGCACGACCCATGGCATCACCACCATCACCATCATGGCTGGTACGACCCTCACCATCATGGCCCGTCACACATCGGAGGTTCACCACACCACAGCGACCGCTACTACGGACTGAGAGCAAATACTGAAAGAAGAGGAGCGGTTTCCGAAGGCGGAAAGAGCGGTACAATAAGAACCGACGGAGGCACCATACGAGGAGGCATGAGCATAGGTAATACACGAAGCAGGTCGGCAAGTACTGTCAGAAGGACAAACGGAACCGTTTCAAGGCCGGCTTCAGCGACCAGACCTTCATCAGCATCGAGCGTCTCCGCATCAAGAAGTGCAACGATGACCCGTTCTGCAACAGGAGCAAACTACCGCAGGCCTTCTTCATCCTCGAGCCAGAACACAGTAACCCGCGACCAGTCGGGCTACAGCAGAAGTTCTTCATACGGAAGCAGTTCTTCTTCGTACGAAAGAAGCAGTTCTTCTTCCGGTTATAACAGAAGTTCATCCTCCTACAGCAGAAGCGGAAGTTCATCCTCCTACAGCAGGAGTTCCGGCTATGGCGGAAGTTCATCCGGAAGTTCAGGTTACAGCAGAGGTTCATCCGGCAGTTCAAGTCACAGCAGAGGATCTTCAGGCGGTTACAGACGATAATGTCTGCACACCCCAAAAGCAGCGGAGACAAGTCCCTCATCCGAACAGAGGCGACTCTCCTACAGTCAATAACGCATAAAAAACAAACGATATGAAAAGGACAGCATTAACCGTTATTCTGGCAGCAGCATCGATCATGGCCGCACATGCACAAAGTGCCTATGATGCATGGATGTTCAGCGAGAATAATTATGAGGGGACAGCACGATCTGTGGCGATGGGCAATGCCTTCACCGCTCTTGGAGGAGATCTTGGCGCTGTCAGCATCAACCCTGCAGGAAGCGCAGTAGCGGGATATTCACAACTGACCCTTACTCCGTCACTGACTTTCTCAACAAACATCGCGACAGGATCCGGCTTCGACGGTAACGAACCGACATATTTTCAGGACCGGATGAAGAGCAGGATGACCCAGGCCGGAATCCCGAACGTAGGCTTCACATTCAACTTCAAGACAGGAAGACAGTCCGGTCTGAAGAATTTCACAGTCGGTTTCATAGTGAACAGAACAAACAACTGGTGCGAAGACCTTTATGCAAGAGGCACAAACAGTCAGACCAGTTTCCTTGCCGCCGCTGCAGCAGATGCGCAGGCAGAAATCGCATGGATGAACGACCACAAGTCACCCGGAGAGGAAGACTTCACGAACCTTGACTATATGAACAAACAGGCATATGACTATATGAACTGGAAAGACGTGGTAGGCTACAGAAGCGGTTTCTTCTCAGCCATCGACAGTGAAGGCAAGAAGTTCGCCGGGGCTACTGAAATAGTCTACAACGGTGGCAATCACACACTTGCAGGAGAGGTAAGCCAGGCCTACGGGAGAAGCGTGTCCGGAAACAAATACGAATACCTGTTCAATCTGGGAGCGAACATATCGGATTTTGTCTATCTCGGATTCAACCTGGGAGTAAACACCCTGACTTACAACTATTCACACTATTTCAAGGAAGGAGCATATTCTGACGTACACGATTTTGAGAATGTATATGTCGACGACAAGGGAATAGAGCACACCACATATTTCAAGAACGCAAAATACAACTATCGTTACGAAGCGGACGGCACAGGAGTATTCGCAAAACTCGGTGTGATAGTGACCCCTGGCAACGGGCTTCGCTTCGGAGCAGCAATCCAGACCCCAACCTCAATGACCATCAAGGAGGAATGGCAGGAAAGCGGAGAGACACACTTTACCGACAGCAGTTTTGACGGTAGCGAAAAAAGCGACCCGGGTGAAGGCGAATACAGGTTCAATGCTCCTTGGAGAGTCAATCTCGGAGCCGCATATACATTAGGAAAAATCGCTGTGATAAGTGCCGACTATGAAGTTGCGTTTTACAACATGATGAAATACAAATTCAACAGGCATGATGCACCAGATGAGGAAATTGAATATTTCCAGACAATCAATGAGGACATCAGGAACATGTACGGTCCCGCCCATTATCTCAGGCTGGGAGCGGAAGTGAAGCCGTTGAGTTACCTTTCCATAAGAGGAGGATATAATCTGGCGACATCAGCACAGATAAAGGAATATGATTCAGACCAAGACGAATACTACGGAATAGGCAGGATATACAGGCACAATGTATCACTGGGACTCGGATTCAGTTCAAAGAAATCATTCTTTGCAGACATAGCATGCAGATACACTCTGCCTGAAAACGAGTACATAACACCATATTCCGACTACCTCGCTGCAGAAAACGGAGCATTGCCTCCTGAAATCCATAGCAGACGTTCAGACTGGAAGGTACTTCTCACTCTTGGATGGAGATTCTAGATATTCTTCAGATACAGGATGCTGTCGGGACCTTCATTGAAAAGAAGGTCCATGACGGAAAGATCTGACTTGAAGCCGTATTTCGGGGCAAAGACCTGGAAATACGGCTTTTCCAATGCCAGGTCCGTAAGTATGGTATTGCTCCTTTTGGGATGTATGCACTCCCTCAGGTCCTCACACAGCAGGGCATGACCGTCCGGGCCTGCAACAATTCCTTCTGGAGAATACTCCTCCGTCAGATGCAGTTCCACCTTGAGTCCGGTCTTTTCAATGAAGAAACGCAGAAGGGCCATATTCAGGTCGAGAAGCCTCTCCGGTCTGCTGTCCAATATTTCGAAGAGTTCATCCTGATAGTATTCGAAATATGCCGAGGTCCTGTAGGCTGATACTATCGCTCTCTTATGCTGCAGAAGCCACGGAGTGGAATAGTCCACCTTGACCTCGCCGACCGGGTGCTTATAGGTGCCGTTTTCATGGACTACCGGAAAGGAGAGGGATTGAACGCCATCGGCTGCATAGAATCTGCAGCGGTTGCGGTATGACTGTTTCTGATAATTTTCACAGGCTTCCACATATACGACAGACGGAGACAGTTCCAACGAACCGCCACCGTCTTTTCTGTCCGAAAGTCCCGACATGTCCTCAGCGATCGCTGCAAAATAGGACACGGGCGGGAAATATGCTGTAGAAAACAGTTTAGCCACTATTCGACGTTGCCTTTTACTGTTGAATCCGCACCTCTGATGATACCTCTCTTGGAAGATCTGATGAAGTTGAGGATAGTGTCCCTTTCCTCTGACTGAGGGAAACCTGACTCGATCTTTGCAAGAGCATCCGAAACATTCATGCCGCTGTTGTAGATGATGTCATACATATCCTTGATGGCATATATCTGTTCAGATGTGAATCCCCTTCTGCGAAGTCCTACAAGGTTGACACCTGCATATGAAAGCGGATCACGACCGCAGAGGACATATGGAGGAACGTCCTTGTTTATCTTCGAACCACCACCGACAAAGGCATGCTTTCCGATTCTCGAGAACTGGTGAGCCACCGTACTTCCGCCGATGGTTGCCCAATCGTCCACATCAGTCTCTCCGGCGATTCCAACATAACTTACAAGGATACAGTTGTTTCCTACCGTACAGTCATGAGCGACATGTGCATACGACATGATCAGGACATTGCTGCCGATCTTTGTCACGCTTCTGCCGCTGGCCTTTGTACCACGGTTGATTGTAGCACATTCACGTATATTTACATTATCACCGATCTCCACATATGTGACCTCACCGTCAAACTTGAGGTCCTGAGGTACCGCACCGATTACCGCTCCAGGGAAGACGCAGCAGTTTTTGCCCATCTTCACATAATTGAATATGGTGGCATGAGGAAGAATCTTGCTTCCGTCACCTATTTCCACATGTTCCTCGATGTATGCGTAAGGTCCTACCTCCACATTCTCTCCGAGTTTTGCATTCGGATGTACTGTTGCCAATGGATGAATATTTGCCATATTGTCTTTTGTTTGTTGATTCGATTATTTCTGTTGGCGGATTCTGAGCGCTGCAGTCGTATTGATGCCGTGTCCCGCTTTTTCTGCAGTAACCTTGGCCTTCAGGAATCCACCTGCAAGTCTGAGGTCGCCGATAAGGTCGAGCAACTTATGTCGCGAACATTCGTTAGGGAAACGGAGTACAAGATTGCTCAGATAACCATCTTCACGCACTTCAAGTGCCGGAACATCAAAGAGTTGCGATATCTGCTGAACCTGCTCTGGCGTAACCGGATGCTCCACGATCACAATGGCGTTGTCCACGTCACCACCCTTGACCAGATTGTTTGCAAACAGGAACTGCAGTTCGTGGAAGAACACGAAAGTCCTGCATATTCCTATTTCCTCTGCATATTCGATGGAAGGATTCCAGTCAGCATACTGGACTCCGAGGACCTTCGAGTTGAAATCTGTCTTGATGTTGTAACTGAATTCCTCTGCCGGCTCTATGCGGACTATTGAACCTTTTTCGTTGGTCACTTCGATGGTCCGGTTTATCTCCACATATCTGCGCGGAGCGTCCTGGACATCCACACCATCCTTCCACATCGCATCGATGTATGGCTTGGCACTTCCGTCAAGGATAGGTACTTCCACATTGTCAATATCAACATATGCATTGTCAATACCAAGACCGGTGAGCGCCGACATTATGTGCTCGATTGTCGAAACCGACGCCTCTCCTTTAGATATTGTGGTACTTCTCGCCGTATTTGAAACATTCTCCGCCAAGGCTTCCACTGAAGGCGCTCCGGCGATGTCCGTCCTTCTGAATACTATGCCGGAATCGACGGGTGCCGGTCCGACGTTCATCTTTGCCACCTTGCCCGTATGGAGTCCCTTGCCCTCGAAAGAATAACTTTTTTTAAGAGTCTGCTGAAACTGCATTACAAATAATTTTATCCTCAGGTTAAATTTTGACCCGCAAAGATAGTCATTTTTTTATAATTACTGCTTTCCTGCCTTTTTGAACATGGCATAACTTCTCATATACTCCATATAAGGAATCGCAGGGCTGCCGAAGAAAGCCTGTCCCGGTTTCTTCACACTTCCCAGAAGTCCGGACTGTGCTCCGAACGAAGTGTTGTCTGCAACCGTGATATGACCGGCAATACCCACCTGACCACCGAGGATACAATGCTCGCCTATCTTTGTGGAACCGGCAATTCCGCTCATTGCGGCCATCACCGTATTCTTTCCTACCTCCACATTATGGGCAATCTGACAATGATTATCAATCTTGCAACCCTTTCTGATGACAGTGGAACCCATCTGAGAACGGTCGATTCCCGCACATGATCCGATTTCCACATCATCCTCTATGATGACGTTGCCCGTATGCTCTATCTTCTTCCATGTACCGTCCTCAAGAGGTGCATATCCGAATCCGTCGCAACCTATCACGGCGTTTGCATGAATGATCACATTGTCTCCTATCTCCATTCCCGGATAGATGCATGCTCCGGGATAGATCGTGCAGTATCTTCCTATCTTGACATCGTCGCCGATATATGCATTTTCATATATTTTGGTATAATCACCGATGACGGCGCGTTTTCCGACATATGCAAAATCACCTACATATACCTTCTTACCGAGTTTCGCGCTCCAGCGCACCCTGCTTCTGAGGCCGCGGTATCTCTTGTATGAGCGTTTCTTGGCCACCACATAATCCAGAAGGGCAGCCACCGCAGCATATGAATCCTCCACACGGACCATTGTGGCACTTACCGGATGTTTCGGCTCGAAGGTGTTGTTCACTATGATTATATCAGCCTTGCACTCATAGACGTAGTGCTCGTATTTGGGATTTGCGAAAAAACAGATTGCTCCCGGCTTTCCGCTCTCTATCCTGGCGAAAGTAGTGACGACTGCTTCAGGGTTTCCATCCACAGTTCCGCCAAGGATTTGAGCAATCTCCTTTGCTTTGAATTCCATAATGTTACAGGTTTGGTTTCAATATTTTGTTTATTCTGATTTTATTCGTACATTTGCACCGTGAGAATGATTTCAGGGGGCCGGGTGCCCCCTGAAATCGTTTCTCGGATATCATATCATCACAAAAGCCAATGAACGTATCAGAAATCAAAGATGCAATCAGCAGCGAAATCGTTGCACGCAACTGCTACATTGTTGACATTACGGTCAGCAGGGAAAATGACATTGAAATCACCATCGAATCTGAAGAAGGAAGGGTGGAACTTGACGACTGTGTCGCGGTAAGCAGGCATTTCGAAGAGCAGTTTGACCGTGAGAAGGAAGACTACTCGCTCACAGTGACTTCTGCGGGGCTTGACCAGCCGTTCAAGGTCCTCAAGCAATATCAGAAGGCTGTGGGGTCGAAGGTGGAGGTCCAACTCAAGGGAGGACGCAAGATGATCGCCACCCTCATTGAAGCGGACGAGGAAAGCATCACTCTGAACTACAGTGCAAAAGAGACCGTTGAGGGAAAGAAGAAGAAAGAGATTGTAGAGCATAACGACAGATTCACTATGGATCAGGTGAATTCTGTACGTCCACACATTGAATTTAACTAAAAAAAACAACATACTGAAATGGAAAAGATTGAACTGAAAGACGCTTTTGCCGAGTTCAAGAACCAGAAGAACATCGACAGGCCTACCATGATGGGTGTTCTGGAGGATGTGTTCAGAACTCAGATCACAAAGACTTACGGATCAGCAGACAACTTCGACATCATCATCAACATCGACAAAGGAGACTGCGAGATCTATTGGAACAGAGAGGTTGTGGAAGAAGTTGAGGATCCGAACACAGAGATCGCAATCAACGACGAATCCCTTGATGACGACTACGAGATCGGCGAGACATTCGCAAAGAAGATCGAACTCAAGGATTTCGGCCGCAGAGGCATACTCAACATCCGTCAGAACCTTCAGGGACGTATCATGGATATCGAGAAGGCGAACCTCTATAACAAGTATGTGAACAAGATCGGCGAAATCTTCACCGGTGAGGTATACCAGACATGGGCAAAGGAAGTCCTCATCCTTGACGAGGACGGAAACGAACTCAGACTTCCTAAGTCAGAGCAGATTCCTGGCGAGCACTTCAAGAAGAACGACACAGTAAGGGCCATCATCAAGAGCGTGGAGATGAAGAACAACACCACTCCATATATAGTTCTTTCAAGAATCACCCCTGACTTCCTCGAGAAACTTTTCGAGCAGGAGGTTCCTGAAATCTACGACGGTCTGATAACCATCAAGAAGGTTGTACGTGTACCTGGCGAACGTGCAAAGGTGGCAGTAGAGTCATATGACGAGAGAATCGACCCTATCGGAGCATGTATCGGTGTCAAGGGATCAAGAATCATCGGCATCGTGCGCGAACTCCGCAACGAAAATATCGACGTCCTCCAGTGGACAAACAACACCCAACTTCTTATCCAGAGGGCACTCAACCCTGCAAAGATCTCATCCATCATACTTGGTGGAGAAGAGGACAAGATCAAGGTATACATGCTTCCTGACGAAGTGAAGAAGGGTATCGGTAAGGGTGGATGCAACATCCGTCTCGCCGGAATGCTCGTAGGCAAGGAGATCGAAGTCTGGAGAGATCTTCCAAAGGACGAGGTAGAGGATGATGAAGAAGACGTACTGCTCAGTGCATTCGATGATGACATCGAGCCATGGATCATTGAGAAACTCCAGAGCATCGGATGTGACACAGCGAAGAGCGTACTTGCACTTTCTGCTGCTGACATCGCAAACAGAGCAGACCTTGAGGACGAAACAGTAGAGGAAGTCCTTGAAATCCTCCGCGCCGAGTTTGAAGACTAAACAAGATTACATTTATGGCAGAAATAAGATTAAGCAAACTTACAAAACAATTCAGCATCGGACTTGCGCGTCTCGTTGAGTTTCTCAATGAGAAGGGAGCAAATGTGGAGATGAATCCGAACGCCAAGATTTCGGACGAATATCTTCCTGCTATCGAAGCCAAGTTCGGTGAAGACCAGAAACTTAAGAAAGACTCGGAAAAGGTGACCATCAAACTTAAGGAAATCATCGAGATGGGATCCAAGAAGAAGTCAAGCCATGATGACGAAATCCCTGAAAAAGAGGTTGTCATCAAGAGCAATACGCTCAAGGTCGAGACTCCGAAACCTGTGGAAGAACCGGTAAAAGAAGAACCTGTTCAGACAGTTTCCGAGACTCCTGTCACTGCAGGACCGAAGATTGTGGACAAGATCGACCTTTCAAAATTTGAAAAGAAGCCTGTCAGAAAAGAGGAGAAGCAGGAGGAGGAACCTGTTGTCAAGGAACCGGTACAGGTAGTTGAACCTGCTCCGGCAGAGCCTGTGGAGCCGGAAGTTGAACAGAAACCTGCAGAAGATGTCAAGCCGCAGCCTCGCGAAATGAAGGTTCAGGTGGAAAAACTGGCAGGTCCGAAGGTTGTGGACAAGATCGACCTTTCACAGTTCGACACCAAGAAGAAAAAGAAGAAGAGAGAGCGCATCGACAAAAATGCAAGCCAGAAGGTGGACGTGACCAAGGTCGAGGCTACAAACGGAGGCAAGAAGGACAAGAACAAGGGCAACAATGCCCAGCAGCAGAACCTGGGCAAGAAAGATAACAAGAAGAGCCGTCGCGACAGAGGCGGTGACAAGTTCAAGCCTGCAATGACCGAGGCCGAGCAGGAAGAGATGCAGAGGGAAATCCAGAAGCAGATCAAGGAGACTTATGCCCGCATGAATGAAGGCAAGAAGAACAACTTCGGAGCAAAGCACAGAAAGGACAAGAGAGAGGCTGTATCTCAGAGGATGCAGGAGGAGATGGAAATGCAGCAACTCGAGCAGAAGGTTCTCAAGGTTACTGAGTTCGTGACTGTAAACGACCTCGCAACCCTTATGAACAACACCCCTGTGACAAAAGTCATCGGAGCATGCATGAGCCTTGGTATGATGGTATCCATCAACCAGCGTCTTGACGCAGAGACACTCGTTCTCGTTGCAGAGGAGTTCGGATATGAAGTGGAATTCGTTACAGCAAACCTTACTGATGCAATCGCACAGGGAGAAGCGGAGGACACAGAGGAAGATCTCCTTCCACGTCCACCGGTAATCACCGTGATGGGTCACGTAGACCACGGTAAGACTTCCCTTCTCGACCATATCCGTAATGCCAATGTGATTGCTGGTGAGGCCGGTGGTATCACACAGCACATCGGTGCATACAACGTAAAACTTCCTGACGGACAGAGGATAACATTCCTTGACACTCCTGGTCACGAAGCGTTTACGGCGATGCGTGCGCGTGGTGCAAAGATGACCGACGTCGCAATCATCATCGTTGCAGCCGACGACTGCATAATGCCTCAGACTGTGGAGGCCATCAACCATGCACAGGCGGCAGGCGTCCCTATGGTATTCGCGATCAACAAGATAGACAAGGCAGGAGCGAACCCTGAGAAGATACGTGAGCAACTTTCCAACATGAACATCCTCGTGGAGGACTGGGGTGGAAAATTCCAGTGCCAGGAGATTTCGGCAAAGAAAGGAATCAACGTAGACCAACTTCTCGAGAAAGTCCTTCTTGAGGCAGAGATGCTCGAACTCAAGGCCAATCCTAACAAGAGGGCTTCCGGAGCGGTGATCGAGTCGTCACTCGACAAGGGTCGCGGCTACCTCGCCACAATTCTCGTGCAGAACGGAACCCTCCGAGTTGGAGATGTGATGCTTTCAGGATGCTACACCGGTAAGGTAAAGGCAATGTTCAACGAACGTGGACAAAAGGTGGAAGAGGCAGGTCCATCGACACCTGTATCTGTTCTCGGTCTTAACGGAGCACCGACAGCAGGTGAGACATTCGTTGTGATGGCTGACGAAAAGGAGGCCAAGGATATCGCCAACAAGCGTGAGCAACTTATACGTATCCAGGGCATCAAGACCCAGAAGCATATGACTCTCGAGGAGATCGGACGTCGTATCGCAATCGGAAACTTCAAGGAACTCAATGTAATCGTCAAGGGAGACGTTGACGGTTCTGTGGAAGCGCTTTCGGACTCTATCATAAAACTCTCTACAGAGGAAGTAAGGGTGAACGTTATCCACAAGGCTGTCGGAGCAATCTCCGAGTCGGATATCCTCCTTGCGGCAGCATCAGATGCCATCATCATCGGATTCCAGGTACGTCCTATGCCGTCTGCCCGCAAACTTGCAGAGAAGGAGGAAATCGAAATCCGTCTCTACTCTGTCATCTACGACTGTATCAACGAACTCAAGAGCGGTATCGAAGGTATGCTCGAGCCTGAGCAGAAGGAGGTTGTCACCGCTACTGCAGAGGTTCAGGAGACCTTCAAGATTTCCAAGGTCGGAACAATCGCAGGATGTATTGTCCGTGAAGGAAAACTCCAGAGAACTGCGAAGGTGCGCGTGATCCGCGACGGTATCGTAGTCTACACCGGAGAACTCGGTTCACTCAAGAGGTTCAAGGATGATGTCAAGGAAGTTCACATGGGTATGGACTGCGGTCTGAATATCCAGGGATACAACGACATCAAGATAGGCGACGTTGTCGAGGCATATACCATTGAAGAGATAAAGAGAACGCTTTAGTTCCCTATTCTCTTTACACATAGAGGCTGAGCCTCCGGAGACACTTCCGTTTCGGAAGAAATTCTCCGGAGGCTCAGCCTTATATATAATAGGTATAAGTCCTACTTCGGTGCTATGCGATATAGGAAGATCGCGATGATGGCAAAGACCACATTAGGCAGCCACAGGGCAATGGCCGGAGGCAAGGCACCTGTATGGACGAACATCTGGCTGAATCTGAGGAACAATATATAGGTAAAGGCCAGAGCGATACCAATACCGATATTCCATCCTATTCCTCCCCTGCGCTTCTTGGATGAAAGCGCCACTCCCATTATGGTCAGGATAAATGCCGAGAACGGTAGTGCGAATCTCGTATTCTTTTCGATAAGGGCAAACTTCACATTGGCGTCGCCTCTCATCTGCTGGATATCGATAAGTTCATTCAGTTCTCTATATGTCAATGTTTCAACTGTATTTTCCGTCAGATAGAAGTCCTTCACGGTCAGAGGGATAATTGTATCTATCTGTCTTCCGCTGCGGACACGGTCGGTAAGGTCATCGTTATATTCCCTGATGAAATATTTCTTCAGTCTCCAACTTCCTGACGCTGTGTCATATACTGCTGATTCGGCAGAGATCTTGGATACAAGACGGTCATTTTCTATTCTTTCAAGCGTAAAGCGGTAGGCCGTATTGTTCCACGAACTGAAAGACTCCGCAAACACATATTCACCCGGAGATATCTGGTAATGCACATTCCTTCCCACGCCCTTGAACCTCTGCTTTATATACTGGTTCTCAAATTCAAGACGCGTCTTGTTGGCTTCCGGTATGACGAACAGGTTCAGACAAAGTGAAAATATCGCAATCAACGTGGCTGAAAATATATAGGGCACCATCATCCTGTGGAAACTGATGCCGCAGGAGAGTATGGCCACGATTTCAGTATCCGCCGCCATCTTCGAGGTGAAGAATATGACGGTGATGAACACAAAGAGCGGACTGAACATATTCATGAAATATGGTACGAAATTGACGTAGTAGTCAAAGACGACCGCCCTTAAAGGTGCCTCCTTGCTAACAAAGTCGTCAATCTTCTCACTGATATCGAAGATGATCACGATACCGATGATAAGAAGCAGAGCCACAAAGAATGTGGTTATGAATTTCTTGACTATGTATACGTCAAGTCTTCTTGGTCTGAGGTCGAACTCCATTGCGTCTAAAGTCTTGTTGTTATCCTGCGTACTGTCTCATCCTTCCATGCCTTGAAGTCACCTGCCTTGATATGACGTCTGGCCTCACGTACCAGATCGAGATAGAAGGCGAGGTTATGTTCACTGGCAATCTGTCCGGCAAAGATTTCTCCAGCCACAAAAAGATGACGCAGATATGCCTTGGTATATGTATGGTCGACAAATGAAGTTCCCTTCGGATCGAGAGGAGAAAAATCATCCGCCCATTTCTTGTTCTTCATGTTCATTATGCCGTCCCACGTGAAGAGCATGCCGTTGCGTCCGTTGCGGGTAGGCATCACGCAGTCGAACATATCCACACCCCTTGCAATACCTTCAAGAAGGTTTGCCGGAGTGCCTACTCCCATGAGGTAACGCGGCTTGTCTTCCGGAAGAAAAGGGCATACGACCTCAAGCATCTCGTACATCTTCTCGGTAGGCTCACCCACTGCAAGACCTCCGATGGCATAACCTTCACGGTCAAGTGCCGCCGCATGCTCGACCGCTTCACGACGAAGGTCCGGATATACACATCCCTGGATTATAGGGAACAGGGCCTGAGAATAGCCGTACAGAGGTTCCGTCGCATCGAAATGCCTTACGCAACGCTCCAGCCACCTTTGTGTAAGCCTGAGGGACTTCCTGGCATATTCATATGTGGCATCTCCCGGACAACATTCATCCAGAGCCATCACTATGTCGGCTCCGATGATGCGCTGTGTGTCCATATTGTTTTCCGGAGTGAACATATGCTTTGAGCCGTCTATATGCGAACGGAAAATGCATCCGTCTTCGGTAAGTTTCCTGATTGGACTGAGGGAAAACACCTGAAATCCGCCGCTGTCTGTAAGTATCGGACGGTCCCATGATTCGAATTTATGAAGTCCTCCCGCTGCCTTCAGCACATCCAGTCCCGGACGCAGATACAGATGATATGTATTGCCGAGTATTATCTCTGCCTTTATGTCTTCCTTGAGGTCCCTGTGATAGATTCCTTTCACAGACCCGACAGTACCGACAGGCATGAATATAGGCGTCTCTATCTGACCGTGGTCAGTGGTGATGACACCGCAACGTGCTGCGGAATTTGGGTCATTATGTGTCTTTACAAACTTCATCCGAAATATTTTAACCGTCAAAGATACGAACTTTTAGTCAAAAACCGCTATCTTTGTCTGATACATTATAAGCAGATTGCCGGTCAGGCCGGCAATGACGGCATGAAACAAACTGTCAATGACTGATGAAACAAATTGTCAATGACGGCATGAAACAAATTGTCAATGACGGCATGAAAGAAACTGTCATCCCCGACCTGATCGGGGATCTGAATATGAAAACAAATTAAATAACACTATGAATAAATCCATCAGATTCAGACTAATAGTCATGAATATCATCCAGTGGGCCGTTTGGGGATCTTATCTCACATCTATGGGAAGTTACCTCGCCTCTGTCGGACTGGCAACCAAAATCGGTATTTTTTATGCAATGCAGGGAATAGTCTCCATCTTCATGCCGACCATCATGGGAATCGTGGCGGACAAGTTCATCCCGGCACAGAAACTTCTCGGTCTTTGCCATGGAATAGCGGGAGCGGCGATGCTTGGCGCCGGTTTCTACGGTATGACAGCAGGCAGCGACGTCTCATTCGGAGCATTGTTCGGAATGTATGCATTGAGCGTGGCATTCTATATGCCGACCATAGCCCTTTCCAATTCTGTAGCATACAAGATTCTTGAGAGTGAAGGATATGACCCTGTAAAGGCATTCCCTCCGATCCGCGTCTTCGGCACCATAGGTTTCATTGCGGCTATGCTTTTTGTGAATTTCATGACAGACGGCAACGGCGTGCAGTATCAGCATTCATATAACCAGTATATAGTGTCCGGAGTCCTCGGACTTGTCATGCTGCTTTACTGCTTCACCCTTCCATCGTGTCCGTGCAGCACCGACAACGCGCAGGGACAGAGCATCGCAGAGAGATTCGGTCTCAAGGCGTTCTCCCTTTTCAAAGACCGTCAGATGGCTATCTTCTTCCTTTTCTCCATGCTCCTGGGAGTGGCCCTGCAGATTACCAACGGATTTGCAAATCCTTTCATTTCGCATTTCAAGGACATCCCGGAATTTGCACAGACATGGGGTGCACGCAACGCAAATGCTCTGATATCCATATCACAGGTATCTGAGACACTCGGCATCCTGCTCATCCCTATAGCGATGAAACTTTTCGGAATAAAGAGAGTCATGCTGATAGCGATGTTCGCATGGGTACTCCGTTTCGGACTGTTCGGTGCAGGAGATCCCGGTTCTGGAGTATGGATGCTCATCCTGTCAATGTTAGTATATGGAGTCGCCTTTGACTTCTTCAACATCTCCGGCTCGCTATATGTGAACATGAGGACCACATCAAAGATCCAGAACAGCGCACAGGGACTGTTCATGCTTATGACAAACGGTATCGGAGCGACCGTAGGAACCCTGAGCGCACAGGCTGTAGTCAACCATTTCGTATACAAGGCTGCGGAACCTGACTGGAGCGCTGCATGGTATGTCTTTGCGGGCTATGCCCTTGTGGTCGCGATCCTGTTCATGATTCTCTTCAAGGAACCCAAGGACCTTAATGAAAAGGTAGCATAAAAAAAAGAGGCCTGAGCCTCTTTTTTTTATTTCACAAGTCCGAGTTTTTCCATGAGGGCTTCCGGCTGAGGATCATGACCGCGGAAGTTGCGGTAGATCACATCCTCGTCCTCCACACCACCTTTCTCAAGAATCTCCTTGCGGAATGCTCCGGAGACCTCTGTATTGAAGATTCCCTTTTCCTTGAAGAGGGAGAATGCATCGGCCTCGAGAACCTCTGCCCATTTGTAAGAATAATATCCGGCAGAATATCCACCATTGAAAATATGTGAGAATGATGGCGAGAATCCGGTTCCGTCTACTATAGGAAGCACCGCATATGGAGCAAGCATCTTGTGTTCAAACTCGATTGTGCTTTCTGACGGTACCTCTTTCAATGTATGCCAAGCCATATCGACATATCCGAAATGAAGTTGGCGCACCTGAGCATATCCTGCCTGGAAGTTCTTTGCTGCCACGATCTTCTCGATGAGTTCCATCGGGATAGGCTCTCCTGTCTGGTAATGCTTCGCAAAAGTATTGAGATATTCAGGCTCATATGCCCAGTTCTCCATGATCTGCGATGGAAGTTCTACAAAGTCGCGCGAAACGCCTGTTCCTGTCATTGACGGATAACGTCCCTGAGCAAGAATGCCATGAAGAGCATGACCGAACTCATGCAGGAAAGTCGTGAGTTCACTATGGGTGATGAGTGATGGTGCATCGGCAGTAGGCTTGGTGAAATTCATCACGATATTGATGAACGGCCTGTACTCTACTCCGTCACGTATGCTCTGGCCACGGAACTCCGTCATCCATGCTCCGCCCCTCTTGCTTGCACGCGGGAAGAAGTCGGCATAAAGGAGCGCAAGGTGGCTGCCGTCAGCATCCTTCACCTCATATACCTTCACTTCTTCGTGGTATACCGGAAGGTCAGTAAGTTCGTGGAAAGTAATGCCGTAAAGACGTGTTGCAAGACCATATACAGCGTCGATGCAGTTTTCAAGTTGGAAGTACGGCTTGAGAAGTTCCTCATTGAGCGAGTACTGTTCCTTCTGAAGACGCTCAGACCAGTAGGAGAAATCCCAAGGCATGAGTTTCTCAGTAAATCCGTTCGCCTCGGCATACTGCTGCACTGCTTCCACATCCTTCTTTGCGAAAGGAAGTGAAGGCTCGAGAAGATTGCTGATGAATTCAGTGACAGTTTCTCTGTCCTTAGCCATCCTCACCTCAAGGGCATAGTCTGCAAATGTCTCATATCCAAGGAGATTCGCCTTCTTGATCCTGAGATCGACGATCTTCTTGACTATCTCGTTATTGTCAAAGTCTCCACCGATTGCCTTTGTGTTATGTGCGGTCCACATCTGCCTGCGGAGTTCGCGGTTCTCACTATACTTCATGAAAGGACCGAAACTAGGATAAGCAAGGGTGAATGCCCATCCTTCGAGTCCCTTCTCCTTTGCAGTCTCCGCTCCCATTGCCTTCACATATTCAGGAAGACCCGCAAGGTCAGCAGGATCTGTCACATTGAGCGTGTAAGCGTTTGTTGCATCAAGTACGTTCTTGCTGAACTGAAGGCTTGCAAGAGAAAGTTCCTCCTCTATCTTGCTGAACACGGCCTTATCCTCATCAGAAAGATTCGCTCCGCCACGTACAAAGCCCTTGTAGGTATCTTCCAGAAGTTTCATCTGATCCTGTTCCAGTCCCAGTTCGTTCCTTTTCTCATATACAGCCTTAACCTTCTTGAACAAAGGCTCGTTAAGAGAAGTGTACATCGAGAACTCAGTAAGCATAGGAGATACCTTCTCAGCAATCTCCTGCATCTGGTCATTGGTGTGGGCCTCCATGAGATTGTAGAAAATTCCGGCCACATTGTTGAGTGTCTGTCCGGCAAACTCCATAGCCTCGATTGTATTTTCGAAGGTCGGTTCCTCTTCATTAGCCACGATGGCATCGATTTCTGCCTTTCCTTCCGCTATACCCTTCTCAAAAGCAGGAAGATAGTGTTCATTCCTGATCTTGTCAAACTCAGGAGCGCCAAAAGGGAGTGACGACTCCGTAAGAAACGGATTTTTCATGTTACAACCTGTAATAAGTGCAAGCGCTGCGCCTGCAATGATGATTTCTTTTCTCATATATTATAAATGTATTACTGTTCGTCCGACCGACCTTCCTTATCGGCAACTTGCAAAGGTAAGGAAAGATTTTGGATTTTTGATATGGAAGTCATCCTGTTGTCCGTCGTGACATAACATATGTCATAGCAGTGGCACATGGACCTTTTTCCATGCTTCCTATATGATGTCACATAGGCAGGATTGTATCCCAATGCAATGGCATCCGCCACCCATATGGCATCTATACCGGACCGGACCAGTTCGTCCAGAATATCATAATTCCTGTCCAGAATGGTAGTGACCATCCTCTTATATTGCCGGCAGGCGCGGTGATGGTGGTTGTGATGACGGTTTCTGCATTCGTCGCTGCAGAATTTCTTGTCACTTCTGCCATATACTATTTCATCGCCGCATTCAAGACATCTGGGCGCTTCCTCGAGATTAGCATTTCTATAATCCATAATACCACTTTTATCACACAAATTTCCCGATATGCATCCTTCCCTGCAATAGGTAGGAAAGGATTTTTTCTTTTTCTGATGAAAATAATTTCTCTTTCTTATGTTCCGGAAAAGCAAAAAAAATCTTCACCTGCATAAAATAAATCTTGTGTCCGTCCGCGGGGATATCTGAAAGACCCAAGAAAAAGAAAAAAGCATAAGAAAAAGAAATAAAGTTTACCGAGGCGTCCGGAACAGGTTTCTGTATCATTTCTATTGTCTTCCTTTGCCGCAAACCAATTAAACTGTTTTTTATGGAACACATCGAACACATCAACAGGATTGAACTGCAGGGCATTGTAGGAACAGTCCGGACAAACGAACACAACGGGAGCAAGGTAGCCAACTTCACCATGATCACCGACTTCCTTTACAAGACACGCGAGGGAAACGCTGTGAACGAAAGCATGTGGCACAACATTGTAGCATGGAGTGGAAGAGATATCCGGAATCTCGAAAAAATCGAGAAGGGCGTACCGGTGCGTGTACTCGGCCGTCTGAGGACAAGCAGGTACACTTCGGCTGACGGGACGGAGAAGCAGTTCTACGAAGTCATGGCCAGCAAGGTGGAGGTCCTGACCGGGGAAAATTAGAAGCAGGAGACTCTGACAAGCGTGCGAAGGGGCTGTCATGACAGGCAGCCTCTATTTCATTAAGTGACAATATATTCCCAAATAATGACATTGTAACATAATATTAGTACAAGTTAGTTGATTTTTGTAAATTTTGCTTGTACCTTTGCAGCAAAATTGTAAGGAACATGACACAGAAATTCAACGACGGCAGATGGAGCCACAAGATTGATGTTGCGGATTTCGTATACAGCAACATCACTCCTTATGACGGAGACGCAAGTTTCCTCGCAGGTGCAACTGAGCGCACCAAGAAACTTTGGAACAAATGTCTCGAGGCTATCGAGGAGGAAAGACAGAACGGAGGAGTACGTTCGATAGATGCAAAGACAATCTCTACTATCACCTCGCATGCGGCAGGTTATATAGACAAGGAGAACGAACTTATCGTCGGACTTCAGACAGATGAACTTCTCAAGAGAGCAATCAAGCCTTTCGGAGGCTGGAAGGTTGTGGAGAAGGCCTGCATCGAAAACGGCGTTGAACTTGACCCTGAGGTGAAGAAGATATTCACTCATTACAGAAAGACTCATAATGACGGAGTATTCGATGTATACACAGAGGAGATCAGGAAGTTCAGGTCACTCGGCTTCCTTACCGGTCTTCCTGACAACTATTCAAGAGGACGTATCATCGGCGACTACAGAAGACTTGCGCTTTATGGTGTAGACAGACTCATCGAGGCCAAGAAGGAAGACCTGAAGAACCTCACAGGTGCAATGACCCGTTCACGCATCACCCTCAGAGAGGAGGTTGCTGACCAGATCAAGGCTCTGGGCGAAATGAAGGTGCTCGGTTCATTCTACGGACTCGACCTGAGCAGACCTGCAAGAAACGCACAGGAGGCTGTACAGTGGGTTTACATGGCTTACCTTGCTGCAGTAAAGGAGCAGGATGGAGCCGCGATGTCACTCGGTAACGTATCTTCATTCCTCGACATCTACATCCAGTACGATCTTGACCATAACCTTATCGACGAGACATTCGCACAGGAACTCATCGACCAGTTCGTAATGAAACTGCGTATGGTGCGTCACCTCAGAATGCAGTCATACAACGATATCTTCGCAGGAGACCCTACATGGATCACCGAGTCCATCGGAGGACGCTTCACAGGTGGTAAGAGCAAGGTGACAAAGACTTCGTTCCGTTTCCTCCAGACTCTTTACAACCTCGGACCTGCACCGGAGCCAAACATGACAGTTCTCTGGCATCCGCAACTCCCTGAGGGATTCAAGAAGTTCTGCGCACAGGTATCCATCGACACAAGTTCTGTTCAGTACGAGAACGACTCGCTCATGAGAATGGTAAGAGGTTGCGATGACTACGGTATCGCATGCTGCGTGTCATATCAGGCAATCGGAAAGGCCATCCAGTTCTTCGGAGCAAGAGCAAACCTCGCAAAGGCACTCCTGCTTGCAATCAACGGCGGACGTTGCGAGAACACCGGCACTCTGATGGTAGACGGAATCAAACCGCTCAGCAGCAACGTGCTCGACTTCGACGAGGTAATGGAGAACTACAAGAAGGTACTCCACCAGATTGCGCGCGTGTACAACGATACCATGAACATCATCCACTACATGCACGACAAGTATGACTACGAGAAGTCACAGATGGCCCTCATCGACACAAACCCTACAATCAACCTCGCATACGGTGTTGCAGGTCTGTCCATCGTAGCGGACTCGCTTTCAGCAATCAAGCATGCAAAGGTGACTGCACGCAGAAATGCAGACGGTCTTACCGAGGGATTCGACATCGAGGGAGACTTCCCTAAGTTCGGTAACGACGATGACAGAGTTGACGTGATCGCACGTGATGTTGTAGGTTTCTTCAACACAGAACTCTGCTCACGCAAGGTATACAAGGATGCTCAGCCTACCCTCTCACTCCTCACCATCACATCAAACGTGATGTACGGTAAGAAGACAGGTGCTACTCCTGACGGAAGGGCAAAGGGCGTAGCATTCGCACCTGGAGCAAACCCTATGCACGGACGTGACACCCACGGAGCAATCGCTTCCCTCTCATCTGTAGCAAAACTTGACTACCGCGAATCACAGGACGGTGTATCAAACACCTTCTCTATCGTACCTAAGTCACTCGGTCCTACAGATGAAGACAAGATAGACAACCTCATCACAATGATGGACGGCTACTTCACAAAGGGCGCACATCACCTCAACGTGAACGTACTCAACAGGGAAATGCTTGAGGACGCAATGGAGCATCCTGAGAAGTATCCTCAACTCACAATCCGTGTATCAGGCTACGCTGTGAACTTCACTAAACTCAGCCGTGAGCACCAACTTGAGGTTATCGCACGTACATTCCACGAATCACTTTAATGTCATCCCCGACAAGTTCGGGGATCTCACTATGATAAAAGTACACTCATACGAATCTATGGGAACATACGACGGGCCAGGTCTGAGGCTCGTCGTATTTCTTCAAGGCTGCCCGTTCCGCTGCCTTTACTGCGCCAACCCCGACACAATCGCCTTTGAAGGAGGTACTCCGACAGAAACCGAGGAGGTTGTCAGGATGGCTGTCAACCAGAAGCCTTTCTTCGGGAAAAGAGGTGGAGTCACATTCTCCGGAGGTGAACCCACCAGTCAGGCACAAGGACTGATTCCTCTTGTGGACAGTCTGCATGCAGAAGGTATAAACGTATGCATAGACACCAACGGAGGCGTATGGAATCCGGCAGTGGAGGAACTTCTGAACAAGGTGGACCTGGTCCTTCTTGACGTGAAGCAGTTCAACAACGACCGCCACGAAAATCTGACCGGAAGGAGCAACACCAGGACACTGGAAACAGCCAGGTGGCTTGAGGACAACGGGAAACCGTTCTGGCTCAGATATGTCCTTGTTCCCGGAATCAGCGACTTTGAAGAAGACATAAGGTCCTTGGGAGAGCATTTCAAGGGCTATGAAATGATCAAGAGGGTCGAAATACTCCCATACCATACCCTTGGAATCCACAAGTACGAATCAATGGGACAGGAATATCCTCTGAAAGACACAAAGACCAACACACCGGAGCAGATAGAAAAGGCAAAGGCTCTTTTCGACGAATACTTCGATTGCGTCATGGTAAACTGATGACTTATGCTTAGAAAAACACGTATTACGATTGCCGTCATATTCTTCCTGGGCATCACACTTATGTTTCTGGACTTCACAGGAGGAGTGCATGCATTTTTAGGATGGATGGCAAAGATACAGTTCCTGCCCGCTGTTCTCGCAGCGAACACACTCGTGGTAGCAGGACTTGTTCTTGTAACCGCCCTTTTCGGAAGAGTTTACTGCTCGGTGATATGTCCTCTGGGCATATTGCAGGATATCATATCCTGGACAAGAGGCAGGCTTAAGAAAAAGAACAGATTCCGTTTCAGATATACTCCGGAGAAGAAATGGCTCCGATACGTAATTCTGGCAGCGTTTGTCCCGACCCTTGCCTTGGGTGCTCACTCCATCGCAATCCTCATTGCACCATACAGCGCATACGGCAGGATAGCAGGCAATCTGTTTGCACCTGTATACCAATGGGGCAACAATCTTCTGGCATATATTGCGGAAAGAGCGGACAGTTATGCTTTCTACAGCACTGAGGTATGGCTCAAGTCGCTGCCTTCGCTGATTGTGGCTTCGGTGACACTTGTGGTCATATTCCTGTTCGCATGGTTTGGAGGCAGAAACTACTGCAACACCGTATGTCCGGTGGGCACCATTCTCGGATTCTTTTCAAGACGGAGCATCTTTGCCCCAGTGATCGACACAGAAAAATGCAGGAACTGCGGATTATGCGGCCGCCAGTGCAAGTCTTCATGCATAGATATGGAGAATCACGCGATAGACTACAGCAGATGTGTAGTCTGCATGGATTGCCTCGACAACTGCAAGGAGGGAGCGATAAAATATGCATTACGTACAAGACGGCATGGAGAGTCCGGGAAAAACGCGAAGGCATCAGACGGTCATGCTTCACCTGATGGGAAGGATTCCGGCAGACGAGCATTCATAGCGACAGCACTGCTGACGGGAGGAGCACTTGTATCTGAGGCCCGCAGAAAAAAGATACCGGCTCTGGTGAGGACACCGCAGAAACATGAAAGACAGACTCCTGTGGTTCCTGCCGGCGCACTCAGTCTGAAAAATTTCGCAGACCGCTGCACAGGCTGCCAGTTATGCGTAAGTGCCTGCCCGAACAAGGTACTCAGGCCATCGTCTTCGCTTGAGACCCTCCTGCAGCCGGAAATGTCATATGAAAAGGGATATTGCCGTCCTGAATGTACTGCGTGCTCTGACGTATGCCCTGCAGGTGCCATAAGACCTGTAAGCATTGAGGAGAAATCATCGATACAGATAGGTCACGCAGTGGTCAATCTCGATATCTGCGTAGTGAATACCGATGGTGTGGACTGCGGAAACTGCGCGAGACATTGCCCGGCCGGGGCGATAAGCATGGTCAGGAAGAATCCTCAGGACATGCTGTCTGCACTGATTCCCGCAGTCGACGAAGAAAGGTGCATAGGATGTGGAGCATGTGAAAATCTGTGCCCTGCGAGACCATTGTCGGCAATACATGTAGAAGGACATGAGGTACACAAAATGATCTGATATGGACAGAAGGGATTTTCTCAAGATAGCAGGAGTCTCTGCGGCGGCAGGATTCGCTCCCGGATGCAACCGGTCGGAAAAGGCCGGAAAAGGCGACATGACATACCGCATCAATCCCGGCAATGGAGACAAGATAAGCATTCTGGGATACGGATGCATGAGATGGCCGGTGACTAAAGATGAAAACGGAAAGGAAATCGTGGATCAGGAAGGTGCGAACCGCCTGGTAGATTATGCGCTGGAACATGGTGTGAACTATTTCGACGCCGCCCCGATGTACCACAACGGAGATTGCGAACGGGTTACCGGCATCGCACTGAGCAGACATCCTCGTGAGAGTTATTATATCGCGACCAAACTGTCAAACTTCAGGGACTGTTCGAAAGAAGCGTCAATGAAGATGTATCACGACTCGTTCAAGGACCTGCAGACGGACTACATCGACTACTACCTCCTTCATTCTCTGGGTAGAATCGAGGATTTCAACAGACGTTACCTGGATAACGGCATGATCGATTTCCTTCTCGAGGAGCGCAAGGCAGGACGCATCCGCAATCTGGGATTCTCGTTCCACGGAAGCAAGGAAGGATTCGACCAGTTGATCGCACTGCATGATAAATACCATTGGGATTTCGTGCAGATACAACTTAACTATGTAGACTGGACACATGCCTCATCCAGAAATACAGATGCAAAATACCTTCAGAGTGAACTTGACAGCAGAGGCATTCCTTCAATCATCATGGAGCCGCTTCTGGGTGGAAGACTTGCAAGACTGCCGAAACATCTTGCCGACAGGCTGAAGGAGCGCGAGCCGCAGAAAAGCATCGCATCCTGGGCATTCCGGTTTGCCGGCACTCCGGAAGGGGTGATATGCGTTCTGAGCGGGATGACATATATGGAACATCTTCAGGACAATCTGAGTACTTTCTCTCCTTTAAGGCCCATGTCGGAGAGCGAAATCGCCTTCATGGATGAGACTGCGGAACTGATGGAAAAATACCCGGTGATAGGATGTACCGCCTGCCAGTACTGCATGCCTTGTCCATACGGAATAGATATTCCCGGAATATTCACTCATTACAACAAATGCGTCAATGAAGGATTTATCGCAGGAAGTCCCGAATCAGAGAATTACAGGAAGGCCCGAAGAGCATATCTGGTCAGTTATGGCAGGGCTATAGAGGAATTCAGTCAGGCAGACAGATGCATCGGCTGCAACAGATGCATGAGCAAATGTCCGCAAGGACTGAACATTCCTTCTGAAATCCGTCGTATAGACAAGTATATCGAAGATTTACGAAGAAATAAATTTTAAATTTAGGTAATAATTTCGTAAATTTGCGGGTTAGCGATTTCTCTCTCTAAAAGAGAACGCCAACCCGCAAATTTCATTGAAAACAACATCTAAACAACCGAATGAAATATTTCAGACTAACACTTGCCGTCATGGCAATGCTTGTGCTGTCGGTCAGTGCATTAGCACAGAATCTCACAGTGACAGGAGTCGTGACGGATTCATCCACCGGTCTGGGAGTACCTTTTGCCGGAGTGATGGTAAAGGGAACGACCACCGGTACAGTCACCGACATGGACGGTTTATACTCAATCTCCGTTCCATCCGACGGTATTCTGGTCTTCTCCTCAATCGGATACAAGGAACAGGAAGTATCTGTGGCAGGCAAGGACAAGCATGACATCCTGCTCGTCCCTGACACGGAGACCATCGAAGAGACAATCGTCGTAGCCTTCGGTACCGCGACCAAGGAATCCTTTACAGGATCCGCAACCGTGGTGAAGTCGTCGGATATCGCCAAGACCCAGTCATCAGACGTGACCCGCGCCCTTGAAGGAGTTGTGGCAGGCGTTCAGATGACCACTTCATCAGGTTCTCTCGGACAGTCTCCTAGCATCATGGTCCGCGGTATCAGTTCCATGTCGGCAGGTACAGCGCCTTTGTACGTGGTGGACGGAATCCCTTACAGCGGAGACATGAACAACATCAACTCCGCCGACATCGAATCGATGACAGTGCTCAAGGATGCCGCATCAAATGCCCTTTACGGAGCACGTGGAGCAAACGGTGTCATCATGATCACCACAAAGAAGGCAAAGAGGGGGGACGCTGTGATAAACGTGGATGCAAAATGGGGACTCAACACAAAGGCCCTCAAGGACTATGATGTAATCACTGATCCAGGTCAGTACTACGAAGTATACTACTCTGCACTCCGCAACTATTATGAACGCCCTGACCCGACTGTAGACGAGGACGGAAACATACACTACACCCCCGGACTCACTCCTTCACAGGCACATATCAAGGCAAACCAGACCATAGCAGGAAGCACAAGTGCCGGCGGTCTGGGATATATCGTATATGACGTCCCTGCAGGTCAGTCCCTGATCGGAAGCAACGGAAGGCTCAACCCTAATGCCACTCTGGGCCGCGTAGTAGGATATGGTGACGACATGTACCTCCTCACCCCTGACAGTTGGCTTGACGAGGCATATCACAACTCCCTCCGTCAGGAATACAATGTGAGCATATCGGGAAGCGGTGAGAAGATTTCGGTACTCGCATCATTCGGATATCTGAACAACAAGGGTATCATCGATGGCGCAGACATGTACAGATACACCGCACGACTCAGGGCGGACTATCAGGCAAAGAACTGGCTCAAGATCGGTGCAAACATCTCATACACCAACTACAACTGGAACAACGGAAACACCGACGAGGGAGCAGGCAATTCGACCGGCAACATATTCGCGATCGCAACCAACATCGCTCCTATATACCCTATCTACCTCAGGAATGCCGACGGTACCATCAAGACCGACAAATACGGTTATAGAAGATATGACTATGGAGAAGGCTCCAACGGTGGAATGATCCGTCCGTATCTGGGCAACTCCAATGCCCTTCAGGGGGCCATCCTCGACAAGAACAACGCCGAAGGCAACGCAGTCAACGGTACTGCATATGCCGAAGTCAGGTTCCTCAAGGACTTCACGTTCACGTTCAATGCCGGTCTCGGAGTCGATGAAACCAGAAGTACGTCGATAATGAACAAGTACTACGGCATGGCTGCGTCCGTGGGAGGTATGATAAGCAAGTCACACGCAAGGTCATTCTACATGAACCTCCAGCAGTTGCTGAACTGGAAGAAGACGTTTGGCGGAGTCCACAACGTGAGCGTCCTTCTGGGACACGAGAACTACTCATCGAAATCATTCGGTCTGAGTGCAGCAAAGAGCCAGATGTTCTCAATGGACAATGACGAACTCAACGGTGCGGTGGTGGACAGCAAGAACGCATCTTCCACTGCCGGTGAGTACAACAACGAAGGATATTTCATCCGCGCACAATATGACTATGCCAACAGGATATTCGGTAGCGTGTCATATCGCCGCGACGCATCATCCAGATTCCATCCTGACCACAGATGGGGTAACTTCTGGTCACTCGGCGGAGGATGGCTCATAAACCAGGAGCAGTGGTTCCCTCAACTTCCTTGGCTTGACATGCTGAAGATCAAGGCTTCCATCGGTTCTCAAGGTAACGACAACATCGGAAACTATCTCTACACTGACACCTATACCCTGAGCAACAACCAGGACAGCCCTGCAATCAGTTTCGGAGTAAAGGGTAACAAGGAAATCACCTGGGAGACGAACACCAACTTCAACGCAGGTATCGACTTCGAAGTCCTGACAGGAAGGATATCCGGTACAGTGGAGTATTTCTACAGAAAGACATCCGACATGCTTTTCTGGTTCACCACTCCGGTATCTCTCGGTTACAGCGGATACTATGACAATATCGGCGACATGCGAAACTCCGGTGTCGAGATGTCCGCAAACATAGGCCTCTACAGGAATCAGAACATCAACTGGAACTTCTATTTCAACCTGACTCACTACACCAACAAGATCACCATGCTTCCTGACGACAAGAAGACAAAGACTGTCGAGGGATATGAGGGATATGCAAACGGCACGCGCTATGTCGGAGAAGGTCTTCCGTTGAACACATTCTACATCCCTAAATATGCAGGGGTTGACAAGGAGACAGGAAAGTCCATGTGGTACTATGACAAGACAGCCAAGGACGGAACTGTGACAAGGGAAACTACAACCGAATACTCGAAAGCCACACAATATCTCTGCGGAGCGCCTACTCCGGACCTGTATGGCGGTTTCGGAACATCCATAGACTTCTACGGCTTCGACTTCTCGGCTTCGTTCACCTACTCGATAGGTGGTCTGTCCTATGATTCCGGATATGCAGGTTTCATGGGTTCTCCAACATCCGCCGGAGTCGGCACCAACTTCCACAAGGACGTTCTCAAGGCATGGACACCAGGAAACAACGGTTCTGACATCCCACGTTTCCAGTATCAGGACCAGTACAGTGCAAGCGAATCAGACCGTTTCCTTACTGACGCAAGTTACCTGAACTTCCAGAATGCTCAACTGGGCTACACCCTTCCTGAAAGAGTTGTCAGAAAACTGTTCATATCGAGACTGAGAATATATGTGGCATGTGACAATATCGTCTACTGGTCGCGCAGACAGGGCTTCGACCCTCGATTCAGTTTCTCCGGAAGCACGAACTCAGCGGTCAACTCTCCTGTAAGGACAGTTTCCGGAGGTATCAACCTGACATTCTAAACAAGAAAAACAGACATAATGAAGAACATATTCAAAATATCGTTAATTCTGACAGGTTCAATCCTGCTCTGCGGCTGTATCAAGGAGACCTTCCCGAAAGGAAGCACCGTCACCAAGGAACAGTTGGAGAGTTCCGATGAAGCACTGAACTACATGATGTCGGGTATTCCGGCTGCAATGATGAATTCCGGAACGGCAGGTTTTGCAAGCACATACGGATATCATGGTGACTTCGGTATTTCTGCAATCCATATGGCGACAGAATCCATGCTGGAAGATATTGCGGTTCTCGGAGAAATGGGCTACTACTGGTTCGGTTCATACTATCAGAACTCCTCTCAGGGAAGCGACTACATCTGGTGCGCCTTCTTCTGGAATCAGTACTACAAATGGATAAAACTCGTCAATGAGATAATAAACGTCGTTGGAGAAGTAGACAAGGACACAAGCAAGGAAGCAAGAAACATAGCGGGACAGGCCTATGCATACAGGGCATTGTACTATCTCGACCTTGCAAGACTATATGAGCCGAAACCAAACAAGATCCTGCCTGCAGACAATGTCCTCGGCAAGACCGTTCCCATCATAAAGGAGAACACGACAGAGGAAGAGGCAAAGAACAATCCAAGGGCGCCAAGAGAGGAAATGTACCAGTTTATACTCTCAGACCTGAAGAAGGCTGAAGAATATCTTAAAGACGGTCTGAACTCATATACGGCTCCCGGACTTACCGCAGTATATGGTCTATACGCAAGAGCATATCTTGAACTTGGAGCGACATATGCCGAACTCGGCAACCCGTCCACATGGGACATGACAAGCGAGGAAGCATATGGCCAGGCCGCAAGATATGCCCGCAAGGCAATCGACATGAAACTTCACACACCTCTGACACAGGCTCAGTGGGAAGACCCTAAGAGCGGATTCAACGACGGTTCCGCCAACAAGTCGTGGATTTGGGGACTTACAGTCTCGTCAGAGAATCTCTCGAATCTGATTGCCAACATAGCACACCGCTCATGCGAGGCCATATACGGATATGCAGTCTGGACACAACTCGGTGTCAATCAAGCACTGTACAATCAGATTAACGACGAGGACTTCAGAAAGCACTCATGGTATGACCCTGAATCGGACTATGCCTACCGGTTTGCAGGATCAGCGGACGAACAGTTCGGATTTGTGTACGGATCCATGTACAACTACCCTGCTGTGAAGTATGAAAGCCTCAAGTTCCGCCCGGCAGACGGAAATGTGATGGACTATACGGTAGGAAACTGTGCAGACTGGCCTCTGATGCGAATCGAAGAGATGTACTTCATCGAGATGGAGGCTGAACTCAATCTTGACGGCGGTCTGGAAAAGGCAAGGGAACTGCTCAACGACTTCATGCAGGAATACAGATATTCAAGTTATGACTGCACCGTATTGACCATGACAGAGGCTGCATTCATCAAGGAGATGATGCTCCAGAAGAGAATCGAATTCTGGGGTGAAGGTGTCCTGTTCTTCGACTACAAGAGACTTGACCAGGGCATTACGAGAGGATATTCAGGAACAAACGTGCCTGCTACCGCCACATTCAACACAGAAGGCCGCTCCCCACAATGGAACATAGTCATTACAAGAGGAGAATACCAGTCAAACTCCGGCATCAAGCATCCGGACGACAATAATCCTGACCCTACGGAGAAACTTACCCTCTGGAAATAAAAAAAGAAAAATTTATGCAGATGAAAGCAATACATATAAGACATCTTTTGACTGCTTCGCTTGTGCTCCTCATGAACTCATGTGTCGAGGAACAGATCGAAAAGGGCCCATATGACCTTGACGACTGCATGGGAGTATATTTCGTAGAGGAGCAGGAGAATGCAAAAACCCATACCCTTGAAAAAGGCAAGGACGAGACCTTCCTCGAATTCAAGGTAAGAAGGGTAAATTCCGACGCTGCCGCAGAGATTCCTTATGAGTATTCCGTCTACAGACTCATACAGACTGAAGCGAGCGATACTTCATACATGGAAATACCTGTCCAGGATGCCGACAAGTTCAAGTTCGACAGAAGCATCAACTTCTCCAAAGGTCAGAAGGAGACCACAGTGAAGGTGTCATTCGAGGGTATCAAGACGGGAGAGACCTTCAGATGCTCCATGAGCATAACCGACCCGAGGTACGTACCTATATATGCATCCAACATATCTTCAATCAGTTTCAATATCCAGATGTTCGAATGGGAGAAGATGGATGGCTATGCCACCTATCGTGACGCATTCTTTTCGGACATGTTCGACTGGGAAGGAAGGTACCTGGAAAATACTGAAGTCGAGATATACAGGAGAAAGGACAAGGAACGCTACTTCCGTCTGAAGAAAGTCTATACTCCGGCATATCTTGCACGTCTGGTGGAAGGTGAGGAAGAATACGAAAAGAACAAGGCAAAACTTGAAGACACCTACTCTCCGTATCTCGACCCGAACGCTTCCATATATGTGGATGCCACAGATAAGGAAAAAGTGTATATCCCGGCACAGAAGACCGGATTCAGCGACGGCTCGCTCGGAGATATATCCATCGCTTCGGACGTCCCTGAGGTGTTCGGCTCGTCGAGCAACCTCCTCTACGGAACGCTTTCCGAGGATGGAGTCATAACATTCCCTAAGAACGGAGTACTGTTCGGAATGGGAGGATATTACTATTTCAGCAACTCATCCGGTAAATTCCGTATCGTGCTTCCTGACGGAAAGGCAGAGGACTATGCCATCGAACTCAAGGCTGACGAAGTGAAGGAGGACGGAAACACAAAAGTGACGTTCACAGTAGCCAAAGATGTAAGAAAAATCAGATATCACATCTTCGAAGGTAAGATCAGCGAGTCTGTGATGTCCACTAAACTCGGAACGGTGGAGGACTCCACACATGAGATAAATCCTGCCGAGGGCGAACTTGAGATAGAAATGGACCTCAAGCCGTTTGAAACAGATGCAAAGACCGGAATATATACTCTGGTCGCATGTACCTATGGAGCAGGAGACTCTAAATTCCGTGAGTACAGTTCGGTGGAATTCGGATATGTCAAGCCTGGAGATGACCGAAAGGTGCAGTTGTTCTTCGGAATCCATACAGATGACCGTCTTGCTTCGGATAAAGAAGAGACAAACTACTCTTCACAGAACTCCTTCCAATATTGGGTAAGAGGCAAGGATATCACCCATGCCCAGATAAGTTATTACCCTACAGCATATTACAAGACCTACGAAGAGCAGATCAAGGAGCAGATGGAGCAATACGGTTCAGTTGACAACCTCACGCTCAAGGTGCTGAACAAGGACGGTCTCTCCGGTGTGGTAGGAAACAATCTGAAGGCCGGAACCGGCTATACATTCGTGATATACGCAGGAAACGGATATTACAGCGAGTTCTTCACAGACACTTTGAATACCAGAGGTGTACAGGACCTTATGCAGAGGACCTATTATGCAACCGACCTGAAGGAATATGAACAGCCTGATGCGGATGCATACAACGGAACATGGATTCCTGTATCGGTAGATATCTTCGACTCGGAAGCGGAAGGAAGAACCATCAGGGGCAACTGGAGGGCATCGGAAGTAACACTTTCCGCCAATGGTGACAAGGTGACTGCAAAGGGTCTCTTCCCTGCCCTGAAGAACAATCCTGACATCAGTTTTGAAATGAAGGACGGATACCTTTACAGCATGGAGAACAGATGCGCCAAAGTGATGGTCAAGGACTCCACCAACATGGTTCCAAGCCTGAGGTTCGAGTACCAGTACATACCTAAAACCGGAGCATTGAGCGGTACGGGATATTTCTACGAGACATTCGAAGACAAGGAAGTGAAGGAAAGAAGGGATATGATCATGGGAGGATTCGTGCATGAGGATATCATAGCCTTCGTGGACAACACCACGGAACTCCAGTTCTGGGCAATCGTCATGGGAGGTTACCAGAAGAACAGGATGGGAGAAGAGGATCTGTCGACAATCATCGGTGATGCCCATGGAGAACTGATCCTCGTGAGAAAAGGTTCCGAACTTCTCAAGAATCTTACGGCATCTGAATCACAGGCCAGACAAAGCGGACAGACCTTAAGTTCACTTACTGAGGCGCACAGAGTGGAGATGCCTCAGATCAACAGCATAATACGGGATCTTGACAAAGCGGACATCGCTCAGGAACTGCTCGAAATCAGGTCTGAAGTCAAAGTAAGATCAGTCATGGAATACTAACAAAATCAAATAACAGATAACATGTCTATTATTTCAAGAATAAGCGTACCATTCGTATCCGCAGTGATGCTGGTCACCCTGTCAGGCTGCATTGACGAAAGTCATGTGGGAAAGGGAGGGTCGACCTCAGATGCAGGATCCGTGATGGACAAGATAATCAACACACCGTCACAGGCCGTACCGGGAGAACTCCTTGTGTGCCTTTCGGCAGATGCGGCAGAAAAAGCGTGCAAAGGTGAAGGACTCGATATGCTCAAGTGCGAAGGCATTGCGGTCACCGGGTTCAGTCCGGTATTCCATGTGACCGAACACAACAGGAAATACCTCAGAAAGCATCAACTCGACAGATGGTACAAGGTAAGTTTCGACGGCATCGGTGTGGACTGCGCCGCCGCTGCACTTGCAGAACTCGGGACCGTATCAAAGGTTCAGTACAATACCATGACATCATGCGGATCTGATGCCAAGGCGGTCCGCTCCGAAGCGTCGGTAACCAAAGGTAACCTGCCGTTCAACGATGAGAAACTCTCTGACCAATGGCACTATATCAACACAGGAGACAAGACAGTGGCCACAGAAGCACTTGAGGGAGCGGATATAAGCGTAAAGGATGTATGGAGCAGGCTTAACGTCGGTGGTGACAAAGAGATAGTCGTTGCAATTCTTGACGGTCCTGTCAAATACACGCATGAAGACCTGAAAGACAATATGTGGACAAACATATTCGAAATCAGCAATGACGGCATTGACAACGACGGCAACGGCTATGTCGATGACATCCATGGATGGAACTTTGAAAGAGACACATCGAAGATAGATTGGACCAAACGGAACGAATCCGGCCATGGAACACATGTGGCGGGTATTGTAGGTGCAGTGAACAACAACGGAACCGGTGTGTGCGGAGTAGCAGGAGGTACTGGTAATGGCGACGGTGTAAGGATCATGAGTTGCCAGATAATGGAAGGCGGAATATCAAGCAACATCAATTCTGCTGCACATGCATTTGTATATGCCGCCGACAATGGAGCACATATAGCACAATGTTCATTCGGTTATCAGAATGCAGTCTATAAATCAGACTATGAATACTTCTCCTCATACGGCATAGAATATTTCGCAATACAGTATTTCCTCGATAAGGAAAGGTTTGCAGAAATGGAGGAAAGACTCAACAAGAAACTCATAGAGTCCGGAAAACTTGCAAGGACCAGGATAATCGACGGTCCTCTGGTCATCTTTGCAGCCGGCAATGACGGACTGCCCTACTCAAGTTATCCGGGAGCACTTATGGACTGCATATGCGTGACAGGAACAGGCCCTGACGGACTGCCGGCATATTACACAAACTTCGGTCCCGGCTGCAACATCTCGGCACCTGGAGGAGACTATTATCTTAACACCGAGACTGGTAAAAGTCAGATTCTCTCGACCTTCGTAAGCGAAGCCACCGAGGCAGGTGGAAGTGACTATGCGTATATGGGAGGTACATCAATGGCATGTCCTCATGTCAGCGGTGTGGCTGCGCTCGGACTTGCCTATGCAAAACGCCTTGGCAAGACATTCACAAGAGAGGAATTCATTGCCATGCTTCTTTCATCAGTCAACGATATCGACAGCAGGCTTAATTCCGGATACAAATATCTCGGCCTTGACCCTTCAACGGGAGCGGAACTTCCTTCCAGACCTTACAGTTCATACCAGTACAACATGGGTACAGGATCCATCGACGCCTGGAAACTCATGATGAACATCGAGGGCACACCTACGCTCTGCGTCAAGGTGGGATCAGAGAGGAGGTACAGCCTTGACAGATATTTCGGAGAAGCATCTGAATACATGACATATGAATCCGTCGAAATGGACAGAGAAACCATGCAGGCACTCGGCATCAAGAGAATGCCTAAGGTAGAGAACGGAATGCTGGTGATAAATCCGGGAAAGACCGGTTCCGGTAAACTTACCATCAAAGCCATTGCCGGAGGAAACTCGGTAGCAGGAAGCATGCAGGGAGACTTCAGCGGCAACGGAGACATCGTCACAGTACCTTCATACGACGGCATGGGAGGAATGTACATAACCCGCGAAATCTCCATAATATCAAGAGGTATCGCAAGCAATAACGGAGGATGGCTCTAATCACAAAGGACATGAAAAGACTCTTATATATCATATTGACCGCATCTGCTGCTCTCATGGCGGCATCTTGCGAAAAGGCAGGCGAGAGCATCAGCACACCTGCGGCACTGGATCCTTCGGTCATAGGCGAATGGCATCTGAGCAGAATGCTTGCTGAAGGCAACCTCATTGAAGACATGCCTGACGTATATCTTGCCATCAACCCGGACGGCACATTCGAACTCTATCAGAAAAGCGGGACCCAGTCTCTGCGACATGACCGTTTCACAGGCACCTGCTACACTCAGGACGGTATTCTTTCCGGCGTATACAGCAACGGAGATGCATGGGGAAGCAAATGGGAATACGTCATGACATTGGACGGACTTCTTCTCAAGTCATTCAACATGCTCGAAGAGAATCTGTATGTAAAGACTGAGATACCTCGGGAAGTCAGGATCAATGCAAATGACGTAGTTGTCAAGTCTTACAGTACTGCTCCAATCCTTTAAAGCACACAGACCATGAAAATGAAAAAAATCATATACGGCGTCCTTTCTGCAGCGATGCTTGTACTTGCCGGATGCGAGGAAAAGGCAGATTCTTCCAAGAACGGGCAGGTGACCTTTACCGTAAGATACAGCGACCTGTCTTACAACTATGCCGTCATCAATGTAAAGCATGACGGTCCCGAAGACATCACATGGTACGGATTCCTCACAGAGGATATAACAAAGAATGACTTCGAACTGTTCTATACCGAGTATACCAGACTCATGACCGAAGGTGAAATCTCCGGGCTGAAAAAGGAGACTGAACGCAGCGTACTGCTTGAAGACCTGAAGGAAGACACCGAATACAAATATGTGGTGTTCGGATTGACAGAAAATGGAGAACTTTATGATAACGTAGGCATAAGCAGCATCGAATTCTCCACTCAGGTGAATGCTTACAGGATGACCCGTACAGAAGACTGGACCATCACTCATCTTGGACGAAATGAAGACAAGAGCAAGGAACTCATCGAAGTCAAGGCAAACAAAGGCGGACGCTTCGCATGGCAATATATAAAGAAGGAATCTGTAGAAGAGTTTGACAAAGAATATCCTGACGGTTATGAACTCTGGGAAGATGGAACTTATATGGCTACTGTGAATGCAATAGAACTGTTTGCACTCGAACAGATATCCACGATACAGTACTACATCTCCAACGGATACAAACTGGTAGACCTGACATATACCTACGAAGAGGATAAACCATTTGAACTCAGCAGACTCGGAAGCGGAGACTATTACATAATAGCATACGGATTCAAGGGTGACGGTTCACATACCCAGACATACTCTGTCCAGGAAATCACGATAGAAGAGGAGCCTTCGACTCCAGAATATGAAAAATGGATAGGAACTTACACTTTCTCAGGTGAAGCGCTTGTGACTCTGGACAACGGAGAGGAAGTCCTTCAGACAAGAAACTACAATATAAGGATCGAGCATTTCGACAACAACTACATGTACCGCGTGCACGGATGGGAATGTGGAGAGGATGTGAAGTATGACTGGGAAGAGGACATCATGCAGTTAAACAAGGAAGATGGAGAGTTTCTGGCATTTCCGGCATACTACAAGGATGGAGATCTTGAAGTGCGCGAAAGCCCGATGACCTATATAACATTTGACGGCTACCAGACACTTGTGCTCGGAATCTACGGATATGCCTACAACGAGGAAATGGATGAGGAGATCCCTGTAATTCTTGACGAAACTCCGATGGCCAGGGCAACCCCGGTTGCTGAAGGAGAGACCAGCACCACACTTAACGGACTGCCTGCGGAATATACAGATGCAAACAATAAAAAGACAGAATGGGAATACTGCAAGATGGGCTATATAGCATGGAGCGAGACCAATGGAGCATGGCAGACGATCAACCCGCCTATGAGGTTCCCTATCACCATCACAAAGGTATCTGACGAGGTTCCTGCGGGAGGTTCGCTTGAAATGAATCAGAACGGCGGAATGAAACTGTTCGGAACCAGGAAGATTTCGACTGACTTCCTGCAGAAGGATTTCAGCAGACTCGAAAAGATGAAGCCTGAAATATTCGAAAGACAACTATAACATACATCTTACAGCAAAAGGGGGGTGACTAAAAAGTCTTTTATGACTCATAGAAGTCTATCTCTTCATACCTGTTCGCAGTTGCATTTAGGAAGCGTTTTCTGCAATCTCCTCATAATCAAGTGGTTGCAGAAAACGATTCTTTTGGGTGTTATTCCATGTTCTTAATTTTCATAGTTTTAAATGTATACTTATTTTGGTAATTTGTAAAATTTTTACGAAATTTGCAAAATTATTTCTAAAAATATTAATAATATATCATGGCCTGTATGCAACTTTATATTTATGAGTCTCCGGAAATACAGATTTTGGAGATAAATACGGAAGGTATTCTTTGTGGCAGTAACGAAATCGTTAATGAAAACGAGGGATATTGGGAGTAATCTATTATTTGGTCGACATGAAAAAGATAGTATTCGCACTTTTTGCTGCAGTATTCTTCTGCACCGCGTGTTTTGAGATCGAGCAGCCTTATGTATCTGATGAACATACCGGACCTATACTCTCTGCTACAATAGAGCAGGAAGACTTGACAAAAACCATGTTGGATAATGGGAAAGTACTATGGTCTGCAAATGACAAGATTGCTGTTTTCCTGAAGTCAGCCACACCGAGCCAGTATGGAGTTCAGTCCTCATTCGTCGGCAAGCCTTATGCAGACTTTTCGAGCATGTCAAGTATTGTTTCTGGAAATGAGTGGGAACATGTTGTGGCTTTCTATCCGTTAAGCAGTTCTGTGACCGCTGAGCGAAATAATACTTACTACAAACTGAACATTACTTTACCTGCTGAACAACAGTATGTTGAAGGTAGTTTCGGAAACGGAGCATTTCCAATGGTGGCGTTAAGCGATGACTATAACCTGGAATTCAAGAATATATGTGGCGGTATAAAACTTCAGTTGAAGGGTACCATGAAAGTAGCCTCTATAACTGTTACCGGTAACCGTAATGAGAAACTTTCAGGTAAGGCTGTATTGATCGCTTTTATAAATGGTACGAATCCTTCTCTTACCATGGACGGTACCACTGCGTCTAACTCTGTAAGTCTGAATTGTGGTGCGGGTGTACAACTCAATGAAACCTCTGCGACAGAGTTCATCGTTGCCATACCTCCTATTACATTCTCGAATGGTTTTAGAGTGACCATAAAGGATACTGATGGAGCTGCTTATATCCTCAAAGCAACCAAGTCAAACACTATCAAGAGGTCTAGCATTCTCGTCATGCCGGAGAAGACGCTTGAGATATCAAGTATTGAAGACAACCTCAGCGGCTGGACAAATGTTTCGGGAAACTACGGTACTCTTCCTAATCATATCAAGATATTCAAATCGCCATCGACTCTTCAGGGAAGGAGTGCAAATGCATATATAGCAGTATCTGATCTCAGAAAAGGCGGAAGATGGGATGTATGGAGCGTAGAAGTTGACAGATCTGAAAACAACGGTGCTAACGGATGGCTTACATACAAGACAAACTTCAGTTTCTGCACACCAAGAACAATATACGACAGCGACTACTGGCAGAACCCTCCTGTAATCGTGAACGGCGGTTTCTTCTACTATGGCGATGACGGATATCGTTATTCGCAAAGTCTGGCCATCCGAAACGGAGATACTCAGAACCCACTGTCATACAACATCAATTACGAGAACAACGGTTCCACCCTTTGTTATCCGACACGCGGTGCATTCCTGGAGAAAGCAGACGGCACCTTTGACGCTTGCTGGACATACGTGAACTTCACATGGTATGAGCACTTCGTATATCCGGATCCAGCACCTGCAAACAACACCAAACAGCCAACTCTTAATTATCCTGCAGGCGGCAACTATTTCGCTGCAAAGACCGGTATCGGCGGAGGTCCGGTGCTGATCCGTAACGGCGAGGTCAAGAACACTTGGTCAGCCGAAATGCTATCAGGAATCAATCCTACAGGAACTGAGCCAAGAACTGCAGTTGGTGTAACCGCAAACAGAGAGGTTGTACTCTTCGTATGTCAGGGTCGCGGTACTTACGATGGTTACACAACTGGAGAGGTGGCAAACATCCTCCGTAACATAGGTTGCGTCGAGGCGATCAACCTTGACGGTGGAGGATCGACATGCATGCTCGTGAACGGCTATCCGGTATTCACCCCATCAGACGGTTCGCAGAGAGCCGTTGCAAGTACTGTGATGGTTTATTAAACATATATATCTAAATCTATTTCTATAATGGGAACTATTCATTGTTATGAGACTCCGGAGACGACAATTCTGGAGATAGAGCCAGAAGGAATTTTTTGTGGCAGTAATGAAATCGTTGATGAAAACGAGGGATATTGGGAGTAATGTATTAATTTGAAAGTTATGAAGAAGATTATATTCTCATCTTTACTTGCAGCATTGACATTTGCAGCATGTCAGGAGATAGAACAGGCGGCTCCTGAAACATCGAAAACACCTGCTCCTGAGTATCTCATTCTTAAAGGTACTGTCGAGCAGAGCGATTTGACCAAGACTACACTGAGTGAGGATAACGAAGTACTCTGGTATGCCGGGGACTGTATCGCTACCTTCCTGAAGTCAGCGACCTTGAATATGTATCAGACAACAGACAGGGATGCCGGCAAAAGTTACTCGGAGTTTGAGTATATCCTCTCAGGCGACAAGGTCCTCGGAGAGGATTGGGACCACATCGTGGCCTACTATCCATACAGCAAGGATGTAGAATGTGCCAAGGCTGACGGCTCATACGCCCTTGATGTCGAACTTCCCGCAACTCAATACCACCGCTCTAACAGTTTCGGATTAGGCGCATTCCCGATGGTAGCAGTCGGTGAGGATACTGACCTCAGATTCAGAAATGTATGCGGTGCCATCAAACTTGAGTTCAAGGGTGATGTGTCTATCAAGGATGTTACGATAATAGGTAACAAGAACGAAAAACTCTCAGGTCCGGCTGTTGTGACTGCACTTCCTGACTATGGCATCCCTACCATCAAGATGGCGGAGAATGCATCAACATCCGTTACCATGACATGCGACGAAGGCTGGGGAGAATTGCAGAGTGGCGATCTCGTTCTCAGCAATCAGAACATCTTCATCATCACTGTCCCTCCTGTAGAGTTCAAGGAAGGCTTCACTGTTACAGTGACCGATTCACAGGGCAAGACCTACACCATCACTACGAAAAGATCAAATACAGTATTAAGATCGAGTATACTTGTAATGCCTGCTATCGAATTGCCAGAGAAATGTGATTATGTTGATGAGTGGGGAAACAACCTTGGCCAGGGAATCGAAATTGACGGAACCATCTGGGCTCCGGTCAACTGCGGCTATCACCCTACAGACTTCAAATACGGCAAACTCTATCAGTGGGGTAGAAAATATGGTCAGGGATATTCTTCCGATGGTGTGACTCCTTCTTTCCAGAATGGACCGGTATCATTGGCTCAAGGCCAGTCAACTGAGAATGAAAACTGCTTCTTTATAGTATCTTCGCCAACAACAGCCACTAAATACAGCTGGTTGAATGTAGATAACAGAACAGTATGGAACAGCGGTACAGATGCTGCACCTGTAAAGACACAATATGATCCTTGTCCTAAAGGATGGCGAGTTCCGACTAATGCAGAACTTACTTCATTGAACAGCAATAAGTCATCATGGTCAGAAGACAATACAGGTCTGTCCGGAATCTGGTTTAGTGGCAAAACTGCTTATTCTGAAGAAGCCAACAGGATTTTCCTGCCTGCCGGAGGACGTCGAACCAGTCTTAAAGGAGATGCTGAAGAAAGGGAAGACAGAGGATATTACTGGTCTTCTCAGGCATATGACAGCAAATATGTTATCGACGGCATGATGCTCCTTCTCGTAAATAGGGAAACCAACATTGCAGCAATCTCTCATGCCGGTCGTAGTGCTGCACACTCTGTCCGTTGTGTTCAGGAGTAGATTATTATTCGACCTATGACAGTGAAATTGTTTTCTATCCGTCACAGGAAGTGCAACTGATTTTAAAGGCTTTCAGGAAATTTGACCTGAGAGCCTTTAATTTTTATTATATTCTCCTTGAAAATGGGACCACATTGGACGGTTTAGTTACCTTGCCAGGGTAAACACCACTACAGAGTGGATGAAGACGGCCTCCGCGACGAAGTCGTGGGAGGGATGGAGTCGGAACTTGTTCCGACGAACCAAGCCAAACTTATCCCACCGTCACTGTCGTCATATATAAATGAAAAAGGAGATGACCAAGTAGTCACCCCCTTTTATTATGGTATCCGGTAACGGTTAGAGTTCCCAGGCAAGGGCAGATGCGCCGAGGATGGCAGCATCAGACTCCTTGAGTTGTGAGAACACGATCTTCACCTTATCCTTCCACAATGAGAGGACATTCTCGTTCATGGCCTCTTCCATAGGTGCAAGGAGGAATTCCTTAGCCCTTGCAAGACCACCGAAGAGTACGATTGCCTCAGGGGCGCTGAATGCGATGAAGTCAGCGAATGAACGACCGAGGATTCTACCTGTGAAGTCAAATATCTTGAGAGCAAGTTTATCTCCATCCTTGGCAGCGTCATAGACGTCCTTGGAAGCGATTGAATCAAGGTTTCTGAGTACAGAAGGTTCATCTGAAAGTTCAAGCCATTCACGTGCCGTACGCGCTACACCCATTGCCGAGCAGTATGCCTCGAGACATCCTGTCTTTCCGCAGTTGCAGTAGCGTCCGTTGTTGCGCACAGCAGCAGTATGACCAAGTTCACCTGCGAAGCCGTCGTGACCGTAAACCACTTCACCGTTGATTACAATACCGGAACCTACTCCTGTACCGAGAGTGATCATGATGAAGTTCTTCATGCCTCTTGCAGCACCATAGGTCATTTCACCTACTGCAGCAGCATTAGCATCGTTTGTAAGTGCGACAGGAAGACCTTCCATAGCCTCTGAAAGAAGTTTTGCAAACTCCACCTTGCAACGGCCCCAACGAAGATTCGGAGCGTTCTCGATTGTACCCGTATAGTAGTTACCGTTAGGAGCACCTACTCCGATTCCTCTTACAAGTCCTTCTACGCCAGCCTCCTTGATGACCTTGCGTACAGCCTCAGCGAGTTCTGCGATGAACAGAGCGATATCCTCATATGTATCCGTACGGATAACTGTCTGCGCCAGAACTGTTCCTCTGGCATCAACTACACCGATTTTCGAGGTCTGACCTCCTACGTCTATACCGACTACGTATGTTGAATCCATGATATATAAAGATTATTTGTTAGTTTTTGAACCGATAAGTGCAAACCAGAGGATGTATGCAAGGGCAGCGATGAGCACCCAGTAACTGTTGATATAACCGGCAGCGTCAGCGACAGCACCCTGTACAAGCGGAACGATACCGCCACCCATCACCATCACCATGAACAGGCCTGAAGCGATTGAAGTATATTTTCCGAGACCCTCTACTGCAAGATTGAAGATAGCGCCCCACATTACAGAAGTACAGAGACCGCAGACCACGAAGAAGAGGATCGCTACAGGAACTTCTGTTCCAAGAAGAGCGACCTTCCATGCTGAAGGGAGGAACATTCCAAGAAGAAGGAATATAATACCCGCTGAACTTACGCTCACCATCATCGTACGGCTTGAAACCTTACCTCCGATAGCACCTGCTACCAGACGTCCGCAGAGCATGAGGAACCAGTAGGCACCTACGAGTGTACCTGCAACTCCGGCAGCGATTCCAAGACCGTCAGCAGATGTCATGTAAAGGTTTGCCACGTTAGGAATACCTACCTCGATACCCACATAAAGGAAGATTGCGATTACACCGAACACGAGATTCTTGTGCGAAATAGCACCCTTGATGCTTTCCATCGTGCTTTCCTTCTTTACATTTCCTTCTGCTGCTGCAGCCTCAAGTTCAGGCTCCGGAATATGAGAGAAGAAAATGATGATGAAAGCAAGTGCAAAGATAGCCATTGCTATGAAGAGAGCAGGGTTTACGTCAGCAACCTGAGTCTTCTCTGTAACCTCACCGATAAGATAACCTGCAAGAACAGGAACGATTGTAGCGGCGAGAGAGTTGAGGGAGCCGCCAAGTTGGATAAGTTGGTTACCCTTGTTTCCACCACCACCGAGGGTGTTAAGCATAGGGTTCACGACTGTATTGAGCATACACATTGAGAATCCTGAAACGAATGCTCCGAGAAGGTAGATTGCAAAACTGCTGAATACACCTGAAAGGTAAGAGATTCCGACACCTATGAATCCTACAGTCACCGCTGCAAGAGAAGTGAATTTGTAACCCTTGCCCTTGAGAAGGAATCCTGCAGGAAGTCCCATGAAGGCATATGCGATGAAGTTCGCTGCATTACCGAGTTGGGACATGAGGTTTGTGGCTCCGAACTGAGCCTTTGCGATAATACCCATTGGGTTCTGAAGTCCTGTCACGAACGAAATCATTGCAAAAAGGAAGAACATGATTCCGATTGCCAGAACATTGCCTTTGTTTTTGTTCATTGCTTTTGTGTTTTATGTGTTAATAATTTCTGAAGTCAGTTCAAAAACGGGTCTAATATACGAATAATTTTCCATTCAGAGACCATATGACAAAAAAATAGCATGGTCCCCTCCCCAAGGGACCATGCTGTATATAAAACGAACTTAACAAATAGACACGAAAAAATTCTGATGTCTGGTACAAAGGTAATGATTTAAAATTAACTTCCAAATTTTTGCTAAAGATTTTAAAACATTTTCTACAAATCCGTACAATTTGACGCCAAACACGCGAATAATGATTTCAAGTGACATTCGACTATATAAATATATTGTATATCTTTGCAGCCTATGAACTTACGAAGGATATTTTTGAGTCTGACCGCGATTTTTGCATGCACTGCGGCTATGGCATCGGATGGCGACAAGGTCATCAAGGGATTTTCAGGAGGAATGATGGTACACACAGGATACCAGTTCGGAGGAGACAACCCATACGGATTGAATTTCAGCAATGCGACTTTCGGAATAGGAGGATGCGCGAAACTTCGGTTCACGGAGCACTTCCGGACAGGTTTTGAAGGATATTTCTCAATAGCCCCTACCAAAAGAGGCGTGGAGAGCGGCAGTCACAACAAATTGTTCTGGACAGGCGCTCTGGCTGACTGGATCTGGCAGACAGGAAAATTCTACCCCTATGTGGGTGCTACTGTCGGAGGAGGAATGGAAACGGCTCTTTACATGTTCGAGGGAGACAAGCACGACTGGATTCCTGAAGGCAATGCAGTGCTCAACAAGAAACCGTTCTTCGCTTTCGATCCGTTCGTTGGAGTGGAATATGCCGTCGGAAAGGCCCTGCGACTCACACTCAAGGCCGACTGGATGATTGCAATCAACTCAGACGGACTCAACAGACCACAAGGTCCGCGTATCTATTTCGGATTCATTTTCGCCCACTGACGGGACTAGGAATTTCTGTACTCACTTGGAGTCATGCCGGTTCTGGCCTTGAAGAACTTATAGAATACCGACTGGTTAGGGAAATTCAGCCTATAGACTATCTCCTTGATGGCAAGACCGGAATATTTCAAAAGGTTCTTGGCCTCGAGGATTACGTATGCATCAATCCACTCCGGAGCGGAACGTCCTGTGACACTCTTGATCACGCGTGAAAGATATTTAGGTGTAAGACACAGTTTGTCAGCATAAAAACCGACATTCCTGTACTCGGTATGATACTGTGAGACAAGTTTGAGGAACTGGTCTGCCAGCATCCTGCTTCTGCTTGATACCTTTTCTTCAATGCCATCGCCATTCTGAAGTCTTTCTGACCAGACTCCGGCCATGAAGTAGAATAAAGACGACAGGATAGACCTGATACATTCCATCTTGAATGGCGTCTCCTGCTGGATCACCTTTGCCATCAACGATATATGCTCACGAAGCATGTTCTTCTGGTTCTCGTCCAGTTCAATGCTCGGTTTATCCACAAAGGAAAGATTCTTGGTGAATATCTTGTTGACATCAAGCATGAGGTTGGCTACGAAATCCTTCGACATCATTACGCATACGTAGCGAAGATCTGTCTTCACCGAATCCACAAGTTCGTTGACTCTGACTATGTTTCCGGGAGGATTCAGAAAGAGCATGCCGCTCTTCAACTCATGCTCTTCAAGATTGACATTGAGAGTTATATGACCGCTGATACAATATATCACCATGAAACCGTCAAAACGACATGGATGCGCCAGAGGCTGATGTGACTCGGAAATATTCACGTCCATTATGAAGAAATCGTCACCCATCCCAATACATGGAGAATCGGCAAAAATCTTCTTGAAACGGCTTATCGAGATGTCATGCATAGAGGTTGCTTCCATTATCTGTGTATAAAATTTAATCCTTAATATAACCAAAAAACACTCAGATTGGTAAAAGTACTATTCTTTTTCTACCTTTTGATATCATCTCTACCAATCGACAATAATTTCACCCTAACGACAAAACGAAAGCGAAGTGACGGCCCGCCACTTCGCTTTCATCTTATATTTAAATATGAATCAATGCATGTACTACAATGAGGCCAGATTCATCTCATTGATAACATTCTTACCTTCAGGAGTATAGGCAAAAGCCATATGTTCCTTATAAGCCTCCTCTACCCTTCCGCGCACAACCTTCATCGAACTGTTCAGGAAATGGTTCTGCTCGGTCCAAGGCTCAGGAAGGACACAGATTGCTGCAGGAAGCCATCTTTCAGGGAACTCTCCGTAAAGTCGACCACCCTTGCGGTATGCATTCACCTCATCCTGAATCTTCTCAAGCATCTTCTCCTTCGCCTCCTGAGACTTAGGGTCAAGTCCAAGTTCCTTTGCATATGCCTTGAGAGCCTCCTTGTTCGGTGTCACAAGCGCTATGGTATAAGGATCCTGACTGTTGTGAAGAATAGCACCGTCGATATACTTCGAATTTTCCACAAGATTCTCCTCGATTCCCTCCGGTGAATACTTTTCTCCGTCAGCGGCGATCAGAAGTGATTTGAATCTTCCCACGACGTAGAGCATCTCCTCATCACGCATATATCCCATATCTCCTGTATGAAGCCAGCCGTCAACCACCGTATCCGCAGTAGACTTAGGATTCTTCCAATAGCCCGCCATCACGTTCTCTCCCTTGATGCAGATCTCACCCTTCACTCCGAAAGGCTGCTCCACTCCGTCTGCATCCAGAATCTTTATCTCCATAGGAGAAACCACCTTTCCGGACGAACCGAAGATATGCTTCGCAGGTGAATTGGCCGAGATGATAGGTGTAGCCTCTGAAAGACCGTAACCCTGATACATAGGGATTCCGATGGCATAATAATACCTCTGGAGGTCAATATCCAGAAGCGCGCCTCCTCCTACAAAGAACTTCATGTTTCCGCCAAGTCCTTCACGGACCTTCTTGAATATGATCTTGTCGAAAAGTAGCATCAGAGGCTTGCGGAAGATATCCACGAAGTCGGTACCCTTATTATAGCCTTCCTTATTATATGCTATTGCATTTTTCAAAGCGAAATTGTAAAGTCTTTCGACTGTCTTTCCGCTCTTTTTTATGGTAGTCTCGATGTTTTTCTTGAAACTCTTTGCCAGAGTAGGGACGGAGAGCATCACAGAAGGCTTGAATTCCTTGATGCTCGAAGGAATGTTGCGCAAGGCTTCCTTTCCGGACCTGCCTGACGGCACGGTACCGATGGACGCGCCATATGACATCATCGTATAGAATCCAGCGACATGCGCAAAGCAATGGTCTAGAGGAAGGATGATAAGCATCTTGTCCTGAGGCTCCACGCCTATGACTGAATGAGCCTGCTCTACATTTGCCGTATAGTTCCTGTGGGTAAGAAGGATTCCCTTAGGGTCCGCAGTCGTACCTGAAGTGTAACTTATGTTTGCATAGTCATCCGGACCTATCGACTCATATCTCTTGACGAACATCTCTTCGTTTTCGGCAATGAACCTGTCACCTGCCTCCATGATGTCGTTGATATGGATTTCATTCTCCTGCATATCCTCAACATCATCAAAAAGGATGATTTTCTCGACAAGAGGACATTCAGGCAATATCTTTCTTATCTTCGGAAGTTGAAACTTCGAGGTCATCACGTACTTCGCATCCGAATGTCTGATACGGAAGACCAGGTCATTGGATTCCTCCAGTTTGATGGAAAGAGGAACATTCACCGCTCCTGCATACAGGACGCCGAGTTCTCCTATTACCCACATATTGCGTCCCTCGCAGAGATAAGCCACCTTCTCTCCCTTCTGGACTCCGAGGTGCATCAGACCGGCAGCAATACGTTTCGCCTGTCTGAGAGTCTCATTATACGACGTCGGTTCCCACTCGTTCGTATCCAGATTCTTTTCCCAGAGGAAAGGACTTTCAGAATAGAGTCTCACATACTTCTCGACGAAGTCAATGATAGTTGTTCTTTCAGTCATAAATACAAGGTTTAGATTAGTCGTTCTTGAAAAGACCGAACAGTTCTGCGTCAATCTTGTCAATCACTTCCTGAAAATCTTCAGGACGGTTTTCAAATTTTATTCTGTCCACATCAAGGATGAGAAGACGGTGCTTGTAATCCTTGATCCAGTTCTCATATCTCTCGTTCAGTCCGGTGATATAATCGATACGGATGCTCTTCTCATATTCGCGTCCCCTCTTCTGGATCTGACCGATGAGATTCGGGATCGAACTTCTGAGATAAATCAGAAGGTCAGGCGGATTCACCAGTGACATCATCAGGTCAAAAAGGTCCGAATAGTTCTCGAAGTCTCTGGTGGTCATCAGACCCATGCCATGAAGGTTCGGAGCAAAGATACGGGCATCCTCGTATATGGTACGGTCCTGGATGATGACTTCGTCAAGTTTGGATATATCCACCACATCCTTGAATCTCTTGTTCAGGAAATATACCTGAAGATTGAAGGACCACCTCTCCATATCTTCATAAAAATCAGCAAGATAAGGGTTATAGTCCACCGATTCGAACTTTGGAGTCCATCCATAGTGGGCAGCGAGCATCTTTGTCAAAGTTGTCTTTCCGCTGCCGATGTTACCTGCAATCGCTATATGCATACCGTTTAAGTTTTAACACATTTTCATTCTTATAATTTGGCAAAATTAACAACTTCTTTTGTATTTTTGTCAAAATAAAGAACCAAAAGGATGACACACACAGAAAACTTCATATTCAACGCTCTGCAGACCCGATGTTCTCTGGTATGGGATGACAAGGGTGAATGCGCCATCATCGATCCAAGTTACAAAGATGCCGAAAGGGAGCAGATCGTTGCATTCATAAATTCAAAAAAACTCACCCCTGTCTGCATTCTGCTCACACACGGACATTTCGACCATATCTACGGTCTTTCTGACTTTGTCAGAACATACGATGTTCCGGTATATATGGACCTGAAGGAAACCTACTCTTTCGAGAAGACCAACCCATATGTCTGCGGCAACTTTGGCCTTGAGATTCCGGAACTGCCGCATGAGAGTGTATTCAAGGGCATATCGGACGGCGACATCATCAAGGTCGGAGACATCAGTCTCGAAGTACTTGAAACTCCGGGACATTCGGTGGGCGGTGTGTGCTTTTTTGACAAGGATTCCGGAACATTGTTCAGCGGTGACACGCTTTTTGCGGGAGCGATAGGGCGCACAGACCATCCCGGAGGAGACTATGACCTGCTGATGAAAAGCATATGGGAGAAAATCATGTGCCTGGACGGAGACATCAGGGTGATTCCGGGCCACGGTCCGGAGACTGACATTGCTACAGAGCGTATGACCAACCCGTTCCTCATGCCATTCAACGAGCCGTATGAAGAATAATGACAAGATAGAAATAACAGGCGCAAAGGCGCACAACCTGAAGGATGTTTCACTGACGATACCGCGAGGGAAGTTCGTCGTCCTGACAGGATTGAGCGGAAGCGGCAAGTCATCCCTGGCCTTCGACACCATCTATGCTGAAGGTCAGAGACGTTATATGGACACTCTGTCCACCTATGCCAAGCACTTCATGGGCATATTGGAAAAACCTGAGGTAGAGTCGATTACAGGATTGAGTCCCATCATAGCCATCGAACAGAAGACCACCGGCAACAACCCTCGTTCGACCGTCGGTACGATCACCGAGATATATGATTTCCTGCGTCTGCTGTATGCCCGCGCGTCCATAGCATACTCCCCCGAGACCGGAAAGGAGATGGTAAGATACACCGACGAGCAGATAGTATCCCTGATAATGGAGAATTATCACGGACGCAAATGCTACCTTCTGGCACCTCTGGTCAGGGGAAGAAAAGGTCATTACAAGGAACTCCTGGAGCAGATGCGCAAGAGGGGGTATACCCAGATCCGCATCGACGGAGAACTGAAGGAACTTCATGAGATAACGGCACTTGACCGCTACAAGGCCCACTTCATAGAACTTGTGATAGACCGTCTGAAACCATCTGAAAAGGACGGGAAAAGAATACGTGATTCAGTACTGTCCGCATTGAATTTCGGCAAGGGTTCCATAGCGGTGATGGATATGGAGACAGGCGACCTGAACCACTATTCAAAACATCTGGTATGCCCGGACACAGGCATCTCGCTGGCTGAACCGGCACCGCACTCGTTCTCATTCAACTCCCCTCAGGGATACTGTCCTCATTGCAAGGGACTTGGACAGATTGTGGACATCAACATGGACACCATCATTCCTGACCGGTCCGTATCTGTTGCAGACGGCGGAATCATACCTCTCGGAAAGATAAGGGAGACAAAAAAATTCGACATAATAAGGTCGATAGCAAGAAAATACTCATTCTCGCTCTATGACCCGATAGACGAACTGCCTGAAGACATGATAGACCTGATGGTCTACGGTTCAGATGAACTTTTCAGGGTCGGCGAAGGCACTTCTTCCGAAATGGTCTCATATTCAGGACTTTCCGGAGATATAAGTGACAAGGTGATCTGCCCGGTCTGTCATGGCACAAGGCTCAACAGGGAGACCACATATTTCAAGATCGACGGCAAGACCATATCGGAGGTGGCGGCAATGGAGATATCCCACCTGAGCAAATGGCTCGAGTCGATCGAAAAGTCTTTCGGCAAAAGGGAAAGCCTCATCGCAAGGGATATTCTCAAGGAACTCAAGGACAGGGTCGGATTCCTTCTCGACGTAGGTCTGGACTATCTTTCACTTGACCGCGCAACAGCCTCATTATCAGGAGGAGAGAGTCAAAGAATCAGACTTGCCACACAGATAGGTTCCAAACTGGTGAACGTACTCTATATATTGGACGAGCCTTCCATCGGACTGCATCAGAGGGACAACAGGAAACTTATCGCCTCACTGAAGAAATTGCGCGACGAAGGCAACTCCGTGATGGTGGTCGAGCATGATGCAGAGACAATGACCGCAGCCGACTGGCTTGTCGATGTGGGACCGGGAGCAGGCGAAGAAGGCGGAGAAATCTGTTTCAACGGCCCTCTGAGCGAGATATCGCGAACCAGAACCGCGACCCTCGACTACCTCACAGGACTTCGCTCGATCGAAGTTCCGAAGACGAGAAGACAGGGAAATTCCCTGACCTTGGGAATCCGTGGCGCAAGGGGAAACAATCTAAGGAATGTGGACGTGGACTTCCCTCTGGGCATGCTTATCGGAGTAAGCGGCGTGAGCGGAAGCGGAAAATCCTCTCTGGTGAACGAGACCCTCATGCCCGTGCTGAAGAACAAGTTCTACAATGCCAAGATGCAGCCTCTGCCATATGACGAGATAATCGGAGTAGAGAATATCGACAAACTTATCGAGATAGACCAAAGTCCGATAGGACGCACCCCTCGCAGCAATCCGGCCACATTCACAGGCGTATTCAACGACATAAGGAACCTGTTTGAAGCGACGCCTGATGCCAAGGTCCGCGGATTCAAGGCCGGAAGATTCTCTTTCAATGTTCCCGGAGGACGCTGCGAAGAGTGCAAGGGAGCAGGAATAAAGGTGATAGAGATGAATTTTCTCCCTTCTGTAAACGTGGTGTGCGGTGAATGCAGAGGCAGACGATATAAGGATGACACCCTCGCGGTGAAATATAAAGGAAAGAACATAAACGATGTTCTCGAGATGCAGATCAGCGAGGCGTATGAGTTCTTCAGGAACATTCCTACCATCGCACTGAAACTCAAGGCGATGGTGGATGTCGGCCTGGGATATGTGCGTCTGGGTCAATCCGCCGTCACGCTCTCGGGAGGCGAAAGCCAGAGAATGAAACTTGCCGCCGAACTTGCAAGGAAAAGCACCGGAAACACACTGTATATATTGGACGAGCCTACCACCGGACTTCATTTCGAAGACATAAAGGTGCTTATGGGAGTACTCCAGAGACTTGTGGATCAAGGGAATACGGTGATAGTGATAGAGCATAACCTCGATGTGCTCAAATCGGTGGACTACCTGTTCGACATGGGTCCGGAAGGAGGAAAGGCAGGAGGAATGATTGTTGCTCAGGGGACGCCGGAACAGTTGGCGGACAATCCGGATTCGGTGACAGGTCCGTTCCTGAAGGAAGTATTGTAGCCAAAGACATATCAGACTATGGAAGAAATCAGAATCTATTGTGAAAACACAGAAAGTTATGTAAAGGTTGCCATGGGCTGCACATTGAAGGAACTGTCATCCGAAATATGCCCTGAGGCGGGTTCCGGATGCAGTCTTCCGGTTTTGGCAGCACTTGTGGACAACAAACTCAAATCCCTTGACTATAAGATAATCAATCCGCACAACGTCAGGTTCATCGGCTATGACCACCCTGACGGCAGGAGGACATATATCCGTTCCCTCTGCTTCGTGCTGCAGCATGTGGTGCGCGAGACATATCCCGACAAGGTACTTTCCATAGATTATTCCCTTCCGAGCGGACTATACTGCGACATACGTGAAACAGAGCATTCCGAAGATGGAAGGCCCAGGCGTATATTCCTTACGGACAGTGAAATAGAAGCGATAGAAAACAAGATGCGCCGACTCGTGGAAGCGGACCTTCCTTTCGGGAAAAAGATGCTCTCCATGGAGGAGTGCTGCACCCTCTTCGAAAGAAATGGTCAGAAGGAGAAGGTGAACCTGCTCAAGAGTATCGGAAGATTCAACTACAACGTCTATTTCCTCGACGGCCAGGCAGACACTTTCTACGGCCCGCTTGTTCCGTCCACGGGTCTTCTGACGACCTTCAACCTGATGGGATTCAATGACGGTTTCTGCCTCCAGTATCCGATGGACGGCGAGCCGGGAAAGGTTCTTCCGATGAAGAGGCAGTCCAAGATAGCAAGCGCGCTGAACGAGTACTCCGACTGGTGTGCCGTAATGGGAGTCCGCGGAGTCGGCACTCTCAACGATTATGTAAGATCGGGAAAGATTGTGGACCTGATCAATATTTCAGAAGCGCTTCATGAGAGGAAATATGCGGAAATCGCAAACCAGATATACGAAAGGCGAGGTTCCGTAAAGATTGTCTTCATAGCGGGACCGTCAAGCAGCGGCAAGACTTCCACATCCAAAAGACTCGCCCTCCAGTGCCGTATCCTGGGTCTGAACCCGAAAGTAATAGAACTTGACAACTACTTTGTAGACAGGCACCTCACACCTCTCGACAGCAATGGGGAATATGACTTTGAAGCACTTGGAGCCATGGACCTTGAGTTCCTCGGAAAGCAACTCAACGAACTTCTTGACGGAAAGGAAGTGGAGATTCCCCGTTTCGACTTCAAGGAAGGCAAGAGGTATTTCAACGGAAGCATGATGCAACTTCACGAGAAGGACATCCTGATAATGGAAGGCATTCATGCGCTCAATCCGGCCATGATTCCAGGCGTCGACAGCACAAAGGTGTTCCGCGTATATGCGTCCGCACTGACTTCCCTGTCAATTGACGAGAACAACAACATCTCCACGTCAGACAACCGCATGCTCAGACGAATGATACGTGACAACAGAACACGTGGCGTGATTCCGGAAGAAACCATCATGAGATGGCAGAGCGTGCGCAGAGGTGAGAACAGGAACATATTTCCTTACCAGGAATATGCGGACGCCGTCTTCAATTCCGCCCATATCTTTGAACTCCCTGTGCTGAAATATTATGCAGAGCCGCTTCTAAGGCGCATTTCACCGTCATCACCTGCATACAGCGAGGCTTCCAGAATGCTTAAATTCCTGGACTACATAGTCGCATTGTCGCCGGCGGAGATAGCGGCAATCCCTCCGACATCGATTCTTCGCGAGTTCATAGCGGGGCAGACCTTATAGGATTTCCCGAAGTTTTTTTATACCTTTGCGTGATTTTTTGCGCTTGACAACAAAAACTACACAATACAATGCTTTTCAATCTTTTACAGGCAGTCGCAGATACTGCAGCAATAGCACAGGTTCCTGTGCAGCAGGAGATGAAACTCTCGCTAATCGACATGGCATCAAAGGGAGGATGGCTCATGATAGTCCTCCTGATTCTTTCGGTCATGGCCATCTATATCTTCGGTAACAAATGGTGGCTCATCCGCAAGGCCGGTCAGATAGACAGGAACTTCATGAAGGATATACGCGATTATATCCATGACGGAAAGATCAAGTCTGCAATCGAACTGTGCCAGAGGTACGACTCTCCGGTCGCACGTCTTGTCGAGAAAGGCATTGAAAGAATCGGAAGACCTCTCCAGGACATACAGACAGCGGTGGAAAACACCGGCAGTGTGGAAGTGGCAAGGCTCGAAAAGGGACTTCCTATGCTTGCCACAATCGCAGGTGGAGCACCTATGATCGGATTCCTCGGTACAGTGACAGGTATGATCGAGGCATTCTTCAGAATGTCCACTGCAGGCAACAACATCGACATCACACTTCTTTCAGGAGGTATATATGAGGCGATGGTGACGACCGTAGGCGGTCTTTTCGTAGGTATCATCGCATATTTCGGATACAACTTCCTCACATCACAGATATCGAATCTCGTGTTCAAGATGGAAAGGACCACCATCGAGTTCATAGACATGCTTCACGAACCATCAGACAAATAGGAAATGGCAATCAAGAGAACAACGAAGGTAGACTCAAGTTTCTCGATGTCGTCAATGACCGACATCGTGTTCCTGCTGCTCATCTTCTTTCTGGTGACATCGACACTCATCAATCCCAACGCCCTGAAACTCCTGCTTCCAAAAAGTACAGGTCAGGTGTCGGCCAAGGCTACAGTGAGCGTATCCATAAAGCATTGGCAGAAGACTGACGACTTCTCCTTCCATATCAACGGTGACGAGACTCCGGTCAGATTCGACCAGGTGGAAGACGAACTCATCAATCTGCTCCAGACTGAAGAAGACCCGACATTCTCGATCTATGCTGACGAGACTGTTCCCATCAGGGAAGTGGTGAAGGTGATGAACATTGCAAAACGCAATCATTACAAGGTTATTATGGCGACTTCTCCGGAATAGGATGACCGGATTCTGAATATGGCAGACGACAGATACATATTTGAAAGGGAAAGACAGGAAAAGCGTTCCGTAATGACGGGAGGCTTTTTGACCGTATTTGTCCATGCTGCACTGATAGGCTGCTTCTTTGTAAGCGGCTTCACATATCTCGACCCTCCTCCACCTGAAAAGGAACAGATTCTGATAGAATTCGAGGATGTGGAGATCCAGAAGCCAAAGCAGAGAAGAGACGGCACAAGACCTCGCGCAGAGACTCCGAGCAAGGAGATAAATCTGGTACAGCAATCGGAGGCGCAGCATATAGGTTCCAAGACCAATGAAGCACCTGAGTCCACGGTTGGAGACCAGGGAGACGTAGAGGTTCCGGAACCTCCACGCAAGAAGGAGATAAACCGCAGGGCGCTTTTTTCGGCAGCGGACAACAAGACCCAGAAGGACACCCTCGCAGCACAGACTGCCAGAGAGGTGACGGACGCACTTAAGGCCGGACATGCACTGGGCAACACAAAGACAGGAGAGACAAGCGGAGAGCCGAAGGCACTGCTTGCAGGCAGGACCCAGAACGGTTCACTTCCAAGACCTTCATACTCGGTACAGAAGGACGGAAAGGTAGTAGTGGAGATATGGGTCGACAACTATGGCACTGTTCAGAAGGCCGTACCTGGAGCAGAAGGTACCACCGTGACTGACAGGGATCTTTGGAACGAGGCCAGAAAGGCTGCAATGAAGGCAAGTTTCAACATGAGTGCAGATGCCCCCGCAATGCAGCATGGAACTATAACCTATATATTCAAACTGAAATAATCGGCGTGAGCCGTAACAATATTGACTTATGCCGTGAGGCACATCTGATAAAATTTAAACAGTTTCATAAATGGAAAACAACAAGAAAGGCGGTTTCGGCCGCAGAACAGAAGGCCGTAGAGAGTACGGCAGCAACACAGGAAAACGACCAAGAATATCCAGAACAGGCACAAGAGGTGCAGAAAGGGTATCCGGATCTGATTTTTCGGAAAGAAGGTCATTTGGCGAAGGCAGACCATCAGGTGAAAGAAGGACTTTCGGAAACGACAGACCACGCAGGTCATTCGGAGAAGGTTCGGACAGACCACGCAGGTCGTTCGGAGAGAGCAGCGAGCGTTCAGGAAGACCATTCTCAGGCAATTCGGAAAGACGTTCGTTCGGTGAGGGCAGGTCATTCGGAAGCGACAGACCACGCAGACAGTTCGGAGAAGGCTCGGACAGACCTCGCAGATCGTTCGGAGAGAACGGAGAGCGTTCAGGAAGGTCTTTCTCAGGCAATTCGGAAAGACGCCCATTCGGTGAAGGCAGGTCATTCGGAGGCGAAAGGAAAAGCGGAGGTTTCCGTAATTCTGCCAAGAAGAGTTTCAACAAGAAGGACTTCAACTATTTCCGCGACGAGAACGAGAGCGGAATCAACAAGATGATAAGCAGACGCCCTCAACTTGACGGAGACTACTCTGACAACGACATGGTGATGGTACCTGTAAAGGAAGAGATCAGACTCAACAAGTTCATAGCAAATTCCGGAGTATGTTCAAGAAGAGAGGCTGACAACTTCATCCTCGCAGGTGTTGTTACCGTCAACGGAGAGGTGGTGACGGAACTCGGAACAAAGGTAAACATCAACACTGACGACATCCGTTTCAACGGAGAAAGACTCAAGGGAGAAAACAAGGTATATATCGTAATGAACAAGCCTAAGGGCTATGTCACGACAGCAAGCGATCCTCACGCAGACAAGACCGTGATGGACCTTCTGAAGACCTGCCCGACAAGAGTTTTCCCTGTAGGACGTCTCGACAAGAACACCACAGGAGTGCTCATGTTCACCAACGACGGTGAGATTGCTGAGAAACTCACTCACCCTTCATATGACAAGAAGAAGATATATCAGGTATCTCTTGACGCAAAGTTGAGACAGGAGGATTTCGAGAGGATCCTCAGCGGTGTGGAACTTAACGACGGAGTGATCGCTGCCGACGAACTTGAATATATCGAGGCTGACGACCATCGCAAACTCGGCATCGAGATCCATTCAGGAAAGAACCGTATCGTCAGAAGGATATTCGAATCTCTCGGATACGAGGTGAAGGCTCTTGACAGGGTTTACTTCGCAGGACTCACAAAGAAGGGCATCAAGAGAGGAGACTGGAGATATCTTACAGAAGGTGAAATCAACCTGCTCAGAATGGGAGCATATCTATAGTATTTTCGCATAGGCTCAAATGGCAAAAGAGACAACCAAAAGACATCGCGCAGGATTTGTCAACATCATCGGTAATCCGAATGTGGGCAAATCCACGCTTATGAATGCCCTTGTGGGTGAGAAACTGTCCATCGTGACTGCAAAGGCCCAGACCACCCGGCACAGGATCATGGGTATTGTGAACGGAGAGGACTACCAGATAGTCTATTCCGACACACCGGGAATACTGAAGCCGAACTACCGCCTTCAGCAGAGCATGATGAACTTCGTTGATACCGCCATCGGTGACGCAGACATCATACTCTACGTGACCGATACGGTGGAAAAGGGTGACAAGAACGATGAATATATCGCCAAACTCAAGAACATTCACTGTCCGGTAGTGCTGGTAATCAACAAGATAGACATCAGCAGCCAGGAGCAGGTGATGGAACTCATGGCATGGTGGAAGGAGCAGATTCCCAACGCCCTGATATTCCCGGCATCGGCACAGGAAAAGTTCAACCTCGACAATATCTTCGATGCAATCGTGTCAAACCTTCCGGAAGCACCGGCATGGTACGACAAGGATGTGTTTACAGACAAGAATCTTCGTTTCTTCGCATCGGAGATAGTACGCGAGAAGATATTCCTTAATTATAAGGAAGAGATTCCATACAGTTGCGAGGTCGTGGTGGAAGAGTTCAAGGAAGGTGCGGAAAGATATGACATAAGTGCTGTGATATATGTCATGAGGGACTCTCAGAAAGGCATAATCATAGGAAAAGGCGGTCAGTCACTGAAGAAGACCGGAACCCAGGCCAGGATAGAGATGGAGGATTTCTTCCAGAAAAAGGTCTTCCTGAGTCTTTTTGTAAAAGTAGACCCGGACTGGAGGGAAAGCAAGAAGGAACTCCGCAAATTCGGATATGAATATTAAACAATAAAACTGATAAGGCATAATGAGTATTGATGAGATCGAACTCCCTGAGGAAGGCATGATCGAGGAAGAGGAAAATCAGGATTTGTCGGAAGATGGTCAGGCAACTGCGCCGACAGGCAAGTTTGACAAACTGCTGGGAGACAACAGCAAGAAATACAGGTTGTCAGGGATGTTCAAGGAGTGGTTCCTTGACTATTCCTCATACACCATCCTGTACAGAGCCGTTCCGCATATAGTGGACGGAATGAAGCCTGTGCAGAGGCGTGTGCTGCACGCGATGTGGCGTATGGATGACGGCAGGTATACAAAGGTTGCAAACATCGTAGGACAGGCCATGCAGTTCCATCCTCATGGTGACCAGTCCATATTGGGTGCCCTCGTCCAACTGGGTCAGAAGAACTACCTTATCGACTGCCAGGGTAACTGGGGTAATATCCTTACAGGTGACAGCAACGCGGCTCCGCGATATATCGAGGCCCGCCTGACCAAATTCGCCAAGGAGGTTGTATTCAACCCTAAGACAACAAACTGGATGACCTCATATGACGGTCGTAATCAGGAACCTGTGGAACTGCCTATCAAGTTCCCGCTCCTTCTTGCACAGGGTGCTGAAGGTATCGCCGTAGGTCTGGCATCCAAGATTCTTCCCCACAACTTCAACGAGATCATCGATGCATCGGTGGCTCATCTTCAAGGAAAGGATTTTGAACTTTATCCTGACTTCCCTACCGGCGGATATGCTGACTGCACCAAATATCTGCAGGGACAGAGAGGTGGAGTGGTGAAGGTACGTGCAAAAATCGAGAAGATAGACAAGAATACCTTGTCCATCAATGAGATACCTTTCGGAAAAACCACTCATGGAGTAATCGAATCCATTCTCAAGGCAAAGGAAAAGGGCAAGATCAAGATCAAGAAGATCGATGACCTGACCACGGACAAGGCAAACATACTGATACATCTTCCTAACGATGTTTCGCCGGACAAGACCATCGATGCACTTTACGCATTCACCGACTGCGAAGTGTCGATATCTCCTAACGCCTGCGTGATCGTGGACCATAAGCCTCAGTTCCTGAGCGTACATGACATACTCAGATACAGTACAGACCACGCGATGGACCTTCTCCGTCAGGAACTCCAGATCAGGCTCGACGAACTGGAGAACGACTGGCACTACAGTTCGCTTGAGAAGATATTCTTTGAAAACAGGATATACAAGATTCTCGAGGGAGATGCAAGGAGTTGGGAGGACCAGTTGCAGGAGGTTTTGGAGAAAATGCTTGAGTACCAGCACCTTCTGGCCAGACCGATCATCATGGAAGACATCAACCGTCTCGTGGAGAAGCCGGTAAGGAAGATTTCCAAGTTCGACGTGAAGGCTGTCGAGGAGAAACTTCGCGGACTCGAGGCAGAGATGGAAGAGGTCAAGAATCATCTGGAGCATATTGTGGAGTTTACCATCAACTACTTCAAGAACCTCAAGAAGAAGTATGGAAAGGATTATCCTAGACTCACGGAACTCACCGGATTCGAGTCGATTGCCGTGACCAAGGTGGTGAGCAACAACGCGAAACTCTATGCCAACAAGGAAGAGGGATTCGTCGGCATAGCCTTGAAGAAGGAAGATAATGCCGAATACATATGCGACTGCTCCGACCTGTCTGAAATCATTGTCATCCACAAGGACGGCAAATACAAGGTGACCAAGGTAAGCGAGAAGGCATTCCTCGGCAAGGACATCCTTTACGTAGGCGTGTTTGACAGAAACGATCAGAGAACCATATATAATGTGATCTACAGGGAAGGCAAGACAGCCTTGAGTTATGCCAAGAGATTTGCTGTGACAAGCATCACCCGCGACAAGGAATATGATATAACCCAGGGAACTCCGGGTTCACAGATACTATGGTTCACGGTCAACCACAACGGTGAGGCCGAAACCGTGAGGATACATTACAGGCAGCGTCCTAAACTCAAGAAACTCACAGAAGACTACGATTTCTCAGAACTTCTCATCAAGGGACGTGCAGCGAGGGGTAACCTCGTTTCCAAGAACCCGATCAACAAGATTGTTCTCAGAGCAAAGGGAATCTCGACCATCGGTGGAAAGGACATCTGGTTCGACGAAGATATCCAGAGGCTCAATGAGGATGGACGCGGAACACATCTGGGTCAGTTCAATACCGGTGACCATATACTCGCTATATTCAAGGACGGAACCTATTACACCACCACATTCGACTTGAGCAACAGATATCAGGGAGACCTCCTGAGGATTGAGAAACTTGATGTGGGCAAGGTATATACTGTGCTTTACTATGACAAGACGGTGGGTGCGTTCTATGTAAAGAGGTTCTCTTTCGAAGTGAGCGACAACACTCCTGTCACATTCATCTCAGAAGGCAAGGGATCATATCTTGTGGAAATAAGCGACGACAAGCACCCTCAGTTCGAAATCACATTCGGAGGAAAGCATGAACACCGGGAGATGGAAACCGTGAATGCAGAGGAATTCATAGCGAAGAAGGGTCTGCAGGCGAAAGGCAAGAAGGTGAGCGCGATGGATGTAAAATCCGTAAGATTCGGTGAGCCTCTCCATATGCCGGAGGACGAAGTGATGCCGGAAGAATCAGAGGCTGAGAATCAGGCCGGTGAAATAGACAACTCGGATGTAGAGGACCCTATAGACATTTCGCTTGACGACGACATACAGTTGTCTCTGTTCTAAATGTCATGACAATATCACTTACAGGATTCATGGGATGCGGCAAGAGCAGTGTCGGAAAAAGACTTTCCGAACTGCTCTGCTGTTCTTTTGCCGACCTCGATACGATGATTGAAGAACGGGAAGGATGCACTGTGGCCGAGATATTCGAGAGGTCTTCAGAGGCTGAGTTCAGAAGGATCGAGAAGGAGGTCCTGACCGATATACTATGTGCTCCCGGGGCCGGAACTGAATTGGTACTGGCACTTGGAGGCGGTGCTGTCATGACGGAAGGGAGTGACCGTCTGGTACATGAAAAGAGCCTCTGCATATATCTTCGCACCTCAGTCGACGAACTGGTCAGAAGGCTTTCATCCGAAACCTCAGGCAGACCACTGCTCAAATCAGATACCTCCACACAGGTTCCGACATCCGTCATATCGGCCGAGACAACAGCCCTTCGGAAGCGCATACTCGACCTGATGTCCCTTCGCGAGCATACCTATAGCAGTACAGCGCACCTGATCCTCGACACAGACAGCAAAAGCATCGACGACATCGCCAAGGAGATCATCTCAGCGATCCGGGTAATCACGACTGATTCATACTGACTCCTTCCTAAGTCTTTCTCTTCGTTCCTCTCTGTACTGCCGGATTTCCTCATCGATTTCCTCCATCGTCATATCGGAGATTCCGTTAGCGACAGCGGACGCGTGTATACGCTCGAATGCCTCCCATGCATGCAGTATCGATGACTGCACATCTTCCGAATCATACAAGGAAACAGATTCGCTTAACACCTTGCCTTCACATTCCTCTGACAGAGCAATCACTTGCAGCATATCTGCAGGCGGCAGGATTCGCTGCTCTGATGGAAAATGACGCATATTCCCGGTAATAAGATAGGCGTCATCCCTCATAAGATATGTTTCATAGAAGATAATATCATTTACATCCACGAAATCCCGTTTTAAGCAATTGGGAGTATATTTAAGTCCTCTGGCAAGAAAAACCGTCAGTATTTCCTCAATATCGTCATGGCGAATGTTGAATTTGCTCCTTGAAAGAACTTCACTATATATGCAAAGATTACAGCCGAGAAGGTAAGCAACGACATTGAGAACCTATCCAAGCAGATAGAATCAATGGAGAGTTACATTTGTCAAGCCATTTGATAACCACTAAAACCAAGAAATGATGAAACAAGAAAGAAACATAATAACAATGGATGAATACGGAAGAATCCACTTCCCGAGCACCACGAGCAATGACTTTGGGATGAGTACAAACGAACTGATAGACTTGTTTGGAGTTATATACACGACATTGAGGGCAAACATCACAGCCATATACAAAAGCGGTGTCCTTAACGAGCACGAGGTGCAAAGGTGTATAAATATATCCAATGGAATAAGCATAGATGATTATACACTCTCGATGATTGTTGCTCTATCCTTTCGACTGAATACATTTGGAGCATACAAGGTTAGAGAGTGTGTAATGAACAAACTCACAACCAATCCCAAAAACAGTATATTGTTTTTGAATGTGCGTACGCACGAATGTATGAATGAAAGCAAGTATAGTTTAAATTGAGAATTTCATTCATACGCACTTTTTTGTCAATTCCCATCATACGTTCATTCCTCTATGTGTACAAAGTTATGTGCAAACCGACTTTGAAATCTGCAAGTTCAAGCGGCAAACCGTTTTCTGAACAATCTTCCTCTCATTCTTCGAGAGTATTGATCCGGAAAAAACTTGCATCTTTCAAGTCGCACATATAAAGTACCCATAGAGGAGATGACCGACCGATGGGAAACAGAATATTCAGATGGATAGTAGAGCATGTATTGCTTCGCTATTCGTTCTTTCCTTTGGAGGAAGAATCCCTCCCTCAAAGAAACAAACTGATTAATCAATCGACATACCGATTAACCGATATATCAGTTAATTACTCAGTGAGTTAACAAACGATATGGTGAATGAATTGATGGAACATTTTAAAGAGCAATCAGTTGTAAATTTCATTTCTCTCTTAGGTGAATCTCAGTACACAGCAAGATGTCTTTTGAGCCGCTCGAAATATTTTCGGATGCTCAAAAGACTTGTGTTCTTCCAAACACAGCAAGGTCTGTTTTCAGCCGCTCCTAATGAATTGAGCCGCTTCAAACTTAATGTTCGCAGGAACATGGCAAGGTATGTTTTGAGTAACTCAAAACCTTTCGGGTTACTCCGGAATGCCGCATTCCACGAACTTATCCCTCCGAAGTCGGAATAATTGAATGTTTCACGATAAAATAACAATGCTTTTTTATGTTTGTCTGCAAAGCAGGTCCTCAATTTCAAATTAAATAAGTACTTTTGTATCTCTGATGCGGTATATACCGCATCAAAACAAGAAAGATAATGGATCACTTGACAAAAGAACAACGATATAAGAATATGTCGGCAAACAAAGGGAAGTGTACCAGGCTTGAACTTTTGTTTGGAAAATTGTTGTGGAATGCCGGTATCAGATATCGAAAGAATGATAAAACGGTCTTTGGAAAACCGGACTTTGTTATTCGAAAAATGAAAATTGCGATATTTTGTGATGGTGAGTTTTGGCATGGCAGAAATTGGGATGAACGTAAAAACGACCATAAAAGTAATTGTGATTTTTGGCATTCCAAGATTGAGCGGAACATCAGGAGAGACAAAGAAGTAAATAAACAATTAAAAGCACAAGGTTGGACAGTCTTTCGGTTTTGGGAAACTGAAATAACCAAAGAATCCGATAAATGCTTAAATAGAATTTTGCACTATATGAACGCTAAAACAAAAGCGACCGATAAAATCGCCATTACACAAATGTGTGGCGGTAGCAAAGTATCGATGCAGATGTATGGTCCCCATTCATTGAATGATGATGGAACGATTATACCGTTTGAGGAACAAATGGCGATAGTATCTCATTATCTCCATAATCAAGGATATAAATCTGCCAAGCCCTATGAGAACAAAGCCGAAGGATTGATAGAGGATATATACAATGTTCATCATAAGACCATTGAAACCAATTGCGTGTCGGATGTTAGTGTTCAATATTCATTGTTCTCGGATATATTCTCTGTTCCTTTTTTGCCAACAGACAATCCTAAATTTACATTTATAGATTTATTTGCCGGCATTGGTGGTTTCAGAATGGCAATGCAGAATCTTGGAGGTAAATGCGTGTTTTCTTCAGAATGGGATGCACAAGCACAAAAGACATATCTTTTGAATTATGGTGAAGTTCCTTTCGGTGATATTACCAAAGAAACTACTAAAGCATTTATACCGGACGATTTTGATATCTTGTGTGCAGGATTCCCTTGCCAAGCTTTTTCTTTAGCCGGCAAAAGATTGGGATTTGAGGAAACGCGAGGTACATTGTTCTTTGATGTGGCTGAAATCATCCGTCGTAAGCGTCCTAAAGCATTCTTCTTGGAAAATGTCAAAGGATTACTCATGCATGATAAAGGGAAGACCATTCAGACTATATTAAAGGTTTTAAGGGAAGACTTGGATTACTATGTTCCTGACCCGCAAATAGTGAATGCAATGAATTTCGGCGTACCGCAACATCGAGAAAGAGTTTATATTGTTGGTTTCAGAAAAGACCAAAATGTAAACGAGTTCACATATCCGTCACCGACAGATAAGACCAAGACATTCGCTGATATTAAGGAAGAGCATACCGTTTCTGCCAAATACTATCTATCCACTCAATATGTGAAAACCCTTGTGGCACATAAGGAGAGACACGCAGCCAAAGGCAATGGATTCGGTTATGAAATAATTCCGGATGACGGAGTGGCAAATGCTATTGTTGTCGGAGGTATGGGAAGGGAGCGTAATCTCGTTATTGATACACGTCTTGAAGATTTCACACCTGTTACCAATATTAAGGGTGAAATAAATCGAGACGGCTTACGCAGAATGACTCCGAGAGAATGGGCTCGTTTGCAAGGTTTCCCGGATAATTTTATAATCGGGGTTGCTGATGCATCTGCATATAAACAGTTCGGGAATTCGGTTGCTGTTCCTGCAATTCAAGCAACAGCCGAGGAAATCATTAAAAGAATTAACCTATCAAAATCTATTCAATATGGCACTAAAAGGAAATAAAGGAGAGTGGAGTGAATTATATACTTTCTTTAAGTTACTTGCGGATGGTCGTCTATATTGTGGAGACGGTCAACTCAACCGTTATGATGACAAGTTTTATCCAATTCTTGAAATATTTAGGGACGATTCTCCAAACAGAAACACCTACAAAGTACAAGTTGCCAAAAATAACATATTGGTAGCAGGAGAGACTGTAAATATAGAAATCTCACAAGAACGTTTCAAACAAGAAGCAGGCTTCTTGCTTGAACGTATTAAGAATATGGATAGCAACACTGACTTTTCATACATCCAGCCATTCATGGAATTGATAGATAGCCATACCGTTAAAGCAAAATCCTCAGATAAAGCAGACATTCGTATTGTTATTCATAATCTACAAACTGGTTCTAAACCAGAACTTGGATACAGTATAAAATCCAAACTCGGTGCTGATTCCACATTAATAAATTCTAATAAAGACGGAACAAATTTTATTTATAGAGTTCAGGGTATTTCCGCTGAACAGGTTATAGAATTTAACTCTTTTGATAGTTTTAAAAAGAAATTTGATTATCTCAAATCTATTGGTGCTACAGTTTCTTATTACAAAACTGCTAATGATGTATTGCATAAAAATCTTACGCTATTAGACTTAGGCATAGAAAGAATCGTTGCAGATAGTCTTATTGACTATTATAGTGGAAATGGACGTACCATTGCAGAAATCACAGAACATATTTCTACAGCCGACCCACTTGATATAGCAAGTGATACAGACCAGCCGATGTATGCCTACAAGGTTAAACAATTCTTACTTGCTTTTGCATTAGGATTAACTAGTTCCACACCTTGGTACGGAAACTTTCATGCTAACGGAGGATATATTGTAGTAAAAGAAGATGGTGATATTATTTGTTACCATTTCTTTGACCGCAATGACCTTGAAGATTATTTATTCTTTAATACCCGTTTTGAAACTCCGAGTACTTCACGGCATCTTTTCGGGAATATCTATCAAGAAAATGACGAATATCTTTTGAAATTGAATTTACAAGTAAGATTTAAATAACTTACGAATTATGGGAGCACTTATAGAAATAAATACTGATGGATTAGCAAAACTTGCAGAAACCGTTTGCCATGGATTAGGAATTACTGCATTCGGTAATAAAAAAATGGCAGATGCTGAAGCATATACTGCTATCAAACAGGCAGAGACAGAAACTCAAGTCGCTATTTTAAATCTTAAACGTGAGGAAGAGATTGCTAGTTATTTACTAGCCAAGGAAACAAGAAAATTGAATAATACCAAAGCTGTCATATCTAAGGCTCAAAATAATTTTATGGAAGGAGAACAGGTTTCAGTTAATCCAGTTAATAAAGATTGGATTAATAGATTCCTAAATATAGTAGAAGATATTTCAGATGAAACTCTTCATGAGATATGGGGGCATATCTTAGCAGGTGAAGTTAAGACCCCCAATTCATACTCTTTGAGAACTTTGGAGTTGCTACGTAATATTACAAAAGATGAAGCTTCTTTATTTACAAAAGCAATTTCTTTTTATATTGAAAAGAATTTTATATGCACAGAAAGTTTTGTCCTTTCTTTACATGAGACATTGTTATTAGGAGAAATAGGATTATTAAACAATGAAGAATTGACGATGCAATGGACTGTGCCACCTCATAATAACTTGGAAATAATATTGGACGATAAAACATTATTAATTCTTTTTAATGATACAGATAAAGCAATTAGTTGCTCAACTTCTGTGAAAAAACTTTCAAAAGCAGGAATAGAAATTAGTTCAATAATTCAAAAGGATAGCAGAGATGAATTCTATTCTTCTATTGCAAACTTCTTTAAATCCAAAGGAATAACTCATGTTTATAAACATGAAATTATAGAATATGGTGAATCTTGTCGGTATAAAACAAAAGGAATAGAACTTCTTTGAGTAAACTATCAATAAAAGTAGTCAAACTCTTTGCTCAATCAAGGAATTTGGCTACTTTTGTATTAGAGTTGTTTGACAAAGCACAACACAGAAGATTGGTGCAATCCCGAAGTCTCCAAATCGTCACCAACAACTTTCTAATATAGCATTCGCTATATGTGTATCAATCAGATACGGATTAATTGATTATCCTTTGCAAGGATATCATCGTTTATCATAGGAATGACACCACCGTCACGAACCATGGTCATAATCAATCTTGTCGGCGAAAACTGATTACGAGTCAACATTGAAGACACTATTACATTAGTATCCAATACAGCATAGATTTTCATTTCTGCAACTCCTTAATTCTCCTTTCTCTTCGCTCCTCTCTGTACTGCCGGATTTCCTCATCGATTTCCTCCATCGTCATATCTGATATTCCGTTAGCGACAGCGGTTGCGTGTATACGCTCGAATGCCTCCCATGCACGTTGAATCGATGCCTGTTTCTCGGATTCAACAGAGAAAGGCAGTCTCTCCTGCTTTACAACTGCTCGTGCAAACATATTGAATGCGGTATTCGCACTCATTCCGAAATCCTTACACAGTTCATCAAATCTTTCTTTAATATCCGAATCAATACGGACGGTAAATGCAGTCTGTCCCATAACCGTTTTTTGTACAAATATAGGAAAATATTTAAAATCCGCACCATTATGATACCATAAAGGCATCAATCAGACTCCAAAGAGGCGATGACCATGATGATATCTTCGTAGGTGACATCGTCGGGGCAGGCCTGCTTGATGGCGGCAAGTCCCTTGAGAGTACCCGTTTCTTCTATGACACTTGTGATGACGTCACATTTTTCCGAAGACACAAAATCCGAGACAGGAAGCATACCCTTTGCGACAAAATGCGCCAGATGGCCATGGATGGTACGTTTATGAAGATCTCTCTCCCTGGATATTTCCTTTATGGAAAGACCTTGTCTGTACATTTTGAAGGTAGTGAGTTTTGTATCCTCCTTCTTGGGCTTTTCCGGTTTTGCCACTTTCTGTCTCTTTGCAGACCTTGTCTTCAGTTCCTCCGGGACGAATCCCGAAGCCTCATAGACAGCCTTCTGACGCTCACGCAGGAAAGTCTCCGTCGAAAATCTTACAGAAGCCATCGCCTTAAGAAGACGGACCTGAGTGCCATACTCCATATGAAGGTCTGACCATATGTTATTGTAGCGCTTCAGAAGTTCCTTGTTTTCTGCCTTGAGATCCTTCATCTTATCGAGAAAATCCCCATATGCAGATTCCAGTTCTGAAAGAAAGTACTCACATCCGCTCTGCACCCTCTTGGCAAACTCATCAGACGAAAGGTCCTCATAGGTCTTACCCGCAATCACCCTCTTCCATTTCAGACCCACAGGAACTACCTTTTCCCCTAATATATTCAGAATGTCATTATGCTTCTGTGTCAGACCCACAAATGTCCCCGAAGGAAACTCGGAACACACTCCAAGCATCCTCTTCTGCAGATATGACAGATTTCGAAAATCGAACATATCCCCAAGAAGTTCGCTGAAATATTCCATCTTGATGGTCTCAAGACGCTCCATGCTCTCATGCGCTGCCTTTTCCTGCTGTTCAATATAATCCTCAACCCTCAGATCCGTCATCACCGCACTCTGACGAAGAGGCGTTGCCAACACCATACCTTCCAGAGTGCGGCAACGGCTAAGCGCGACATACACCTGCCCCGAAGCGAATGAGGCCGCTGCATCTATGATCGCCTTGTCGAAAGTAAGTCCCTGACTTTTATGGATCGTGATAGCCCAAGCCAGACGTAGCGGGTATTGCCGGAATATTCCCTGCACCTGCGTTTCCATCTCCTGAGTCTGCTCATTAATCACATATTTGGAATTTTCCCACTCCAACTGCTCCACAGCCACAGGTTCTTCATCACCGGGACACTGGACAAGGATGATATCATCCACTATTTCCACCACATGACCTATACGTCCGTTATAATATCTCTTTTCCGAAGAAGGATCGTTCTTCACGAACATTACCTGCGCTCCTTTCTTGAGTTCAAGAGACACTTCGGTAGGATAGGAATATTCAGGGAAATTGCCTGAAATCTCGGCTTCAAACCGTTGCACCGGCTCATCTATCCGCTCAAGTTGCTGCTCGTTGTATGTATTCGCTGTACTGTTATGGGTCGTAAGCCTTATATAGCCTTCTTGAGGATCAGGAGTGAACTGAGGCATATATCTGGCGTTCAGGGCATCGATTACTTGCTGGGACGGACGGCCGGAACGCACTTCATTGAGCATTGAAAGAAACACCTCATCCTGCTGACGATACACCTGATGAAGTTCTATGGTGACATAATCCACCTTTCCAAGCGCATGACTTCCGAAGAAATATGGGGTAGTATAATAATGCGACAGCAGTTCCGCTTCCTCATCAGTCACGACCGGAGTAAGTTGCTGCAGGTCACCTATCATCAGCAACTGGACACCTCCGAAAGGCTTGTTGCGGTCCCTGAAACGTCTGAGGACAGAATCCACAGCATCCAGAAGATCACTGCGAACCATACTGATCTCATCGATCACGAGGACATCTATTGTCTTGATTATACTCCTCTTCTCCTTGCTGAAGGCAAACTTCGACTCAACCTTCATTCCGGGAATATAAGGATGCAGAGGCAATTGGAAGAAAGAATGTATCGTTACACCGGATGCATTGACAGCAGCGATACCGGTAGGGGCCACCACTACCACCCTTTTGCCGGAAGTCTCCACCACCTTGCGCAGGAATGTCGTCTTTCCAGTTCCCGCCTTGCCTGTAAGGAACACGCTCTTGCCGGTCTTCTCCACAAATTCCCAGGCCGTATTAAGTTCGTTATTAGTCTTCATGCCCGATGTTTTCGTCCTCGCAAAATTACGGACAATTCCCTAATGCCCCAAAACATTCGTCCCCATATTCCCTACGCTTGTCCCTACCGGACATAAAAAAAAGAAAAAGGCATAAAAAAGAGAAAAATGTCTGACTTTGGGGATAAATGCGTCTGCAATGATGGGATTGCAGGTTACACCAGTTCGTCCCTTTCACGGAGGTCCTTGACACGGAGTTGCGTATTGGATGTGCCGCGATAGTAGTTCTCCACGATGGAATAGCAGACATCTATAGGGTTGCCGGTCTTGATATGGTCGAAATAATCCGCCATATTGAAGGCAATCGCTGAAATATGATGGTATGGATGTGACTCCTGGATGAGTTCAAGTTTGAGATGACCGCCCTCGGCACCTACTTTACGTCCCATTCCGTTGTCATATACATTGTCCGTACGGAACACAGGCGCAGCATTTCCGGGACCGAAAGGCTGGAACTGCTTCAATATACGGAGGAACTTAGGGGTGATCTGAGAAAAATTCAGCATGGCATCGATATCAACCACCGGCGTCTGCATTTCAGGAATTATCTTTCCAGAAATATGTTTCTCGATCCTTTCACAAAAGGCCTGAAGATTCTCCTCCCTGAGGGTGAGTCCTGCGGCATAGAGATGACCTCCGAAGTTTTCAAGAAGGTCCGCGCAACTTTCAATCGCGTCATAAAGGTCGAAGCCATGGACACTTCTGGCTGAACCCGTCACAAGTCCTCCCTGAGACATGGTAAAAACAATTGTAGGCTTGTAATATGCCTCCACAAGACGAGAAGCCACGATTCCCACCACACCTTTATGCCACTGCGGGTTATAGACTATGGTAGCCTTGCCGCTTGAAAGACACTTGCCGGACTCCACCATTTCCAGTGCCTCCTGAGTGATGCGTCTGTCAATGTTCTTCCTCTCGTTATTATGCTCGTTGATTTCATTTCCGATGCGGATAGCCTCATCTACATTTATCGCAGTGAGCAGTTCCACCGCAATGCGTCCGCTTTCCATTCGGCCTGCCGCATTGATTCTCGGTCCGATCTTGAAGACTATGTCATCTATGGTGAGATGACCCGGCTCGAGTCCGGAAAGTTGTATCATGGCAAGAAGACCTTCACGCGGACCGCTGTTCAACTGCTTCAATCCGTAATGGGCCAATATCCTGTTCTCACCAACCACAGACACAAGATCTGAAGCGATGCTCACCACAAGAAGGTCCATCAGAGGGATGAGTGACTCGAACGGCATTCCATATTTCTGAGAATATGCCTGAACAAGTTTGAAACCCACTCCACAGCCTGAAAGGTCATCGAAAGGATAGAAGCAGTCCTCACGCTTAGGGTCAAGGACGGCGACAGCCTTCGGAAGGTCGTTTTCCGGGAGGTGATGGTCACATATTATCATGTCGATACCTCTTTCCCTGGCATATTCAACCTTTTCGTTTGCCTTGATGCCGCAGTCAAGCGTGATGATAAGACCGAAACCGTTTTCATAAGCCCAGTCTATTCCTTTGTAGGACACTCCATAGCCCTCGTCATATCTTTCCGGAATATAGAAATCCAATCGGTCTGTGAGGCGACGCAGGAAAGTGTATACAAGCGATACCGCCGTAGTTCCGTCGACATCATAGTCTCCGTACACAAGTATCTTTTCCCCGGAAGACACTGCCCTATGTACCCTTTCGACCGCCTTGTCCATATCGGTCATCAGGAACGGGTCATGCAGATTGTCCAGACTCGGACGGAAGAAGGAACGGGCCTGCTCAAAGGTACTGACACCCCTCTGGACAAGGAGTTCCGCAAGAACAGGGTCGACTCCAAGTTCAGAAGAAAGTTGCCTCACATTATCTGCTTCGGCGCCTTCACGCAATTTCCATATCTTTTCTACCGCCATATCCCACAAAGATATGGATTTTTTTGTTATTTTTGCACGATTTGTAACAATTAATGGCCACGCGTCTACGACAGACCGGCCGGAACAACGACATTTGATATAACTAAACACGAGATATTATGAGCATTATGGACCTCAACGAGCAGGAGCAATTCAGAAGAGATTCGCTTGCAAAACTCAGAGAACTTGGAATCGAGCCATACCCGGCAGCACTTTACCCTATCAACACATCTGCTGCGCAGGTGAAGGCTGAGTACGACGAGGCTACCGGCAATTTCCAGGATGTAGTGATTGCCGGACGCATCATGTCAAGGCGTATCATGGGTGCCGCTTCATTCGGCGAACTCCAGGACGAGACAGGACGTATCCAGATATATGTAAACCGCGATGAGATCTGCCCTGGCGAAGACAAGACCATGTACAACACAGTATGGAAGAAACTCCTCGACATCGGAGACATCGTGGGAATCAAAGGTTTTGCCTTCATCACCAAGACAGGCCAACTTTCAATCCACGCAAAGGAACTTACCCTTCTGAGCAAGTCTCTCCGCGTCCTCCCTATCGTGAAGGAAAAGGACGGCGAGGTATTCGATGCTTTCTCGGATCCTGAATTGAAATATCGTCAAAGATATGTCGACCTGATCGTAAACCCTCAGGTACGCGACACCTTCATCAAGAGAAGCCAGATTGTGGCTACAATGCGTGAGTATTTCAACGAGGCAGGATGCCTTGAAGTGGAGACACCTATCCTCCAGAGCATCCCTGGCGGTGCTACGGCACGTCCGTTCATCACTCACCACAATGCTCTCGACATTCCTCTCTATCTGCGTATCGCAAACGAGTTGTACCTCAAGAGACTCATCGTCGGCGGATACCATGGAGTTTACGAGTTCGCAAAGGACTTCCGCAACGAGGGTATGGACAAGACTCACAATCCTGAGTTCACCTGCATGGAGATCTACGTGGCTTACAAGGACTATATATGGATGATGGAATTTGTGGAGAAACTTCTCGAAAAGATCGCACTTAAACTTCACGGCAAGACCGAAGTGACAATCGGCGAGAACCAGGTGGACTTCAAGCCGCCGTTCCGTCGTCTGCCTATCCTCGAGGCCATCAAGGAATACGCAGGTGTAGATGTGGCAGGAATGTCCGAGGACGAACTCCGCGAGACCTGCAAGAAACTTCACGTCGAGACAGACCCTTCATTCGGAAAAGGTAAACTCATCGACGCCATCTTCGGAGAATACTGCGAGAAGCACCTTGTACAGCCTACATTCATCACAGACTATCCTGTGGAGATGTCTCCTCTTACAAAACGTCACCGCACTAGCCCTGAACTCACAGAGCGTTTCGAACTCTTCGTATGCGGAAAGGAACTTGCAAATGCATACAGCGAGTTGAACGACCCTATCGACCAGTATGAGCGTTTCCAGGATCAGTTGAAGTTGAAGGACAAGGGAGACGACGAGGCAATGTTCATCGACATGGACTTCGTCCGCGCCCTCGAGTACGGTATGCCTCCTACATCAGGACTCGGAATGGGAATCGACCGTCTGACCATGTTCATGACCAACTCCCCTACCATCCAGGATGTACTCTTCTTCCCTCAGATGAGACCGAAGAGCCTGTAATACAGAAAAAGCGAAGTGCCAGTCACTTCGCTTTTTCTATATCTGTCACGGTTTTACAGTCATACCGTTGCTAAACCCTAGAACCGGAACGGACGCAGACTGGTGATTCGATATGGAGTGGACCTGACGAAGAGGAGCCATTGGGCGAGGAAGTAGGTCACCAGGACGAGATAGTCGCGACCAGGAACCGGTTCGACAAATCTGTTCCATGCCAGGATGAAGTCCGAGAACACGAACAGGACGGCTCCGAGAGCGTAAAGCGAACTGCGCTGAAGCATTCCTGCCAGAAGCATCGTGGAGATGATGACGGCATATACGGAAACCCCGATACGTTCCACACCTGCAGGAACCGACGGCACTATCTTGGTGAACACCACCGTGAGCAGACCGGCCAGACAGACTCCGAGCATGGCAAGATAGCCCTTCGCTCTGGCAGTGAGTTTCCTGTCATGTTCCACTTTCGTGAAATAGCGCTTCACAAAGAACCAGATATAGAACACATGTCCTGCAGCAAACGCACCCATCTGTGCAAGAAAGTTTCCGCATGTTCCGAACCAGTCTCCCAGGGCTGAAAAAAAGAGGGCGGCACATATCTGCCAAGGTGTCAGAAAAAGAGATGCGACGAAAATGCTTGCAACCGGGAACACAAGTTTGTGAGGGATGGTTACAGGGATGAAAAACAGGACTGCAAAGACAAAGAATACGGCAGTCGCTATGAGGGTTTTTGTCTTAGGTGTCATATATTATTTCTTACGTATTATATTCAATCCGTCTCTTACCGGCATTATCACGGACTCCACGCGGGAATCTGCAGAGACCTTGTCGTTGAATGCAGCGATACCGAGGGTCTGCTTATCCTGAGGAAGAGGATCCTGGCAGACCTTGCCGTCCCATATCACATTGTCGGCGAGGATGAGTCCTCCGGGACGGACCAGATCGAAGACCAGATCATAATATTCACAGTATTCCCTCTTGTTTGCGTCAATATATACTATATCATACAGGTCCTGAGGATCCGGTGCGGCATCGGCCCCCATCTCCTGACGGAAACGTTGAAGAGTCTGCTTGCAGTCTCCTATATGAAGTGCAATCCTGTCAGAAAGACCAGCCCTGGCAAATCCTTCGAGTATGAGATCCTCAAGTTCATCGTTGAGTTCCAATGTATCCAGATGGCCGTCTTGAGGCAGAGCGGAAGCAAGACATATCGCAGAATAGCCTGTGAATGTACCCAGTTCGAGTATGCGGCGGGCACCTGTCATCTGGACGAACATCCTGAGAAGTTGACCCTGTGCCGCTCCTGAAAGCATTCTGGCATGATTTGTACGTATATGAGTCTGCCTGACCACCCACTGAAGAGCGTCACTTGGAACCGAAGCATGGTCCTCGATGTATTTGTATATATTTTCCATATATTTTATAAATATATTCCAGATATATGGTAATTGCTTCCGACGATTCTGACCCTGAGCGTCATCAAATATACACCAATCTGGACAATTTATCAAAATCAAAGACAGTGCGGGCCATCTCACGTATATCCTCGGCAGTGACAGCCTCCACCAATGCACGGTTTTCCTTTCCTGAACTTACCTTTCCATACGCCATAAGTCCCTTACCCATTGAAAGGCATTGGGTCTCACCGTTGTCACCGCTTATGGCCAACTGACCGAGAAGTTGCTTCTTCGCCGCCTTGAGCCTCCTGTCGGAAAGCAGTTCCTCGTGAAGTCTTGAGATTTCCTTATATATGGTACGTATGCATTTCTCAAGATTGGCCTTGTCGCATCCGAGACTTACCGTTACCATCCCTGTGTCGGCAAACTGGACATATCCGCATTCCACGCTATATACCCATCCGTTCTTTTCTCGAAGCACCGAATTGAGTATGGAATTATTTGCCGGACCGCCTAATATATTGCATAACAAGACTGTAGCAATCCGCTCCCTCTCCTGATAGAGCGACGGCGCAAGGCCACCGATGATGCAGTTCGCCTGATGATTCCTCTTGTTCATCGTCTTGTCGAAAGGCAATGCCGCAGGAAGTCCGTAATTTCCACAAGGTTTCTGCCCCGTCTTGAAATCCTGACCACAGATTCCCTCTGAAAAGGTATGGCACTCCGAAGTGAAGGTACAGTCAGAAGAAGATTGCGGAAAATATCTGTCGATCAGTTTGAGGACCGCCTTCTCCATCTTTGCCTCATCATAGTCCGCCACGATGGTAAAAGCCATTCTGCACGGCACGAAATGCTCCTTGACGAACCTCAGAAGTTCATCCCTGCTTATTTTTCTGACTGATAAAGGAGTCCCGAGAATATTTCCGCTCAAGGGATGGCCGTCGAAGAGCAGTTCCTCGAACTTGTCGTATATATCTTCCGATGGAGAGTCCTTATAGGAATGGATCTCGTCAATAACGACCCCTTTCTCCACCTCGATTTCATGTTCCGGAAAAACCGCAGATGTAGCCAGTTCAAACAACAGTGAAGCAGCCTTCTGCAGATCTTCCTTCAGGACTGTAGCATGAAAGACTATTTCCTCCTTCGTGGTGAAGGCATTCAGTTCGCCGCCCAGACGGTCCAGATATCCGTTGATCACGGATGCGCTCTTCGTGGCTGTACCCTTGAATATGGTATGTTCCACAAAATGGGCTATACCGCTGTGATAGCCAGCCTCATCCCTTGTGCCGCACCTTACGCTGAGTGCGCAATAGCCCACAGCCGAGGAACTTTTCCTGACTGCATATTGAAGTCCGTTGGAAGTCCTTCCGCTTATCATTATTTCTTTCTTGGCGCTGTGATCCTCCTGATGTCCTCAGCAAGAAATCCCGGACCGAACTTCTTGGTGATCTTATGCTTACGGAAGTAGTACAAGGTATTGTCCTGCGGATCTATGAGCATCTTGTAGCAGAACGAACCCGGCTTTCCCTCGGAAGGAACAGCCACATAACTCACCAGAGTGTTGGACTTCTCAGGCGAGAGATATTCCTCAGCGTCCTCTTCCTCAAGAACCAGCACATCCTCATCAAAGCACGCATTTCTTACAGACGGGTTCACATCAGCGGCAAGGTCTGCCTCAGAGAAGACAAGTGTCATGTTTCCCGACCTGCTGATATTCATCGTATAGTTAGGAAGTCCTGTATATCCGTCGAAATCGTTCTCCATGGAATCCAACGTATATTTCTGAATGATATCTATGAAGGACGGAAGGAATACATATTCACGGCCTGAAGGATCTTCCACCGATGCAAACGGAAACGAAACAACCTCGAGCATCTGGTCAAGTCCTTTGGAAGCATCTCCGCCACCTTTCACAAGACTCAGGAAAGTCAGACCCGGCTCAGCCTCCTTCTTGAACTGTCCCTTTGTGGTCAGAAGAAAATAATATGAATCATTGGATTTGAGAGATTCGTATTCGCTCAAAGTGCAGAACTCGAAAGGAGATACATTCCACTTTGAGGACACTGCCTTCTTCAAGTATGCGTCATGGATCGGATTTCCCGTAAGAACCACTTTTGTGACCTTACTCGTAAAATCGCTGATCTTCATCTTCTTCGTGTCTATCTGAGCCTGTGCCCATGTCATCAAAGGGAGCAGCACTGCCGCCGCAAGTACAATAAATTTCTTCATATAAAACAGTCGATATGGTTAATCCGGCACAAAGTTACAAAATAAATACCTATCTTTGTGAGTTGACGAAAGAACAATTATGAGTCAGTATATAGTATCGGCACGAAAATACAGACCGGACTCCTTCGGGACACTTATAGGTCAGGACAATATAGCGCAGACGCTCAAGAATTCCATTCTACGCGGACAACTTGCGCACGCATATCTTTTCTGCGGTCCTCGAGGCGTGGGAAAGACGACCACAGCGCGTATATTCGCGAAAATGATCAACTGTTCCAACCCTTCCGAGGGTATGGAGCCATGCGGGACATGCGAATCCTGCCTCTCGTTTGCAGAAGGCCGTTCATACTGCATTCATGAACTCGACGCTGCGTCCAACAACGGTGTGGATGACATAAAGGCCCTCATGGACCAGGTGCGCGTACCTCCTCAGGTGGGAAAATACAGTGTATATATCATCGATGAGGTGCATATGCTGTCACAATCGGCCTTCAATGCATTCCTGAAGACTCTTGAAGAACCGCCTGCTCACGCGATCTTCATTCTGGCCACAACGGAGAAGCACAAGATTCTTCCGACAATTCTCTCGCGTTGCCAGACATATGACTTCAACCGTATCACAGTGGACAATATCGTCAGAAATCTCCGGATGGTGGCATCGAACGAAGGCATTTCCATTGACGACGAGTCCCTGCACGTGATTGCACACAAGGCGGATGGAGCGATGCGCGATGCACTGACCATCTTTGACCAGACCGTGGCATTCTGCGGAACAGACGTGAAGTATCAGGATGTGCTGAGGAACCTTAATGTGCTTGACTATGAATATAGTTTCTCGCTTGTCGAGGCATTCCTCCGGGGCGATTACCCTTCCGCTCTCACAACATTCGACGAGATATTGACAAAAGGATTCAATGCACTGCATTTTGTGGCAGCATTGTCCTCGCATCTTCGTGACCTTGCCGTGAGCAAGACCGGAGGGCTGGACTCTCTTCTCGAACTTCCGGACTCATTGAAGAAAAGATACAAGGAGCAGGCGGAAAGATGCCCGATGCAGTTCATATATGAAGCACTCGGCATCACCACAGCATGCGAATCGGGATACAGGGCGAGCGTGAATCCTCGTCTGCACATCGAATTTGCGCTCATGAGGCTGGCGTTTCTGATGAAGAAGCCGGAAGCACAGACAGTTGCCCCGGTATCTGCGGCTCCTCAGACTTCGGTCACTTCTGTTGCGGCACCTGCAGAAGTTCAGCAGGGACCGGTTTCCGCAGTTCCGGCACAACAGGACGAGTCTCCTTCCGCGCAGCAGCGTGAACGTCGTACCCGTGGCACACGTACAACTGCAGGACTGTCCATGAAGGCAATTCTGAGCGACGAAAAACCAAAGGAAGCCAACGTATCCAAGGAGGCCCCGGCACCGTCGGAAGAGGAGATCAGAGAAAAATGGCCGGAACTGGCACTCAGATACAAACACCTTGACAGGCTCTGCAGCATGCTCAACACCACGACTCTGAGCATAAGCGACACCGGAGACTTCAAGACTGTAGTGTTCCGCGTCGTGAACGAGGCCCAGAAGACATGGGTCGAAACCAAGATGCTGCACGATCTGGAAGGTAACCTGAGAGCCATAATGAAATCCATGAAGATATATCTCCGGGTGGAAGTGACTCCGGACGATGAGCCTCAGGAAAAGAAGATATACATGCCTGGAGAGCAGGCAGGAGTGCTGATGAAGGAAAACTCGGAAGTCAACAGTCTCATTACCGACCTGGGACTTGATATAAAATAAAGAAAACACCAGACAAATGAAATTACGCTGCGAAAACCTTGTTAAGAAATATGGTCAGAGAACCGTCGTGAAGGGCGTTTCCATGGAAGTCAATCAGGGCGAGATTGTGGGATTCCTCGGTCCGAACGGTGCCGGCAAGACCACAAGTTTCTACATGATCACCGGACTTATCGTTCCAAATGACGGCAAGATATTCCTTGACGACGAGGATATCACAAAACTTCCTATGTTCAAGCGTTCCCAGAAAGGTGTGGGATACCTTGCACAGGAAGCATCAGTATTCCGCCATATGAGCGTGGAGGACAATATCATGTCAGTGATGGAGATGTCCAAACAGTTCACAAAGGAACAACGCAAGCAGCGTCTGGAAGACCTTCTGGACGAGTTCAACCTTCACAAGGTACGTAAAAGCAAAGGTATACAGTTGTCCGGAGGTGAACGACGCCGCTGTGAAATTGCACGCGCACTTGCCATCGACCCGAAATTCATCCTTCTTGACGAGCCGTTCGCCGGAGTGGACCCTATCGCAGTGGAGGACATCCAGTACATCATCGCAAAACTCAAATACAAGAACATCGGAGTCATCATCACCGACCACAATGTAGGAGAAACCCTGGCCATCATCGATCGCGCATACCTGCTCTATGAAGGATCGATTCTCCAGAGCGGAACCCCTGAAGCGCTTGCAGAAGATGACGAAGTACGAACCAAGTATCTCGGTTCAAACTTCACACTGAAACGTTCGGCAGCCTTCCTGCGCGCCGAGGCTGGTGGTCCTCAGCGAGTAAACAACGCAGCGGAACACGCAGAAGCCGTTGCCAAAGGCCATCTGGACGGTCCTGCTAACAAACAGTAAACCGATAACGGTCCGATATATAGCGTGCCCGAAGGTGTCCAGATTTGCACCCTCCGGCACGCATGTTTTTTATAACACACTGATAATCCAATAATTACAAATACACAACGTGCCCGATGGTGCTTAATTTGACACCTTCGGGCACGTTGTATATAAGGCGCGTCGAGTAGGAATGTATCAGAATCCGATTCCGACAGAGAGGAGAACACCCGGCTCTTTCTTCAGAGGAATCTTGAGACCGACCCTGATACAGGAGAAGATATTGAAATTGATATCCCACAATACAGAGAATTTCTTTATTCTCTCCTTTTCCTCTTCTGTCATTTTCTGCACCTTGCCATCCACCTTTGACCGACTTCCTAAATATATGTCGAAAGTAGGACCTGTGCTCAACTCTATGGTCCTGTCAACAAAACTGATTCCCACATTACATGGAATAATAAGGTTGTATTGAGAACCTTTCAACTTGTACTTTTTGCCCTCGATATCTTCAAGTTCCGTACTGGTAAAGAACATTCTTGTTCCCAAACCCACCCAGGTAAAGACATTCTTATGAAAATATTCCTTCCAGCCCAGACCCACAGATAATCCGCCAGACTTATCAGATAACTCTGAAGCCTCACTGTCGTAATCATAAGTGACAAAGACTCCAAGACAACGGTTTCTAAGTTCCGTTTCCCCATTCTGAGCAGACACAGATGTGTTTTGCTGCGGCACAGTCACTGCCGGTACACCTGTCGCAAAATTCTGAGAATAACCGGCATTACCTGTCGGACCGGTCTGGGTCATGACATTTGTCGGTGCATTCGGACTGGTCTGAGGAACCGAAAAAGGATTCACATATCCGTTTTTCGCATATTCGTTGGCGACAGACTCACTGTAATGGGTCTTTCCATCCTTTGTCAGATAGTAGAACGAACCTCCCTCCATAAACTGAACTTTAGCCACACCGTTCTTGAAACCGACAGAAGTAAGGTCCTTGGAATAGAAAGACAAATTGAAACATTTCTTGCCCGACCTGTCGATAAAGTAATACATTGAGGAATTGCTGTTATCCGAAACCACGGCATAGCCTTCACTGAAAGGAGAAGCATACCACCACTGCGGCATGATCACCCATTTGCCGGAAGCATCGGCATATCCCCATATCTGACCATACTGTTTGAGTATCGGATCCTGATTCTGAGAGAAACAAAAAATTGACACCAACAGTGTCGCAAAAGATAGAATAACACGTTTCATAAGATATAAGTAAGGTACACAAAAGTACATATTTTTTATAAACAGTTATTGAATATCAGGAATTTTCTTGCGTAATTTGTAGTGATGGTTCTCATCATGATTCTCTAAAAATTTAAAACATTACAGATATGAAACGCAAACTTTTCATTTTCATCTCAATGATTCTCCTGTCTTCCGCTCTTTCAGCAAAACCGGCAAACGTAGTATACTACATTCTGAGCCAGACAGCCGAGTCGATATGTGACAACAGCATACTTTCAGTCGAATTCAACATTGAAAGCCCGCTCATATATACTCAGGAAGCGGGATATGTACACCCTCAGCCACACATATCACTGATACTGACCAACAAGTCAGACAAAGCCATCACGCTGAACCTCAATGCATCAAAACTGATAAGAAACTCTCATGTCGAATCATTTGACAGTTTCTCTCAACAGAAGGACATCGTCATCGCACCGCATGCGTCGATAAGTTTTGACCAGATGAAACTGTTCACAGAGGAAGCACGCGCAGCATTCTACAACATGTATCATTTCAAACATCTCAAGGTTCTGAACAATGACTACGGAATGCTTTGCTTCGGTCAGTTGGACAAGACTCTGGAACCAGGAGCAGTGATTTCCTATGCTCAGAGCAACACGCCTATATACATAGCCACTGCGGTCATATATTCAGTTGACGGAGCACAATATGAGATGCGTACCGAGTATTTTGCTGAGAAAAAAATCGGATCAGCACTGAACGGAATGGCAACCGAAAAAGAAGAAATCATAAACAACGCATACCCGGACTGGGTAAATCCGAAACATGAAGTTATCAAACTCTGGTGCTTAAAAGAAAGGTAGTCCTTATGAAGAAAATTCTACTTGCTATCTTGATTCTGACATATGCAGGATGCCTGTCCGCACAGACTCCAAGCCTCGGAAACAACGGTAAATACGGATTCGTGCAGAACGGTAATGTCGTCATACCTTATATATATGAATACGCGTCTGACTTCAATGACGGTCTGGCGGTAGTCTGCAAATCATCAAAGTTCGGATTCATTGACCGCACCGGACAGACCGTAATACCTTTCGAGTACAAAAATTCACACGCGATCGGTTTCAGCGAAGGAGTCTGCGGAGTCACCAGAAATGGAAAGAAATGGTTTTTCATAGACAAGTCCGGCAATCGGATCAGCGACAAGGAATACTCATGCATAATGCCATATAAAAGCGGGATGGCAGCGGTATATATTGACGACAATACAGCGGTATTCGTGGACAAGTCAGGTCGTCAGGTGATCGACGCGGAGTTTGCATATGCAGAAACATTCCACGACGGTATTGCAGTAGCCGGAAAACTTGACAGCAGCAGAAGCAGACTGATATACGGATTCATAGACACCAAAGGCAACTGGCTGTCAAATTCATTCTATGACGAGATACATAGCGAAATAGGCAAATCGCCATTTGAGACCAGCGGTATTGTAATGGTCAGGAAGGGCAACAGGACTGGATATGTTAACAGGCAGATGCAGTTCTTCGAGTCACTCGACAGAGCAGTAGCATCCAGTCTGCAGTCAGAAAGCAATGCCTACAAAAAGATCTTTGATTTTGAATGTGGAAAATTCTACCGGATCACTCACACGGACTGGCGGACAGAGAAGAACAGGAATCCGGAACTGATCGTGGAACTATCCATCGAATTGGCCTGGGTATCAGTCGGAGAATCAATATGGGGATGTGTCATGACATGGGGAGACGAAAACGGTGCCGACCAGATTGATGTCTATTCATTCTCGAAACGAGAAGTAGTCGGTGACGGTATAATTCAGTACTCCAATGACGAGGGGGACTTCATCAGTGTCACAACAAAGGAAGATGGGCAAGGAGTATGTCTGGTCAAACCTAAAGACAATACATACATGATATACCTGTTCGATACTGCACCACTGTCAGAACCTTTCGTCAAGAGGGAGTTCAGAGAGACGGCTATTGTCTTGTGATCCTGGCACCGAGGGCGTTGAGGCGGGTGTCTATGTCCTCGTAACCTCGGTCAATCTGGTCGATGTTGCTGATCACGCTCGTTCCGTTGGCCGACATGGCTGCAATCAGGAGGGCGATACCTGCACGGATATCCGGTGAGGACATTCTGCCGGCACGGAGTCTGTAGCGGTGGTCATGTCCGACAACCACGGCCCTGTGAGGATCGCAGAGAATGATCTGAGCACCCATATCTATGAGTTTGTCCACGAAGAAAAGCCGGCTCTCGAACATCTTCTGATGTATCAGGACACTTCCCTTGCACTGTGTGGCCATAACCAGGATCACACTCAGAAGGTCTGGGGAAAGTCCGGGCCAAGGTGCATCTGCAATATTCAGGATCGAACCGTCGAGGAAGGAATCGATGACATAACTCTCCTGCGCCGGTATATATATATCGTCGCCTCGTCTTTCAAGATTTACTCCAAGTTTCCTGAATACATCCGGAATCATTCCAAGTTCGTCATATGCGACATCCTTGATTGTCATCTCACTCTGGTTCATCGCAGCGAGGGCTATGAATGAACCTATTTCGATCATGTCCGGAAGAATCCTGTGCTCCGTGCCACCGAGTCTCTTCACGCCGGTGATAGTCAGCAGATTGCTGCCAACGCCCTCAATCTTCGCTCCCATGCGGTTGAGCATACGGCATAACTGCTGCAGATAAGGCTCGCATGCTGCATTGTATATGGTAGTCACACCCTCTGCAAGCACTGCTGCCATTACAATGTTTGCAGTACCTGTCACAGACGCCTCATCAAGAAGCATATATCTGCCTTTCAATGATTTTCCTTCTGGAACAGACAGATAAAAGGCCTTCCTGTCCGCATCATATTCCTGATCGGCACCCAGGTTCATGAATCCGAGGATATGCGTATCCACACGGCGTCTTCCTATCTGATCCCCGCCAGGTTTCGGGAAATACGCTCTGCCGAAACGGGCAAGAAGAGGTCCGACCACCATGACCGAGCCACGCAACTTGGCACATCTTGCCACAAAATCCTGGCTCATGACATAGTCCGTATCAATATTCTCCGCCTTGAAAGTATATTTTCCCTTTTCATGACGTGTCACCTTGACTCCCATTCCTTCAAGCAGGAGTATCAGATTCTTTATGTCAAGAATTTCAGGAATATTTGAAACCGTCACCTCCTGATCGGTCAGAAGCACTGCACTGATTATCTGCAACGCCTCATTCTTCGCACCCTGAGGAGTGATTTCTCCACTCAGCGGATGTCCACCTTCTACTACAAACGAACCCATATCTATAATTTCCTAAATATCAACAGATTATACTATTCATTCCACAAGTATGCAGGAGCCACTCATGGCATACCGGTATTTAAGGTGTTACGTGTTCCACCTCCGGATGCAGTTCCACACCGAAACGGGACTTCACAGAATCGATGATACGACGCTCCAGTCCGATTATTTCTTCCGGATAGGCTTCCCCGGTGTAATTCACGATGACGAGCGGCTGCTTGTCCCACACTGCAGCACCGCCGCTCCGACGTCCCTTCCATCCGCATTGCTCAATCATCCACGCAGCAGGCACCTTGACTGTTCCGTCTGGCAGATCATAATGCGGAACATTATAATCCGCCCCATGTTCTGCCTTGGCAGAGGTCTCTATCTTCCTGAAATGCTCCGCGCTTATGATCGGATTTTTGAAGAAACTTCCTGCACTTCCCATCACAGAGGGTTCAGGCAGTTTTTCCTTGCGGATTCCGATAATGACCTTGCGGATTAATGATGGGGTTAGAGATTTCTCCACTCGCTTCTCTCGGTCGAAATGACAGTCTGAAGTCTCGTCGACATGACTGTTCGAAGTCTTGCTTACATGACTTTCAACCGCCGCTTTCAGATGACCATAGTCAAGCACCGGTCTCGGTTCCCTGCTCAATGCAAATACCACGTGGGTGACAACATACCGTCCCTTCACCTGAGGATCCTTGAATATGGAATCCCGGTAGCCGTAACGGCATTCCGCCACTGGAAAACTCACAAATTCCTCCTCCACGGTATCATAACAATATACCGTATGGATGACATCCTTCACCTCAACGCCATAAGCACCGATATTCTGGACGGCAGATGCTCCTACCTCTCCAGGAATATAAGAGAGGTTCTCCACTCCCCAGAGTCCTTCTTTGGCTGCCCATGCGCAGAAGTCGTCGAAAATGACACCGGCACCGACGGACACCATTACCGACGGGGAGGTTGCCACGTCGCGAGGCTCCTCGCAATGACAGCGGGGGGAGATTGCCACGTCGCGAGGCTCCTCGCAATGACAGTGAGGGGAGGTCTCGTCGCTATGACAGCGGGAAGTGGTCTCATCGCAATTTGGATCGACACAATCTCTATCCAGGATTTCAATGAAATCAATCTTCGAATGCAGAATCGTCCCCTTGAAATCGTCCGTAAAAAGCAGATTGCTTCCGCCACCGATGTGAAGCACAGGACGGGCCAGTTCAGAGAACTCTATATCCACAAGATCTGCAACGGAATCATATTCAATGAAACACCTTGCCTTCACCTTCATTCCGAAGGTGTTCATCTTTGTGAGATCCTGGTAGTAATTGGTCTTGATCATAGTTCAGATATCCCCGAAGCGGGGGGATGACTTTAATATTATCCTATTTCGGCACCGTTTGCAAGTGTCTCCTGAGGAGTCACGAAACGCATCTTTCCATCGTTCTGACGAGCCATCAGGATCATACCCTTGGACTCGATGCCACGTATCTTGCGAGGTGCGAGATTGGCAAGGATACATATCTGCTTGCCCACCATTTCCTCAGGTGAATACTGCTCGGCGATTCCGGAAACTATCACACGCTTGTCAATTCCCGTATCTATGGTGAGTTTCAGAAGTTTATCAGTCTTAGGAACACGCTCTGCCTCAAGAACCGTTGCAGTACGTATATCCATCTTTTCGAAATCATCGAATGTGCACTCTTCCTTCTGCGGAGTAACGACAGCGGCTTCCGCAGCCTTCGCCTCTGCCTCCTTTGCAGCGCGGATTGCCTCGAGACGTGCGATCTGAGCGTCTACCACCTCATCCTCGATCTTGGAGAACAGGAGGGTTGCAGGATTGAGTTGGTGGCCTGCAGGGAGGAGGGTAGAGTTGCCGAGGTCGGACCATGAGAGGGAGAGAGATTCCTCGGCTTCGCTCGGAATGACAGAAGATGTGTGGAGTGCCGCTCCCTCACCTGGAGTGTAGCGGTTCACAGTAGCCTCTCCTTCGCCCGCACGATGGTCAGCACCGGCATATATTCCTATATTCAGTATATTGCGGAGTTTCTCAGAAGAGAACGGCAGGAACGGCTCGAATGCGACAGCGAGAGAAGCACATATCTGGAGAGACACATTCAGGATGGATGCAGTCCTGTCCATATCGGTCTTTGCCACCTTCCACGGTTCTGTATCGGTAAGATACTTGTTTCCAAGACGTGCAATATTCATAGCCTCCTTGAGGGCCTCACGGAACTTGTATCCGTCGAGATATCTTTCCATTTCCTCTTTCAGAGGACGTATCTGAGAGAGAGTCTCCGCATCGATTGCCTCAGGCTTGAGGTCGGCAGGAACCTTGCCGTCGAAATACTTATGGGTAAGCACCACCGCACGGTTCACGAAATTGCCGAGAATCGCCACAAGTTCGCTGTTGTTGCGTGCCTGGAAATCTTTCCATGAGAAGTCATTGTCCTTTGTCTCGGGAGCATTGGCTGTAAGCACATAACGCAGGACGTCCTCCTGACCCGGGAACTGCTCGAGATACTCATGAAGCCAGACAGCCCATCCGCGGGATGTCGAAATCTTGTCACCCTCGAGGTTGAGGAACTCGTTTGCCGGAACATTGTCCGGAAGGATATAACTTCCATCCGCCTTCAGCATTGAAGGGAAGACGATGCAGTGGAATACGATATTGTCCTTTCCGATGAAGTGTACGAGTTTGGTGTCCTCGCTCTTCCACCACTTCTCCCAAGTTTCAGGAAGAAGTTCCTGGGTGTTGGAGATATAGCCGATAGGAGCGTCAAACCACACATAGAGCACCTTGCCTTCAGAGCCTTCCACAGGCACAGGCACACCCCAGTTAAGGTCTCGGCTCACCGCACGTGGCTGCAGTCCGCCGTCGATCCAACTCTTGCACTGACCGTACACATTGCTTCTCCACTCCTTATGTCCGTCAAGAATCCATTCTGAGAGCCACTTCTCATACTGGTCGAGAGGCAGATACCAATGTTTTGTCTCCTTCTTGACAAGTTCGCCTCCGCTCAGAGCCGACTTCGGATCGATCAGTTCATCAGGGCTGAGAGTAGCACCACATTTCTCGCACTGGTCACCATAAGCACCTTCTGCGCCGCAACGTGGACATGTTCCCGTGATATAACGGTCGGCAAGGAAGGTCTTGGCCTCCTCGTCATAATACTGCTCGCTCACCTTCTCGATGAACTTGCCATCGTCGTAGAGTCTCCTGAAGAAATCAGCCGCATTCTTATGATGAACAGCGGAAGATGTGCGGGAATATATGTCGAAATTGATTCCCAATCCGGTGAAGGAATCCTTTATTATCTTATGATAACGGTCAACGATATCCTGAGGAGTGCATCCTTCCTTCTGGGCCTTGATGGTGATTGGCACACCATGCTCATCCGAGCCACAGACATAAAGCACATCCTCCCCTTTCATTCTCAGATACCTCACATAAATATCTGCAGGCACATACACACCGGCAAGATGTCCGATGTGGACAGGACCGTTCGCATACGGAAGCGCACAGGTCACAAGAGTTCTGTTGTGATTTTTACTCATATATATCAGTTTTTATTATCAATATTACTTTACCTTTACTGTCAGGACCACCGGAAGATGGTCGGATGCGGTAGCAAGGTCTGCAGTCTGCAGAGTCTGAGGGATCTGAGCGGAAACCACAGTAACCTCCTTACCGTTAGGTCTTACGAAAATATAGTCGATGCATCTGCGCGGAGCATGCGAAGGGAAGGATGGTGTCTCCGGAGTAAGGAGAGTCCATGTCGCTTTCAGCAAGGTCACCGGTTCGCTGTCCGGAGTACTGTTGAAGTCTCCACCCAGAAAAACCGGCTTACCATAATCCGCATACACACTGTCCACGTAATGATTTATGGTCCTTATCTGCTCCAACTGCGACTCGAGTGTAAGGTCAAGATGGGTCGAACAGAGGACAAAGTCCTCAAATTCCACCACTGCCACCGCCCTCGGCTCACGACCGTCAACGCGAGGAAGTGCCACCTTGTCCGAACGCAAGGCCTTCAACTTGGGAGAATATGCCACTCCGACACCATAGGCACCGCCCTGAAACGGCATGGCTGAAGCATAATGATACCCCCAGTCTCCCATAGTCCAGGCAAATTCAGACATCTGGTCTATAGCGCCGGTACGTACCGCACAACTGTCCACCTCATTCAGTGTCACAACATCTGCATTGACTTCCTTGAGAGCGGATGCCACGGCATCAAAACCGCTTTCCGCATATTTGTCAAACACACCGACATTGTACTGCACAATGGTCAGGATATTCTTCTGACATCCTGAAAATCCTGCCACGAGACAGAAAACCATCAATATTCCCGTAAACTTCTTCATTGCTCCATATCTATCTGTAAAGGTCAGTAGGATACTCGTGGTTGAAGCATGCAAGACAAAGGTCAGTGCGTCGGCCCGCTGCAAGCATTCCCTCATGTGAGAGGAAAGCAAGCGAGTCGGCACCGATAAGTTCGCAGACCCTCTCCACGCTGTTGCTGTTGCTTATGAGTTCCTCCGGCGTATGCACATCCACCCCATAGAAACATGTATATTTCAGAGGGGCGCTGGCAATACGGACATGGACCTCTGCCGCACCGGCCTCGCGAAGCATCTTGACGATCTTCAGAGAAGTGGTTCCTCGGACGATGGAGTCATCCACAAGTACGATCTTCCTGCCTTTGACGATACTTCTGACCGGTGATAGTTTCATCTTCACACCCTTCTCGCGCAGAGACTGGGTAGGAAGAATAAAGGTTCGTCCTATATATTTGTTCTTGATAAGACCCATCTCATATGGAAGTCCGCTTGCCTCCGCATATCCCTGAGCGGCTGAAAGGCTTGAATCAGGAACTCCGATCACGATATCTGCATCCACCGGAGCCTCATGGAAGAGGATTTTGCCTGACTCCTTCCTGTAATTATGTACATTGCATCCCTCGATGTCACTGTCCGGGCGGGCAAAGTACACATACTCCATAGCGCACATCGCATGTCTGCGAGGCTCGGAATAGAAGGTACTGCGGATCCCATGATGGTCGATGGTCACGATCTCTCCGGGTTCGATATCACGGATATACTCGGCACCCATCACATCAAAGGCGCAAGTCTCGCTTGCAACCACATAACCATCCCCGATCTTACCGAGAGCAAGAGGGTGGAAGCCGTATTTGTCACGGCATGCATAGATACGACGACCTGTCATCACCACAAAGGCAAACGCACCGTCGAGCATTTCGAGTGCGTTCTTGAGAGAGTTTATACGAGGCTGATCCTTGTCGATTCCCTGCTTCTTTATAAGATGAGCGAGAATTTCGGCATCTGAAGATGACTGGAAAAGGCTTCCCTTGTCCTCCAGATCTTCACGGAGCCTCCGGTAGTTCACTATCTGACCGTTGTGGGCAAGAGCAAAGTCACCTGAACTATGGTGAAAAAGGAAAGGCTGCAGGTTTTCTGTTCCCTTACATCCCGCATTGCTGTATCTTACATGCCCGATGGCCATACGGCCGGGAAGTTGGGATATTCTGGATTCGTTGAAAACCTCTGTCACAAGTCCTTCTCCCTTGACCCTGTGAAAATCACCGTCCTCATCGACTGTAACTATACCACATCCCTGTTGACCTCTATGCTGAAGGGCATGGAGACCATAGTATGCCAGACCTGCGGAATCCGGCACACCATAGACACCCAGCACACCGCATTCATGGTGCAACTTGTCATCCCTGTAAATATTCTTACACTTACACATTTTAGTTCTATTATGCAGATTTACTTCCCAGCAACAAGGCGCTTCAGCGCCGCGACATTCGCGTCAGCGAGATGTTGAAAACATCGAAGCAGCGAGGTCGCCCGTCGAAAGAATTGAGACGGCATGCCCCTCGGGGCTGTCGCGTCAGCGACTGGGGGTTAAAGGCCACATAGTGGCATATTTTAGAGGTCTCCTCTAAAATATGCCACAGCATTGTCGAAGAGAGGCTGCTCAAGGCCTTCATCCATGATGTTCTTGAACAGATTACCTTCGTAACGCTCTGTATGTCCCATCTTTCCGAGTATCTGACCGTTCCTGCTTATGATACCCTCGATAGCGTAGTATGAACCGTTAGGATTGTATGGAGATTCCATTGTAGGTTCCTCTTCGAGAGGGTCGACATACTGGAACGCCACCTGTCCGTTTGCAAAGAGTTCCTTTGCGAGTTCCTCGTTCACAACGAACTTGCCTTCACCGTGGCTCACTGCGATAGTATGGAGGTCGCCGATTGCGAAGTCCTTGAGCCAAGGAGAGTTGGCGGTAGCGACACGGGTAGTGACAATCTGTGAGATATGGCGGTTGATATCGTTGCGGAAGAGGGTCGGGCTGTCCTTTGTCACCTGACCGAGGCGGCCATAAGGAAGCAGACCTGATTTCACCAGAGCCTGGAAACCGTTACATATACCGAGTATAAGTCCGCCACGGTCGAGAAGTGCGTGGATAGCATCTGCTATCACCTTGTTGTTCAGTACATTTGCAATGAACTTGCCGCTTCCGTCCGGCTCGTCACCGGCTGAGAATCCACCGCAGATCATAAATATATGACACTCGTCGATATTCTTCTTCATCTCGGCAATAGAACGGAATATGTCATCCTCTGTAAGGTTGCAGAACACGCTCATGCGCACCTCGGCACCGGCATTGCGCCATGCCTTTGCAGAATCGTAGTCGCAGTTTGTTCCCGGGAATACAGGAAGATATGCAATCGGCGTCTGCACCGGCTCACCCTTGTACTTGAGTTCCGCCTTCTTGGCCTTGTAAGGCTTGAAGCCATCCATGCCTGCAGGAACAAGTTCCTTGTGATATGCCTCCGCTGTGTCAGGATATACCTGCGCGAACTTGGCACCGTTCGCTTCTATGAGTTCGAAGATATCGAACTTGACTCCATTGATTGTGAGTTCGCTGTCCTCTCCGTCTGTAACCTCTCCGATGAGGACCGCATTCGGATAGTCAAGTTCTCCCTCAGCCTCGACAAGGATGGAACCGTAACCATAGTTGAAGAGTTCCTTCTCGTCGCACTTGATCCTGGCGTCGAGACCGTTACCGAAGGACATCTTGCAGACTGCCTCGGCGAGACCTCCGAATCCGAGAGCATAGGCAGAGACTATATTGTCGGCCTGAACCTGCTCGTGGATATATTTCCAGTTAGCCTTAAGTTGTTCTACATCAGGCATATAGTTAGCAAGAGGAGTATGCTTTACGAGATAGAGCCTGTTGCCTTCGTACTTGAGTTCCGGTGAAATCACCTGCTCGGCGTCCACTGTGGTGATACCGAACGCCATGAGCATAGGTGGAACGTTGATGTTCTCGAAAGTTCCGCTCATGGAGTCCTTTCCTCCGATTGAAGGAAGACCGAATTCAACCTGCATCTTGAGCGCTCCGAGAAGAGCGGAAAGCGGCTTGCCCCAAGACTTGCGGTCTGTCATCCTCTCGAAATATTCCTGATAAGAAAAACGCATCTTCTCATATGAAGCACCTGCTGCAACGACCTTCGAACAAGCCTCCACCACGGCATATGCGGCTCCATGATATGGACTCCAACTTGCGATGAAAGGATTGTATCCGAATGCCATCACGGATGCTGTGTCTGTATATCCGTCGGTCGGAAGTTTCTGGACAGAAACCTGGGTCTCAGTGGTCTGAAGCATACCTCCGAACGGCATGAGGACTGTCGAGCGGCCGATAGTCGAGTCGAACATCTCGATAAGTCCCTTCTGTGAGGTCACATTAGGATCCTGAAGGTTGTTGAACACCTTTTCCTTGAGGTCGGCACCTTCCACATTACGCTCGAACGGATTCTTCTGCTCGACCGCACCTACTGTAGCCTTGGCATAATGCTTCGCTCCGGCACTGTCGATGAACTCGCGTGAAAGGTCCACAACGACCTTGTCACCGTTGAACATACGCATGCGACGCCTGTCTGTCACGTCTGCTACATGTGTCACCTCGACGTTCTCGCTTGCGCAATATGCCATCATCGCCTCCTTGTCCTTTGCCTCGATCACGACAGACATACGCTCCTGAGACTCACTGATTGCAAGTTCAGTGGAGTTAAGTCCGCTGTATTTTACAGGAACCCTGTCGAGATATATGTCAAGGCCGTCTGTAAGTTCACCGATAGCCACGCTGACACCACCGGCACCGAAGTCGTTTGATTTCTTGATGAGCCTTGTAACCTCAGGACGGCGGAAAAGCCTCTGGAGTTTTCTTTCCTCAGGCGCATTTCCCTTCTGAACCTCGCTGCCGCAAGTCTCGAGAGACTCTTCGGTGTGTTCTTTTGAAGAACCTGTCGCTCCACCTACTCCGTCACGTCCGGTGCGACCGCCAAGGAGAAGAACCACATCTCCCGGTGCAGGACTTTCGCGACGGACGCTGTCTGCCTTCACCGCACCGACCACAGCACCTACCTCAAGACGCTTCGCAACATATCCCTCGTGATACACCTCACGCACATGGGTCGTTGCAAGACCGATCTGGTTACCGTAACTTGAATATCCGTGTGCAGCCTTGCGTGAGATGATGCTCTGCGGGAGTTTACCGGCCATTGTGTCCGCTACAGGAAGGTAGATGTCGCCTGCTCCTGTGACACGCATTGCCTGGTAGACATATGCACGGCCTGAAAGCGGGTCACGGATGGCACCGCCAAGACATGTTGCGGCTCCACCGAAAGGCTCGATCTCAGTAGGATGGTTGTGGGTCTCGTTCTTGAACTGAAGAAGCCATTTCTCTGTAGTCATCTCACCGTTGTCATCCACGACATCCACGTCCACATATATGCTGCATGCATTATTCTCCTCGCTCACTTCCATATCGTCAAGAAGTCCCTTGCTCTTGAGGTAGCGCGCACCGATGCATGCCATATCCATGAGGTTCAGGCCCTTGTTCTCCCTTCCGAGTTCCTTGCGGATCTTCATGTAGAGGTTGAGGGTTCCGTCAATCTCATCCTTCAGGAAGGACTCTTCGATATTGATATCCTCAAGTTCCGTGGTGAATGTGGTGTGACGGCAATGGTCACTCCAATATGTATCGAGAATACGGAGTTCAGTCTCGAACGGATCACGTCCCTCAGCCTTGAAATAATTCACCACCTCACGAAGGTCATCTGCATTCATTGCAAGTCCCATCTTCTTGCAATATGGCGCAAGTTCTTCTTCCGCAAGCGCTGTCAGTCCTTCGAGAACAGGGACAGGAGCGACCTTAGGCTGCTCCATTTCCGTAAGTCTGGCAAGATCCTTCTCGCGGGACTCCACGGCATTGATATAATATTTCTTGATCTTGGCGATAACCTCGTCAGATGTGTCTGAAGGGAGGATGATGAGTTTAGAACTCTTTATGCTCACCTGTGCAGAAGGGTCGATAAGGCGCACACAGTCTACCGCCGAAGCGGCACGCTGGTCAAACTGACCCGGAAGATATTCCACGGCAATATATTTTGCCCCTTCGAGATCACACTCGTCTGTCACACTGTCTGTCACGATCTCTCCGAACACGCTGTAGCGGCTCTTCTCCAGAAGATCCTTGGAGAATCCGAAGAGGTCATACACATTAAGCAGACGCAGCGATGCAAGGTCAAGTTGAAGGTTCTCGTTCAACTCACCCAGAAGGCTGCGCGCCTCCACCTGAAATTCAGGATACTTTTCTACGTAAATGCGATAATTGCTCATATTATGTAAAGTCAAAAGGCGATATGCGGAGACACTGTCACCACACACCACCCATATCTGTTTATATTATTTCTTCATTTTTTCAGATCACAGCATCCAGCACCTTCTGTGTCTGTGCCTTCCTGAACTGACAGAGACGCTCCGAGAGACCTTCGTCAGCGAGGGCAAGGATCTGAGCCGCGAACAGGCCTGCATTCTTTGCGCCGTTGATTGCCATTGTCGCAACCGGAATACCTGCAGGCATCTGCACTATCGACAGAAGCGAATCCATTCCACCGAGAGCCTTGGTCTGGATAGGGACTCCGATCACCGGCACAGTGGTCATACCAGCCACAACTCCTGCCACATGAGCCGCTCCACCGGCTCCGGCGATGATGACACCTATTCCATTATCCTTTGCCGACTTGGCAAATTCGCACATAAGGTCCGGTGTACGGTGTGCGCTTATAACTTTCTTTACGACTTCCACCCCTAGATCTTCGAGGACGTTGATTGCCTGCGACATTATGTCAAGGTCGCTGGTCGAACCCATGATAACTGCTACTTTCATATACTGGTTTTTTACGGCGGCAAAGATAGTCAATTTTCCAACATTTCCCACACGCGCAACGCGCATACGCACGAGAAAGGCCGAAAAGTTATCAACACATCTATCTGTCGAATGTGCGGGAAAGGAAAGGAAGACAGATATACAGGGCCGAATGCCAGTATTCCCAGACATGCGCCCCCTCCCGGACACGGAACTCCAAAGGAATCCGGGCACTGTGCATCTCCCTGACAAAATCAAGATTGACACCGAGAAGATGGTCGTCATCTCCGCAGTCAACAAACCACTTCACTGTGCGTAACTGCTGCCTCACCTGATCATCTGCATTCCTGACATATGCCACGCAACTGTTCTCCTTCACCGACTCTCGCATGGCGTTCACAAGCGCATCCTTCGACGGCTCCCGTCCCGGAGCGATATCCACCAAGGCACTCATCGCATAGGCGGCACAGAAAAGTTCCGGATGCTTCTGCGCATAGGCTGTGGCACCACCTCCACCCATTGAAAGTCCCGCTATCGCACGATGCCCTTTGTCTGCGATGATGCGGTATCTTCCTTCGACATGAGGCAGGAACTCCTGAAAGAAGAAATCCTCATATTTCCAGTCCTGATAATTGAAATATCCGTGCTTCGCCTTCGGGATATCTGCATCGGCATCAGGAAAGACGACTATCATCTCTCGGATTTCCCCCGAAGCAGCAAGATAGTCCAGGACCTCCTTTACGCGACCCCTGCTGTTCCAGTTTTCATGATCGCCGTTCAAACCGTGAAGAAGATACAGGACAGGATATGACTTGTCCTGATTTTCCTGATAGTTCTTCGGGAGATAGACATTGTAAGGCCTGTGACCTTTCAAGACATCGCTGTACAGACTGTCGGTCAGCATACTGCTTTTCTTCTGGGCTGACACGGCTATCGCCATGCAGGCAAAGATGAAGACAAGAACACTTCTTTTCATAAATGATTCCTTTTCAGACAAAGATAAAATTAATATTCGTATATTTGCGGATTATGCATGAAATTACACTTAAAATGAGAGAATTATATATAACAAACTCGCTTTCGAGGAAGAAGGAAATCTTCAAGCCTATCAACGAGGGACATGTCGGACTGTATGTCTGCGGTCCTACGGTCTACGGTGACGCACATCTTGGACATGCACGTCCCGGCGTAACCTATGACGTATTCGTGAAACTGCTCAAGCATCTTGGATACAAGGTGCGTTATGTGCGCAACATCACCGATGTAGGCCATCTGGAGCACGACGCCGACGAAGGAGAGGACAAGATTGCAAAGAAGGCACGTCTGGAGCAGTTGGAGCCTATGGAGGTGGTTCAGAGGTGCACTCTCGCCTATCACGAGGCAATGCGAATGCTCAATGTCGCACCGCCATCAATCGAGCCACGCGCTTCCGGACACATCATCGAGCAGATCGACCTTGTGAAGAAGATCCTGGATGCGGGATATGCATATGAAAGCAACGGTTCGATATATTTCGACGTACTGAAATATGACGCAGACCATAAGTACGGAGTCCTTTCCGGACGCACTCTTGACGAAGTGAAGGAAGGCACACGCGACCTTGACGGACAGCAGGACAAGAGGGCTTCATATGATTTCGCATTGTGGAAGAAGGCTTCTCCGGAGCATATCATGCGCTGGCCTTCCCCTTGGAGCGACGGATTCCCGGGATGGCATCTGGAGTGCTCGGCGATGAGCGAGAAATACCTTGGAAAGGAATTTGACATACATGGCGGCGGAATGGACCTTCTGTTCCCGCATCATGAGTGCGAGATAGCACAGAACACAGCCTCACGCGGCTGCAGCGGAGTGAAGTACTGGATGCACAACAACATGATCACCATCGAAGGAAAGAAGATGGGCAAATCCCTCGGAAACTTCATCACTCTTCCGGAACTGTTTGCCGGACGTCATGAGAAACTGGAGCAGGCATACAGCCCTATGACCGTGAGATTCTTCATTCTTCAGGCACACTACAGAGGCACTCTGGACTTCAGCAATGAGGCTCTTCAGGCTGCAGAAAAGGGATTGAAGAGAATCATGCAGGCCGGTAAGGACCTTCGCGCCCTCGCTTCCGCATGCGGAGTCCAGGCAGCACCGGCGCTTGCTTACGGAGAGTTCGTTTCCGCTGTCGCACCGGACACAGTTTCCGCATCGAACGCAGAGGTCCGCGCTCTGATCGAAGGCGTCTACGAGGCTCTCTGCGATGACCTCAACACGCCTATAGCACTGTCACTTGTCTTTGACGCAGTACGCATCATAAACACTGCAAAGGACAAGAAGATCAGCCTTGATACTTCTGATTACCAAGCACTTGTATCACTTTTCGACAATATCGTATACGGCGTTCTGGGCCTGCGTGACGAGGAGGCATCCGATGGCGGAAAGACAGTCAAGACCATTGACGGACTCGTAGGCATGGTTCTGGAACAGCGCAAGGCTGCAAAGGCTGCCAAAGACTGGGCGACTTCAGACCGCATCCGAGATGAACTCAAGGCTCTTGGCATCCAGATCAAGGACACAAAGGACGGAACAGAATGGACATTGGAATAGTCCTGACGATAACCGGCAGAACAAACTTGGAGAATTGATTTCAGAACATCACAGACTTACAATTTTCAAAATTCCAGTCAGAATCACATGAAATTCATCGGAAACATATTATGGCTTATTCTCGGCGGCATCATAATAAGCCTCTACTACGCTCTGGTCGGACTTCTCTTCTGCATCACCATCATCGGCATTCCGTTCGGTGTGCAGTTGTTCAAGATGGCCGGGCTTGCTCTCTGGCCTTTCGGACGTGAGGTGACAGCAGGTCCCAATGACACAGGATGCCTTGCCGTGATAATGAACATCATCTGGATAGTTTTCGGAGGCGTCGAAATCGCCCTCCTTCATCTGGGATTCGGAATATTCTGCTGCCTCACCATCGTAGGCATCCCGTTCGGACTCCAGCACTTCAAGATGATGCTTCTTTCGTTCGTTCCTTTCGGGAAGCAGATATCTTAAATGACACCTGTTACGGTTTAGTTGGGAAAGCGTAACAGGTGCCATGAAATTTTACCCCACCTGTTACGGTTTCATTGCGAAAGCGTAGCAGGTGGTTTTACACTACCCTATCTACTATTTCCGGGCTTAGTCTCGTAACCCTTGCAATCTGCTTGGCACCCGCCCCGAAATTACGTTTCATTAAGGTGCACAGTTTCACCCTGTCTTTCATCGGCAACTGATATAGGGAACTGCACCCGAACTCCAGTCTGATAAGTTCACTCATCTGGGTCAGCAGTTCCTGGTCTGTCAATGTCACACTCTCCGTAATACCGAGACGCACTTCGACATCATTCTCAACTTTTCTGGCAATAGACATCATCAGCCTCGCAGGATGACGGAATATATCCTCCACCACCTTTACGTTTACATAACATGAAGGGAGAATCATACCATTGTCATCCATCACATATGCAGTAGGCACGACCCTATGTGAACGAAGAACGCTAAGACGTTTCCTTACGCTCAAATCATTCAGCCTTATCCCAGAGGGTTGATATGGTCCTCTGAAATACAGCGATATCGAGGACCATTCATAATGATAGGGCATCATGAACACACCTGCTGCAAGCGGATTGCGGAGGACATATGCTATCGCATTTTCCAGATATTCCCGACTGTCTATCATATCGATCTGAACATTCACATCTTTCAGTCCCTTACTTCCCCACAACCAAGTCTC
>SUYY01000045.1 GCA_015060205.1 Bacteroidales bacterium
AATCGTGCTTTTCGTGCTTCTTTTCGCATCTGACCATTTCGTTGAAGAACATCTTTGGAACCATATCGTCAGAAAGCATCTTCCGGTCATCTTCGCATGGACATTCGGAGTGCTGTTGGTCCTCGGCATCGCACTCCAGCATTTCGACATCACACATTGGATCAGTGACAACACCGTACTGATGATCCTCCTGGCCACAGCCATCGGCATGATTCCGGAATCGGGTCCTCACATGATCTTCGTGACACTTTACGCCGCCGGAGTGGTTCCTATGCCGGTCCTTCTGGCAAGCTGCATCTCCCAGGACGGACACGCTTCCCTCCCTCTGATTGCCGAAAGCAAGAAGAGCTTCGCATACGCGAAGCTCTTCAACTGCATCATAGCTCTTGCCGTAGGCTTCGGAGCCATGCTCTTCTGCTGATCCGCCTGTGGAGTAGCGTCGGCGCTGAGCTACGTAGGCTATTGTGGCTCAATAATATGCATTTTATCAGATGTTTACGATACCCTCAGAAGAATCCTAATAAAAAAGACATTCACCAACTGTTACCATGCAACTAGCGGGTACTAGCCGCTAATAGCAGGTAATAACCAGTACTACCAACTACTAGCCGCCACTATCCTGTACTACCTCGATAATGGCGGCTAATTGCTATCTATATGTACTTGGTCGGATGCTTACTATTCTTTCAAGCACATTATCTTATTCTTCTGGACCTAAATACACAATCTTTTCTCTCCAAGAAGCAGAAGAAAATTCGGCCTTAGTCAGCTTCATATCATCATTAGCTTGAGCATTGTAGCTATCGAAATATGAGTCCCAAGCACCATCAGAAGGATAACCTGCTGTATGATTAAACATAGCCCAATAAGAATTTGGATATCCAGCAAAATTAACGTTTGTTTTAGCAGCATGTTCATAGAAGGCAATGAGCTTATCCCAAAGTTTCTTAGGAGAAGTACCAATTTGGTTTTCAGCAAAGATTGCGCTAAATGTCTGCGCTGTACTTTCTACACCTGTAAGGTCAGCCTTTCTGTTGACAAAATAGTTCTTACCATACAAAGACATATTAGAACTTACCGCTATATCAACACAACCAATAGCATTTATGTCAAAGTCATTACTTTCTGTAGAAATTGTGATGCTTCTAACAGAAGTATACCAACCAAGCATATTACCTTTATACTGACCAACAAGAGTACCTGTATTACTACAATTTTCAATGGTCAAAGTACCACTTTGATATGCAGATACAATACCACCCGCATAACCATTATCGGTAGTGATAGCACCTGTATTCTTACAACCAGTCAATGTTACATTGGCATTGGTAGTTACCTGACCAACAACACCACCTGCACGGCTGTTAGAAGTTTTCGTGTTAGTTACGGTTGCATTATTTGTCAGATTTGTAAGTTGAACTGTTCCAGTAACAATTTCACCAATTATGCCACCGGTATTACTATCAGAACCTTCAACACTACCAGATACTGTACAATTTTCAACAACAGCATCCCCGAAAATTTTTCCTACAAGAGCAGCCATTCTTTCACCACCAGATACACTCACATTAGTCAATGTAACATTCTTGATGGTAGCATCCGATACGTAACCGAAGAGACCTGCATAATTACCGGTAGTGATGGTCAAACCAGAAATAGTCTTACCGTTTCCGTCGAAAGTGCCTTTGAAAGGTGCTTCAGTAGTTCCCACCGGAGTCCATTCTCCATCGAGAGTTATATTACGAATCAGTGTAATTACATCACCATCCTTTGCAAATTCAAAGGCATCTGCAAGAGTCTCGAAAGCATGATAATAATCGCTATCTGGGTATGTAATTGCTACAGACTTGATTGCTACACCCTCCGTAGAACCATTAATAGTTACGATACCATCATCAGCACCATTTCTACCCTTTTCTGAGTCTGAGCTTTCGGTGACATTGATAGTACATCCTGTTGCGGTAATTTTACCACCAACAGCATCCTTATTCAAACAAAGAGCGGCATAAGATTCACCTTCGGTTGTATCATCATCATTACAATTGATTATAGAGTTAGATACTGTAATATCAGCACTCGGACTTGCGATGTTCACTACATTCTTTCCATACAAAGTAGAATTACTAATAGTAACCTTTGCACTTGGAGCAGAATATGCTACATTTATCGTATAGTTAGAAGCCGTAGCAGTAACATTATCAATAGTAACATTTGTACTGTTTTGAATGACAGTGATTGCACGTTCACCGCTTGCTTCAATGGTAAGATTCTGGATGGTTACACCATTAGCACTACTTACATTAATGGCACGTTTTGCTGATGAAGTCAGTGTTTTACTATTACCATTCAATACAATACCACGATTTATAACAAGTATTTCACTAGTTGTAAGGTCTGCACCCAATTTGATCGTAGCAATAGCATTATCATCCATTGCAGCATTAAACTCTGCCAAAGTTGTTACCACTGCCATGGAAGGATCGTAATTAAGAGTGTATATGCCATCTCCAGCACTTTCAAAAGTAGAATTAGTCGCAATCAATGCGCTATTAGTGTTGTTCTTTGCAGATTCTGTAAAGACGCCAGCCTTCACAGAGCCCTTAACACCTTCCTTGGCAGGATCATTACATCCTATCTTCGTATTAAACTTACCGCCTGTGACAGATAGTTTTATATTATCATAATCATGGTTGGTCAAAAAGACAGAGGAACCATCAGCACCTGCCGGACTGAATTCACCGCCGGTAATAGTTAATGATGCGACCTTTGTTGCATAATCACCAGAGCCGGTAGCATTACCTTGCTGCATCCATACCTGTCCTTCAAATACTCCACCATTAATAATGATATTTCCATCCGTATAGAAGTTTCTTATAGAGCGTGACTTAGGTGAAGAAATTGTACCACTGTTTATTTCCACTTTACCAGCACTGTGGTTATCTATAACATACGCGATCGGATCACCGGTTCCTTTGAAGTTAGCTGGTCCTTTGTGTTCGAATTTACCAGTTTCACCCAATGAAACAACTAATTCTCCCTCATTTCTGAGAAGGTAAGTTCCCCAGCCGCTTCCCTCAGGGCCTGATCCCAAATCTTCAAATATAATTGTACCGCCACCAATGATTGTAAGGGAACCTTTATTGGTAATCATAGTATGGTGAGCCGTACATTCCTTCGTCTGGCTGAGAGTCTTTCCGTTAAGGTCGAGAGTTACTTCCTTACCTGATGGGATAGTCAATGATTCGTCGGCAGCAAGCTCGATATCTTTTGCCAAAGTAATCACACCACCTTTTTCAATCATTGCCATAAGCTGAGCTGATGTAGAGACAGCAAATGCGTCAGACTCACCGAGAGTCACCTCCGGCATGGCCAACAGCTTCTTTCTTACGATTGTGTTTGACTTGGTCGAGGTATAACTCCAGGTCTCGCTCTCAGATGTACCCAAACTAATCTTGAATCCATCGACTGTTCCGACAGGAAGAGGGATGAAGAATGTCTTGCTAGTCACAGCCTCCTCTGCAGGGAAATTGATAGTAACCGATGATGCCTTAGAATCTTCAGGTATAGAGATTTGAAGTTTTTCTTCATTCTCAACTACCTTGAAATCACCAGTAATCTGCTCGTCTGCCTCAAACTTAAAGTATGTTGTGTTGGACGGAATATTATTGATGGTAAAGCAGAACGCACCTCCTAAATGCTCAAAATAAAAGCTAGACGCATCAACATCTTCCGTCATAGCAATCATAGGAGCTGTACCATACTTGTCAGCGCTTATCTCGTAAGTATATGACTCTGGCAGACTGAATGTCAATTCTGAGCCGGAATAGGTATGTGATGAATATGGATGCAATGCGTAGGTTGAATTGGCAGCTGTCTTTGCATTAGCAGTAAATGTTGCCTTGGCAGTTCCTGCTCCTGCTGTCAGGGTATATTTTGTAAAGTCACCTTCAGCGTTTAACACTGCGATGTCATCACCTGCAATCCAATTAAGAGCACCGGTTGTCCTGTCAAAAGCAGTCTTTGTATCAGGAGTATCGGCTTCCATTGAAGCGGTAATCGTGTTATTACCTATTTCGATCTGTACTTCTTCGTATTTGTTGCAAGATACGAAAGCCAGAGCAACAATTGTTGCAAAGAATAATGATCTTCTCATAATCTCAATGATTTTAGGTTGTTTTACTACATTAATCCGTCTCCCCATTCTCCATTTTCACCTGTTACGCTTGAAGCGAGCATCTGTTCGCTTTCGATTTCTATGATTTCCACACGTGGCGTATCATAGCTTTCAAATAAGTTTCTATTGTCCATAGTAGGTTAATAATTAATAGTTGGTTAGTAATTAATTATAATGAATTGTCGTTACGCAAAAAAAGGGCGCAAGCCTCTGTATGTTTATCCGTATATCAGGCCTTCGCATGCCATGCAGTGGATAAACAACAGCAGCTCACGCCTTAAATTAGCCGTGAGCGCTATTGTTATCATCTTTACTGCATTATAAAAGTTGCGAAGTTCGATATACGCAGATAATTTCAACGCGCTAATGTTATATGTATTTTGCAAAATTAGAAATAATTATACAATCTGCAAATCTTCATAGTTAGAATCAGTAGGAAGATACTCATCATGTCGGACGTACGACAACAGTGTCTGTCCTCGGACAGACACCGAGAACATAACTATTATTGTAATATTACCATTTATTCGCTATACTTTATGGTAAAATCTGTGATTTGTGCATCTGGACCTGAACCAGCCCAATAATATCTTCTGCATAAAATGTTATAACATGAAGTATTGAATATAGCATTTCCTCCAATTGTATGGATTGTATTTTTCCCATTACCAGTATCTGACGCTATTTCTGAAGTATTCCCAGAAGAATCATAGGTATGAATAGAGAAAGTCCAATTCGTTAAAATTCCATCACGAATCCTTTTAAAGGTAGTCGAAACAGAGATATTAGTCTCTCCTAATATATAGAAATCTGGAGTCTTGACGCTACCAGTGCTACTATCTGACGTAAGGAATATATAACTATCACCAAAATATGTGTATGTTATAGCACCATTCTCTACGATAGCCCAGTCCTGAGCAGGATGAGTTAAAGTATACGGCAGGCCGGTGATGTGGTGGGTCTGGGATTTATTGACAGTTACACCGTCAAAGGTAAATGAGACAGTCAGGTTGTGGGATGCCCAAGTTAGCCCTGATATCGACTCATAATACTTGTTATCTTCATATTCGTTAGTAACTTTGAATTTACGGGATTCATCATTATCAATCTTGACAATAAGTTCCTTTGCATAATTTCCATTCGACATCAGACTCGAAGATACGTTCCACTTACCTCCAGCATTATACAACGTAGATGGGTCACAGTTATTAGCTCCTGTCGTTCCGTTCAAGTCTTTAGTTATGTTATTTGTAGCCGCATACTTGTCATACGATGTATATGAAGACAATGTCAGGTCTAACACTGGAGCCGGAACTGTGGCTGTCTGGGTTGATGATGCTGTGTAGGTTGAGCCGTTGAGTGAGCAGATTGCTGTCACTGTCGCTGAGTAGTCTCCCTGCGGGAGGTATGGCCATCCAGCAGCATTTGTGAAGGATACATTCTTGGCTGTGGATGAGAGCTCCACAGATTCGAATGAACCTGTTGCTGCATTGTTTGAGCTGGAGAATGAACCGGTAGCTGTGACAGAAGCCATCTCATCTACAGTTGCAGGAAGATTGACCTTCATTTCGTTCGCTGTCATAGTTGTCGAGCTCAGTTCGACATTCATGTCATCTGCGTTGTTGTGGGCAGCTGTCACAGAACCCACCGAGAAGCAGCTCTGGAAAGTGACCGGAGTGAACGGCAGCTCTTCGCTTACGATGTTCCCCACACAGGCTCTGAGACTATATTTCACATCGTTAGACAGGCCGGAGATAAATTTATAGCTATTGATATCGGATGTTGAAACATCAGTCCAATCTGCATACGAACCTCCCTTTACCTGATAGGTCAAAGATGCGGCATTAGCGTCAGACATATTCGAGACAACTGCAGGCGTGAAGTAGAGGGCGCCCTCGAATGCTCCATCAGCAAGCGAGGTCGAAGGCCATGTTATCGATGGCCAAGAGGTCGATGACTTCTTGCAGACAAGGTTGTAGGCAACCTTTGGAGACGGGCTTGACAGCTTATGGGTCAGGGAGACTAGCTCGCCTGCTGTGGTTCCCGCCATAGTAACCTCAAGGTCGGCACCGGATGGAATATAATGCCACTGACCATATTCCACCTCTGCTGTGGCGGAATCTGTATTGAGGAGCACTTTGCTTGAACCTACAAAAAAGTGCTGTGCGAAATCTGAATCCAACTCGATACATATGAGGGAGTTGGCAAGAGATACTTTCAATGCTGGAATTTCATTATCAAGCGGCTCTATTGTTCCCGCAGCGGTACCGGTAAAATACGCGGCACCGAAACCATTACTGCCGTATGACGCATCAACCGTGTACGCACCGACCGGGAGCACGATGGCCTCGGTCCAAAGACCGACGCCATCATACTTGACATTCCCGTCCTTATCCTTTACTACAAAACGGATGTCCGATTCAGACGGTCCATCTACTATAGGAGCGGATGTCTTAGTCTGAGCTATATCCTGAACAGTGATGTCCACCTCAAGGGCAGGGGCTGCAAGATATCCCACCGCCTCGCTCTGCGGATCCTCAATCTCAGCACATGAGAAGAGAACAGCCAGAGAAAGTGTTGACGCCACTTTTAATATGTTATTATAATTCATCATATCTGTTCTGTTACAAACGAACCACCTTCTGACGGGTCAACGGTTATTGTTTCATAGAGATCGGTACAAGTCGCATCAACTATGATTTCCGGTTTGCCGACAGTTCCATTCTGCTCACTCATCTTGAATGTAAGATGAAGGTGAGTCGCTGGCTGAAGTACTTTTGATCCGACTATCGTCATCGGCTCATTTTCAAGGATATAAGTACCAGAGAATACATAGTTCAAGGTTATGCCACCGTTGAAGTATCCCACCACCGGATTCTCTCCGACAGTATTTGACGGGGTATATTCAAGTTTGCGGGTATCTACCGTATAAGCGGTGATCTTATAATCCGTGAAGTGCTTGTCGATGTTTTCTCCGAAAACAACTGACACAGCAGTATTGACCATTTTACATGTCAGACTGACTGAAGTCGGATTGAGGCCTGCCGAGACAGTCACAGGAGCGGAAGTTCCCGCATATCTGACCTGACCCCACTTGTCTGGCTGCGAAAGCGAAACGGATTCACTGACATTCTCGGCAGAGACTATATAGTCACCTACCGGAAGAGTCACCACACTCGGCATATCCTTGTAGATATACGAGAATGTGGCATCGTCAGAACTGACAAATACAGAAAAATCATCAGTGCTCACAGCGGCACCGTCTGCTTTGGTGACACTTTCTACTATTGGAGAGTTTTCAAGTGAAAGAGTAAGTTTACCATAGAGTTCTCTTTCTATGACTGCTCTCTGGCATGATGCCGTTACCATGAGCATTGCTGACAAAATAAGTATCTTCTTCATCTTCATAATGTTATTGCAAGACATCCAGCACACAATCCACTATGGTGGCGTCATCTATCTGCGTATTGACAAGGATAGTCGGCGCACCGGTGCTTCCACCAAGAGTTTCAGAACCTCCATCAGGATTGATGATTTCCGTAATGCCATTATTTCCCATCGTCTCATCGATATCTATATCCGGTCCGATGATACCGTTGTGATTGCTTTTGATTGTGATCTTGGCCCATTTTGCCGGTGACAAGGTAAGAGTACTTGTGTAACTGAGTTCTCGATGCGCAATTGTGCCGTAAACCGTAAAAGTGAGTATATCTCCTTCCTCAGCCACGCTGAAATACGCATCAGAAGAGGTAATCTGCTCCTGAGTCATAGTCACAGTCCTTTCTGGTACAGCAAGCTGGGCATGGATATCTGTAAAGTCCATCAGGAAGCTCTCGTCAAGGATCAGAGTCACCTTTCCATTTACCATCTTACATCCGACAGTAACCGACTGAGGTTCTTTGGTCAGAACACTTACAGGCTCCGATTCGCCACGGAACCACACATCTCCCAACCCATCATTAGCCTCCTCAGAACCTTTCTTGTCATAATTCTGAGCAGATACGGTATAGATCCCGTAAGGGATTGAGAGAGATGGACCGATTTCACTATACAGATATTTCTCGGAGAATGGATTTCCTATGAATGTCTCTCCAGATATCTCAACCTGAAAACCACTGCAATCTACTGCATCATCCGCCCTTGTATCAGCCACTACTTCTACGTTCGATGACACCGACAGGCTGATGGTACCGTATTGCTGCGGCACCACCACTGCCTTGTTGCACGATGTCAGGACTGCAAGTGCGGCCAATATTGAAATATAGGCTGATTTATGCATAGTGACTTTAATTATTCTTGCTCAACACTATCTGTAATAGGATCTATGACTACTGATACTGGAATCACTTCAGTAATCTCTCCATTTACAGAAATTATAAGACTCATCTGACCGTCTGTACTTCCTGTTGTAAATGTGATCTGCGACCACTTTGCCTTATCTGTAGTGAATGTTTTTGAGTAGTTTTTCTCTGAATCATTTACAGTTGCAGTAAGTTTCCATGTAAGAGTTTTTGGAGCAAAATAAGCAACATCTGCAGTTGTATGATCTTTAATAGTTTCTGACAACTGCAAGCCTACCATTTCTACAGTTCTTTCTCCGTCAACAACTGATACTGAAGGTGAATCAAATACAGTATCAAAGTCTGGAGTATAAGCAAAAGAAACCTTAGAGTTTACAGGCTCACATGTTACGGTTACATCTTTAGAAACACCTGCAACTACTGTTTCAGATACAGAGCCAGCCACACGTACCTCTCCTTTTCCTTCGTAAGCAGCAGCATCGAGGTGGCTCTTTACATAAACCTTGTAATTTCCTGCAGGTACCTTCCAAAGATCAGCGTCACCTTTGACATCAGAGTACTTTGCCCAATCATTATCAAAAACTGTGATATCATCTCCCCAAACATTAGTTTCAGAATCATCCACAACCTTAGTAAGCTTTACATAGTAGCTATCATATTCTGTAACTTCTCCGGCCTTGGTAACAACCATCTCTGTATCGGCAGTAACGCCAAGATTGATCCAGCCATAGCCAGCCTCAGATGTTGTGAGAACACTCTTGTTGCATGCAGTCATCGCTACAAGAGCTGCTGCGAATAAAATTGTCTTTTTCATAATTGTAAGAATCTTTTGTGGTTTATATTTTAAAAATGTGTTTACTCATATGGATTGAATTCTTCTTCAACCGGTATCTCATTATCAATAGCAGTATCTACTGAAATCGTAGGAGTCGCAGAAATCTGTCCGTTGTCGAGATTGACACTCACAACAAGCTTCATATGATTCTTTGCTGCAAGAGTTCTCTTTCCTTCCATGGAGACATCCTTTCCTGTAGGGATGAATGTACCTGTGATAGAATATGAAACTTCAGAAGGATTGAACCATATTTCAGTAGGTTTGTCAGTAGCAGAAACTGTCTGCGTCCTGCCGGAGTCACCGCCTGTAACAGCAACCTGCAAGTCAGAAAATCTTCCACTGACCAAGACTTCAGGAGCGAACTCGACAGTAACCAACGAATTTGAAACCACACATTCCACAACTACCTCAGGTGTAAGATCATCAACTGAAAGTGTAACCTCTGTTTCGCCATACAGACGTTTTTGCCCCGTACCTGTTTCAGCTTCTTCTTCAGTACAGTTTTCTGCCGAAACCAGATAAGTACCTAAAGGAAGCTTCTGAGTCACGAATTCATTGTATGCTTTCTCATAGATCAGGTCTTCACCTGAGTGTATGAATACCATATAGTCAGCAGCATCTTGTGAATCAGGTCGAAGTTCCTCAAATGTCTTGGTGTCTACATCCACCACGACTTCATCGGACAGGGTAACCGAAATTTCACCATACATTTCTGGTGTATCTGTTTTTTCGGTCGTGCATGCTGCGACGATCATCAGACAGCATGTTGGTAATAGAATCTTTTTCATGTCTCTTATCGGTTAATCTTATTCTTTTATTTCTTTTTAATATGGCTTCACTTTACTGAACACCTGTTCATATTCTGATTCTGTAAGCTCAGCAGGATCATATATCAGCTCAAATTCGTCTATAAGCAGTACACTCCCGATACCTCCTGTAAAGTAATCCCCGTATCGGCTTGAGGCTCCTGCAATGACAATATATGTCGGTATCCTGGAATTATCACGGTATATCAACGGTAGCGTGAACTTCACATATTCGGAATCAGCCTTTGAAGAATTGATCTGCCCAAGAGCGATGATGCCGGGATCATTGTCAAGGTCCACAAACTGCTTCTTGTTGGTATTTACTCTGAACTGCTTGTCCCAGTCTGTAAGGAAAGCCAGGATCTGGCATTCGTCCATAGTACCTATTTTGTCTGTGTACGGATCCTTGGCTTTGTCTATCTCGACAGGAGAATATTTATAGTAACCTCTCAGAGCAATAGGTCGTGACGAGAACGGTGCACCCCAATCGAGTTCCGCTCCAAGTCCGGCAAGTCCAGCAAACTGCCCTGTGAAGATGTTGCCAGCTGCCATCATACCGAAAGCGGTAACAGATTCAAGACGGGCTGCATAGCCTTCCACAGAATCAGAAGATGGTGATGTAGTGACAGCTGCTCCTGAAGAATTTGCTGAATCCCACACGTTGATACCTGCTGGATTAGGGTATCTGTCATTGTCTGACCATGAGTCAAAATCAAGGTTAGGCAGCTGTTCAATTCCTCCCGTATGAAAAGAATATTCTTCGCTGACATCCTGCCCTTCAACCAATCGGGTGACATAACCGGTCTCCGGATCGAGTCCTGAAATCCATGCTGATACAGAACGGCCTTCAACTTTTATGTCAGAAACAGTAGACCATTCCTCCCCCGATTCTTTTCTATATTCTATAGTTGCTTCAGATCCATTTTTAGCAATCGCCCTCACTCCAGCCGTATATGCCCATGCATTTACAGACGTGACCTCCATATTCACAGCCTTCTGAAGGAAATATACTTCCCAGACTATATCTTGTCCCTTGTATTCGACGGTAAAGTATCTCATGATGACACAATCCAATACCATCGGGAAATGACATTCCTCTGTCTTAGGTATGCTTTGACCGTTGACTGATATGAAGCCAAGGGTACTCTTAACTTTCGAGCCTTCTGGCTCAAGTTTCATCTCATTGATCTTCACATCAAGAAGCGACTGATCTTCTGAGACATATACATACGCCACCTTAGATTTCGGATCGATATCTGCTTCTCCGGCCTGATTGTCACATCTGATATATCTCTCCACCGGCTGTGATGCAGAAATCGTCCAGACCTCATCTTCATATACTCGGAGAACCAGTTCTACCGGGTTGCGCAGATCCAATGAGTCAGGCATGCCCCCGACTACCTCGGCTTTATCGGAAAGAGTGCAGGCAAGTATCTTTACACCAGAAAGATCGACACTTTCACCTACAACGATTTCCACCGTATTTTTCTCAGCATCGATAGAAACCTCCTTCTGACCTTCGACTTCGATAGAAATGATATCAGCGTTCACTCTCGGATAAGAAAGGTCATTTTCTATACACGAACCGAGAGCAAGAACTGTAATAATCAAAAATATGTATGTAAACAATCTTTTCATCATCTGTTCCTTCTTGCTTTCTTGCTATGGGGTCCTGTATAAAAATAGAACGAAGTTCCTATTTCGATTGAGAGCGGATTGATGCGGAAATTCGCGCCACTGGTCTCCATAACACTGTGCTCCACCTGATTACGTATCTGTTCAGTTCTTGTATAGTTTATTCCGAGTATTCCGATAGCGACTTCAACGGCAACATTGTCTTGAGCAAAGATGCATATTCCAGGAACGAACGTAAGGGCTCCTTTCTGCTGAATCTGATAAGTTCCGAATTTATCTTCTCCGTCAGCCTTCCATATCTTGGACTGGCCATAGGCTCCGGTAGCACGTGCTTCAGCAAAAATAGCAAAGCGTTTGCTGTCAACTATCGCCATATAATAACGGAGTGTCAATGAGCCGCTATACATATGCTTAAGCAAGTGATAATCGGAAATACCGAATCCCATATCATCACTGATGGAAAGTGAAGCATTACCAAGATCAAAAGACGAACGGTCGTAATCAAAACGGGCTCCTATCGACAGATTATCTGCAGCAAAAACTGAAAAATGAGGTGAAAGGCCGAAGGTGTACATGCTTCCATTCAGGCCGTTTACCAGGTCAAACAACATTGAATATCCTGGATCATCTGTTCCCTTACCGATATCTATGGTGTTGTATGAAAAGTTGATACCTGTCGCGATTGTTCCCTTTGGAACAAAAACGGATGTTGATGTTCCTATACCTCTGTCGAACGGTTCCACAGGCTTCCTGTCAGAGGAGCCTGCAGAACTGCAGACAGAAATACAGATCAAGATCGTAAATATGATGAACTTCCTTACCATCTTTTAAAACGGATTTACCCTGCTGAATACAGCGTTGAATTCTTCTTCAGTCAGATCTGCCGGGTCATAGATGAGTTCAAACTCATCAATATAAAGTACACTGCCGACGCCTCCGGTGAAATAATCACCGTAACGGCTTGATGCTGCTGCTATGACCAGATAATTAGGAATTCTCGTAGCATCACGATATACGAGAGGCAAGGTGAACTTGACATAACCTGCATCAGCATTTGAGGAATTGAATTGTCCAAGCGCTATGATTCCAGGATCATTGTCAAGGTCTACAAACTCCTTGTTGCTCGTATTGATTCGGAACTGCGATGTCCAGTCTGTAAGGAATACAACTATCTGAGACTGATCCATCTGGCCTTTCATGTCAGTATAAGGAGCCTTTGCCATGTCAATTGTTTTCGGAGAATATTTATAATATCCCCTCAAAGCAATAGGACGGCCTTTGAACGGCGTTCCCCAATCCAGTTTTGCGCCAAGTCCGGCAAGTCCGGCAAACTGTCCTGTAAAGATGTTGCCTGCCGCCATCATACCCATAGCCTTCACGGATTCCAGACGGGCTGCATAGCCTTTGACCGCATCTGTCACAGGCTTGGTTGTAATGGCTGCTCCTGAAGAGTTTGCTGAGTCCCATATATCATATCCGGATGCATTAGGATACTCGTCGCTGTCTGACCATGAATCGAAATTGAGATTATGGATGGTGGCAGATGCCGCTGTCGAGAATGTGATTTCCTTTGTCTCCTTATCCTCAGCAGAAACTGCACGGAAGACATATTGCGTGTCAGGTGCGAGTCCGAAGACTACAGTAGTATATCTGAGTGCAGACGCATTCACATCCATATTTGAAGGATCGATTTCCGTCCATTCTGTTTCAGCCACCTTTCTATATTGGAATGTTATGCCCTCAGGTGTTTGTGATGTGAAGTAACGTCCCTCTAACTTAGCGAAACAAGCCCAGCCGACATATGCTGCAACGGCTTCTGCATCGACATCGGAAATCACCTCCAGTTCGAGTTCAAAAATGACATAGTGGCCCTTGACGTCAACAATGGTGAAATCAACGGAGTATGAACCCACAGGAAGTCTTGATACAAAAGTCGTGATATCGAGTAGAACGCCCTGCGCACCGGTGGTGACAGCCTTGGTTCCCATTGCCTGGCTTACAAGGATTCCGGCTGAAGACAGGTCGGCTGCAGATGCTCCGACGAGTTCCACCGATCTTGGCAGGCCGGACTTTTCGAGATTATCATTGTCATGAGTGATACGAAGGCTCTGCACGCCGACTGGAGTGCTGAACTCCAACACCTTGCTTATGGTATTGCCGACAGGCGTGGTCACTGGCTCTCCAGACTCGACTGCAAACTCGTCGTTCGAAGTCACGGATGGAAGATATCTGTTGTCGAAGTCCAGGACAAGCTCATGTGATGATTCATCCATAGTGCTGTCAAGGGTCACCTTCACAATGAATGCACCGTCAGCAGATACATCCTCTCCAAGATTGAACTTGAGATGATAATGCTGTTTTGCCTCCACGTCAGAATATGTCATTGTATGGCGATACTCACCTCCGTCTACATTCTTGAGATATAGATTCCATGTCAGAGTGCCGGTAACGGCAAAATATGCCTCGGCATCAAATCCGGCCTCAAGGGCATTGCCTGCTTGAGGAGTATTGCTCAACACCAGAGGGGAACCTGTCCCATTGGTCACCGATACTTCATAAACCTCGAAATACTCCGCAAACTCTTCAGGGAATTCGACAGAGAATATCGTATTGGCAAGAGTACAGGTAAGGTTGACGGTGTTTATCTTGTCCGGATATATCCTGACATTTTTGCTACCCTCATAATATGGGGCATCGAAAGCCGCATTCTGGTTTTCACCATAGCTTGCGACCACATCATAGTTTCCTATCTGAAGCTTGATAGGATTATCGGTCGTTACCGTGCGATGGTCCTCAACGCTTGCTACAGACTGTCCCGATGCATTGCGGACATCGACTGAAAACACAAGCTCATCATCTGAGCCCGCCTTCACAATGACGTCAGCAGACGGATCGTTCTCCATCCTCAGTCCAAGATATCCGTAGCTGTTGTTCTGGATCACCTCCTGATTGCAGGAAGCCAGGACACCCGTTGAAAGCACGACCATCATCATATATGAAAGTCTTCTTTTCATGATTTCAAGCTTTGGATATTTATTCTGTAACAAAAGTCAAAGTCTTTGAGAATGTCTTACCTGCCTCATCTACTATATCAAGGGTAAACTTATGCTGGTCTCCTGAAGCAGGGGTGTACATAGAAATCATATTTATGAATTCCGTAAGGAAGAAGTCAACCTGAGTCTTTCCTGCAAGATTCTCTCCTGTAGGAAGGGCAGGTGCCGCATCAGAAAGGAATAATATAAGGTCCTCATCAGTAATAAGATTCATTTTCGAACTGCCGTCAGACGTAAGTCCTTCAATTGCTGCTGTAAGCTGAGGCGAATCGACAGTCACTTCAAATTCCGCAATCTTTCCAGGAACAGTGATGACCATATCAGCGTTCATATCGGCATTGATCAGCATGTCCGCATAAGTCGGATTTGCATCCCATGTGATGGTTGCTACCGGCTGTTCTTCTCCTCCGGTATTATCGTCACCTGCGTTGTCATCGCCAGTATTGTCGTCTCCCGTATTGTCATCACCACCTTCTGATGGGTCATCTCCAGGAACAGGTGTCTCATCAAAACCAGGAACAACGATCGTCTGGTCAACAGGATTGACATCATGGCTGATGGTAATGCTGATACCGGCTTCACCTGTCACCTTGGCATCAAGGTTGAGGATATGGTGGTCAGCCGGATTGACAGTCTCTATGTAGTATGTTGTACTTGCATCAGTATTATCAATTGCCCTATGTCCGTTGACTGTTACAGTCAGAGGTGCAACGGTGAAATATGCTGCCTTCGAGCCGGTAAATGCAGTCTTGCCGTCAACAACGATAGGTTTGAAGTCATTTACATTGGCATTCTTGTTCCATGAAAGATTACCCTTTCCGTTACTTACGGTTACAGTATAGTCTGACAATTCATTGACAAAGTTATCTGAGAGATTGACAGAAACCTTTGCATTGCTGATAGAGCAAATGACATCAACTGTAGTAACTTGTCCTGTAAGGATCTTGAAGTCCTTCGTACCTGAATAGATAGGCTGATCGAAAGCTGCATCAGCCTTGTTCTGTGAAGATGCTGTGAGGATGTAGTCACCAGAACCAAGTTCTACCATTTTACCTCTGATGGTACTGAATGGAGTATAATTGACTTTCCATCCGTCATATGGACGGGTTATATCAATAGCAAGGTCATTGATGATATCCTCATCGGTAGCCTTGGACTGGACCTCGTTCATATCTGACTTGCAAGAAAGGTCAATGGCAAGAGAGCCTGTACCTTTTTGTAGAATGATTTCTCTGTTACAGCCTGTAAATATTGCAGCTGCAGCTATGATTGAATAAAATATCTTTTTCATGATAATTGGTTTTGCTATTCGTAAATAAGCTCAATGTCATCAAGTTTCAAGAAACATCCCGCGTGTGCGGTAACAGTCTCTTCACCGAGATCAAAATCGACGTTTGTATCGACCGCTCCGTCTCCATAACTTGACGAGAAGCGGACAAAAATCTTTGCAGCCTTCTTGTTGATTACCTTATAATCTAAAGGTATCTCATACCTTGTCCATGTGTCGGCCGCCGGCCCATTGATTACCTGAGCAGAGGCAATCACAGTACCATCTGTAGCTTTCAGCCATACATCAACAAAGAAGCTCTTGCCTTCATTTGAACCATATTTATAATAGAAAGCAAGTTTTGATGGTCGGCTGGCAAATGCATGACCTTCACTGGCTCTGTTTCCGTTTCCGTCCGCAGTACCAATCCAAAGTTCACCCTCGTATGTAGTTCCAACATAACTATTTGCTGTATTTGTATTGCCAACATTTACACAGAAGAGCATAGCAGCCTTATTGCCGCTGTGTCTGTCTTTGACATAGCCGGAAGAAGGGAAATTCTTACACCATGTGACACTCCATCCAGTATGACCGTCCGGCATTGACTGTTTGCTGTTGGTTGCCCACCATGGATCGGTCTCGCCTGATGCATACGGCTTATACCAATTTCTGGTATAACTGCTTGAAGCAATCGGAGTAAACTTTTCCTGAACGAGCTGGTAGTCTTCAAATCCCCTGTTGCCTAACTGAAGAGCATCTTCTGTCCTGACTGTAAGAACCGGACTCATGCATGCAGGATTGTCATTGTAAACCGCCCTAACTTTATAGGTAGTTGATGGGGCCGTAGGAATGGTTCCATAATTGAGCGTATAACCGTTTGTCTGCGGTTCCACCTCAATATCTGTCCATACTACTTCATCTGCTGAAACCTGGAACTTGACAAGAGCAGGAACACCCTTGCTGATGGTTACAACAGGATCCACAACTTTTGCTGCCCAGACATTGTAATCCTTGATATCAAGAGTCACCTTTACACCACCAGATACTATCTTGAATTCTTCCGAAACTTCCTTTCCGACAGAATCCACAACTCTCAGTCTGAAAGTGGCAAGTGTAACATCTTCTGAAGTGGCTTTCAATGTAGAAAGCATGGAAGTAATGACTTTAGAGAAATCAATGAAAGAGAAAGTCCTGGATGTTGCCATCTCTTCATCCCAGACAAAGCCGGCTGCCTTAAGGACTCCTGCGAGAGAAGCATCAACTTCCGTAAAATCAATTTCTGCCGGAACTCCTTTCGATGCAAGGTAGTCAGATTCGACAGAAAGATAACAATGTGCCAAAGATCCTCGTGCAAGGAAACTCGCTGTCGCACTATGGCCATCAATTGACTGGCCTTCAATTACTTCATGCACATTGCCCAAAGCATCAAAACCAGCCAATGTTATGGTAGGAGGATCCTGAGGAACGGTAATGGCCGGAATTTCGATTGTTTCAGACTTATCCTCGACAGAACTGTCTACAGTGATCTTAATTACGAGGTCTCCTTCACGGTCATTCGTAGTGATAGAGAATGTAACAAAGTCGTTCGGACGATATGCTGCCGGCTGGGTCTTGTAATACTTCCAATTGCCGTTTCCATCTACATCGGCATAGATTTCAAGGACCATATTTCCTCCAGGAATATATCCGTTTCTCTTTTCTGTCTTACTGAACTTGACAGATTTTCCTTCATGATCCAGATGTCTGACAACAGCATAGTAATCAGTGTAATTATCACTGATGGTGGCATCATATGATACTGCCAGTTTGACATTTGCAAGTTTTGCAACCGCACTTACCGTATTCTCTCCTTTCTGAACGGTAAATTCCGGATCGGCCATATAATATGGTCTGTTGAAGCCGCAGCCAAGAGAATCCCCATGCTGAGCTACAAGTCTATACTCACCGGCATTTAGCGGTATCGCCTTGTCTTTAGAGTTGGCATAAGAGTCATTGTATAGACGTTTCCCATCCGCAACCTTATATATGGCTACTCTGAAATCATCTACGACAGGCTCTTCTTCTGACTTTGTCATGACTATCTCACTTCGCACGTCGGCAGACAAAGCGATCTGCACTGTTCCCGTCATCTGGTCATTCCCGTCGGGTCTGGTCTCTATGACGTTCTTTGAACATGATGCAAGCAAGATCATAAGCAAAGCTGGAATGAATCTTATTCGTTGCATAAATATTAATGGTTAAGAAAAATCAATTGTTGTAATAATCAGGATCTACCCTCCTCAGCGAAAATCTATATGTCAGGTTAATGCCGACATGGGTGATGCCGAAATGATGTTTGTCCTGAAAATCATAAATGATCCAGGTACCCGATTCCGGATTCAAACTTCCTCTATTCTGCATATAATGTCCGTAACCGACACCAAGAACAAACTCAATACCCCAGTTATCCCTGCGTCCCATACCAAGAGAATAACCATATGTCAGACCTGCGCTCCAAGCTGGAGATGAATTTCCTGCATCAGAATCATACATATCCATCCTTCCGTTCTGATAAAGATAACCGTCTCTCCACTGAAGGGTATACCATAAGCATCTTGCATGGATACCTACAAAACTGCCTTGTTCCATAGTCCTGTCACTCAGCCATAAACGAAGTTCCGGTGCAATTCCATAAACCAGAGCATGCTGATCTTCCGGACAGAAAATATTGTAGTTTGTATTATAGCCTTGTAAATCTAAAGAAACCCTTGAACCGAGTTGAAGTTCCAATCCGACAGATGGTACAGCAATCGCATCAGACAAAAGATTGGTCTTGAAGCCCATACGCCAAGGTGTATCCCATACCTTTTTATTTTTATTCTTATTCTTGTTCAGGTTTTTCCTGCGATATGTTTCGTATGCATCCTCCGGAGCCACTGGTTCTTCAGTCTGGATAATCACTTTTTCCTTTACATAATATACAGTATCACGGATATAAACCGTATCCACCCTCGACTCCGGCATCTTGACCTGTGGCTTATCCTGAATTACAGGCTGGGAAGTCATATATGGTTTTGATGGATCCCATTTACAATATATGGCAAATCTCACGCATCGCAACTGCGGAAAGAAATCTTTCTGAAGAATCTGCCACACGACTCCGCCACCAAGTTTTTCCAACGCTGACTTTCTCTGCCCCCAATCCAGATAGCGTATGATTGCCAATGCATCATTCTTATATGGAATGTCAGACGCCTGGATCATTTCATACAATCTGTCCCAGTCTTCGTTAAGACTCTCTTTATGTATCTTGCTGTCAGGGATATCCATAATGCTTTTCAGATATGCCACGGCTTCATCTGTTCTGGCCTGACTCAATCTTACATTATCTGCCCACATACCATCCGGAGAGGCGCTGCCACAAACCCAAACCTGAAGAAGTTCCTTATCAGGATCTCTCAAGACCTGAGCTAGTTCAAGAGCAGCAACGTTGAATTTAGGATAACTTGACAAGCGGGCTACACCTTGTGGAAGGACTATAGATGTCAATACACTATCGGAATAAGCAGCCTTAGAATAGAGGTCTGCCTCATTGATATATCTAACATAAGTCTGTGCATGAGCACTGATACTCATTAGTATAGCGCATAAAAACGCCAGCAGGCAAGCCTGCTTGTGTGTGCATATTTTCATTGGTCTAGAATCTTACAAATGGCAAAATTATTCAAAAAATCAAAAAAAACAAAATCCAGAGAAGAATAAGACATTTTTGCATCCGATTTGGTAAAAGTGATATCACAAAAATTTTTCATATCTTTGCACGATTATGTCTTTTTAGGAATATGGCGAAGGAGATAGAAAATATTGCAGCCAATTATGGCGATGACAACATCAGGACGCTCGAGGGCGTGGAGCATATCAGGTTGAGGCCGGGAATG
>SUYY01000046.1 GCA_015060205.1 Bacteroidales bacterium
CCCCCTCAGTATTGTCATTGCATAAGTTTTACTCTTGACGATACGTGCAGCATCCTCAAGAGTAAATATCTTCAATTCATGAAATTTATCTAAAAATCCTTTCATTTTGCCAAATCTTGCACAAAACTACTAAAAAACTGATTAGTTTCAATGAAGATTTGGCAAAATATCCTACAAAATCTCTTCCAACTTTTCATCCAACATATCACCATAGATCTCACGACCGACAATCAGGCCTGTCGAGCAATCGATCAGGATGGAAGTAGGGACTCCTTTCACAACGTATGATTTCCATTCCGGCATGCTCATTCCACCGATGACATCGATCCATCCGAAGTCCTGCTCTGTCACCAGTTTTCGCCATGCTTCCGTATTCGTGTCGCAAGATACGGTATATACTTCAAAACCCTTGTCATTATACTTCTTGTAGGTTTCAGCGAGAGATTCCATATACATTCTGCATGGGCCGCACCAGGTCGCCCAGAAATCAATGTATACGCACTTGTTCTTCGGATTGTTGACGATGTCAGAAAGTTTGACCATTGAGCCATTCACATCAGGGTACTCCATATCGATATAGAATGGCTTGACATCGCATCCTTCTATGGCAGGTGATACAGGAAGGAGACGTTCCAGATATTCCTTCAGTTGTTTAGCATGCGCCTTATCAGCCAAATATGGCTCCAGATGCTCCATATACTGCAGCAACACATACGGATGCATTCCCAGAACCGACATTTCTATAAGATTCAACGACAATGCATTTCCAGAATTACCATTAAGCGCCTCTGTAAAAAGTTCCATGCCTCTGTCCTGTCTCTTTACCATAGAACTCTCTGCATAATACTCATCCATCTGACGCACCACATCATTCAAGGCATCATTCAACGGCGTTCCGCTGACCTGAGCCTTACGGGCCACTTCAACAGATCCTGTCAAAGACAACGTGCCTGCGTCATTGAAGAATCTATGGAGCCTCGGATCAGGGAGTTCATTGCATGTCAGCATAACCATTGTTGGCTCTGCAGCATCCACTTCGAAACGGAATACCCCATCCTGATATCTGGTCGAATCTATGACAATCGAATCATCCCATGCATCAACCATATATATCCAACCATCTCCTTCCATACCGGTAAGGTTTCCTTCAATTACACATACCGGCTTGCATGACACTGCCGCAATGATAGTCAATGCACAAACTAAAACTTTACTTACCATAACTTAGATAGCATTATTTAACCTTTCAGTAATAACCCCCTCACGATATCCCGACCATACATCCAGGATTTTACCTTCTTTTGAAATTATGACAAATGCAGGAATACCCATAGTCTTGAATCTGAGGTTCATACCGTATGACTCTTTTCCTTCATTGAAGTCATACCACGTAATCGGATTATCTTTACCTTTGGCCTTCCATACATCAAGCGCATCAACATTAAGCCCGATAATCTCAATGATTCCTTTCATAGACTCAGCCAATTCAGCCAATTCCTTCTTCGCTTCAATACATGGCTTGCATCCATAGCTATTGAAATATAAAAGCATGTGGGTGCCTTTAAACTGCGACAGACTACGACAATACCCATTAATATCGTGCACATCTGTATTGTAAGGGAACATGTCGCCAACTTTGAGAGGCCCGCCTTGTGGCTGCAGCGTCATAGTTATTGTTTTCCCTTTGAGATTATCCTTGAATCTTTGTTCCACACCATCCCATATACCTCGCAACTCAATAAGAGTCTTTTCATCCTTGAACATCTTCGCTACATGTGAGGACCTGCCCATCAGATCTATCCACGGTTCAGTAACCTTTCTTTGGGACTTCAGCCATTTTATTGATACAGAATCAACCTTTGAATTCAAGGCCCTTGATTCAGCCAGGAATGCATCAAGATCTTTTGTCTTTCTGTACTCGAATTCCACAAGCTGCAGTTCTCTGTATATGTCAGCAACCTGGTCAAAATATGACTGATATATCTTTTGATTCCTGACCCTTGATTTGACTGTCCAGTTCTTTATGAGATTATCCTTTCCTGCAATTCTAATTTCAGCACCCGGTTCAACATAAAAGTCTAAAGACATGCTTGAAAACATTTCATATTGCGGAGAGGCAATATGAAATTGCACTCCTGTTTCAGCTGGAGCTGTAAATTCGAAACGGCCATTTACCAAAGTATCAATGGCAATTGTAGCAGTAGAACCATCAAGATTACTTTTAAATAGCAACATCTGATAACCATCATCTACATTCTCAAGTTCCCCTGTCACAGTAAAATTTTCATTAGAAGGCTCCTGACAACATGCCGCCATCACAGCAATAGTTATCAAAGTAAAAATAACTTTTTTCATATCAACAATAACTGGAGTAAAAATTCTAATGGAACTCTATCGTATAGAAACAGTAGTTATGTACATCATCAATATTTACCCATTCTTTAGGATGCTGATGTTTATCTCTCAGACCACAATAATCCTGAGTAGACATAGGCGTTCCCATAAAATCCATTGCTCCGCAAATTCCTCCGGTTACTGCAAATATAGGAATCTCATCGTTGATACTGATAGGTTGATCCAAATAAGTCTCCATCGGAATATAATTACATATACGTCCTTCCGGGAATGGTATTGTATAATTCCTTGGTATCATCAGATCCATTACACGACCGTCAACCGCAAACGATAATGCTACAGAATCCTGTTGCTGTTTCATCATCACCTCTATAGATATTCCTTCCTTGTTCTTAATACTAATTCCGGACATTTGAGATGGAATACCCATATCAAACTTAGATACAACTCCATTCTTAGATGTATATAAGTTGAAGACTGCTGTTTTCTTGGAAGACAAATCAGCCTGAACATCTATCTTTAGGTAGGTTTTATTATCCAACTTCAATGACAACTGTGTCGCTGTGTCAGTGTCAATCTTATTAGAGTAATGCATCTGTACGTCCTGTCCAAATGCTATCGTTGCTGTATTTAGCAGTATAGCAACTAATAGCGCCTTTATGTTTTTCATCATAAATTCTCATCAATTTTCACAAATATAATAATTGCTGTACCTTATTCCATCTTAAGCGCATCCACGGGATTCTCAGAAGCGGCAGAGTAACTGCGGATTATGACAGTAATGGCTGTTAATGCAGTGATGATCAGGTACGCCAGGATAAATATCCATATTGAGATGTTTGTGCGGTAAGCGAAGCCTGAAAGCCACCAGTTTAAGATAATTAGACTCAAAGGAACGGCGATCAGGAAACCGATGGTGCTGGTGAGGATGTACTTCCATGAAAGGCTTCGGATAATCTCACCTGTTGTCGCACCATTGACTTTTCTTATGGCAATCTCCTTCTTCATGACCTGAGTCTCGAAATATACGATGCCGAGAACTCCGATGAGAGCGATGAGAAGGCAGAGCAGTGATGAACTTGTGATAAGTCTTGACTGACCGACTTCCTTGCTGTACATGTTGTCTATGTCGTCTTCGAGATTTGTAACTGTCATTGATATGCCGTCCGGGTCAGTTCCTCGGCTGCTTACCTTCTCCTTAAGAACCTTTTCTGCCCATCCGATGGTTTCTGCAGTATTGCTACTGTTCATCTTAAAGTAAATGTTTGAACAATTTTGGTTATCAATGAAATAGACCATAGGCTCGCATTTGTGCATGAGAGGCCTTGCACTGAAGTCTTCTACTACTCCTATTATCTCATATTCTCTCCTGGACATGCTCCATAACTTCTGTCCGATGTGGAAGTTAGGGAAAGTTGCAGCAAAAGTCTCGTTAATTACAGCTACGCCGAATTCGCCTTCATTAGGGAATCTGCCATCAGCCAGTTTGAAGCCGAAGAAGTCAAAGTAGTTATGGTATGCATTCCTGATGCTGTACCATATAGGCTCGTTATCCTTCGACATCATCTGAGAGCGCGATGAAAGGCCCTCGTCCATAGGCATATCACCGCATGTAACGTCAACAATCTGAGGATTCTTCATGATTTCATCGAAACACTCATGCCAGCGATACCACAGGTTAACATTTCCATGAACAACATTCTCCGCTATGAATCCGCTGTCCTTCTGCATCATGTAATTCGTCTGACGACTGATAATAAGGCCACAGATCAGGAATATGCATGAAAGCACGAATTGAGCAATTATGCTGATGCGTCTGAAGATGATGCCTTTTCCTGAAATAGCGAATGATCCCTTCAATACCATTCCAGGAGCGAATGACGTGCTGTAAAGAGCTGTCATAAGACCTCCGACTGCAGCAGTTGCAAGAGCGACAATGAAGCATATCGTGATAGATGGAACATTATCACCTACATGCAAAGAACAGCAGCTGAATGATGCGAATTCTGAACCAGCAATGACTTCCATCATACATGTAGCCAGCACGAATGATGCTGCACATAAGATTATGTTCTTTTTCAACTGATTGAATATCAATCTTCTTCTGCTTGCTCCGTAGACCTTCTCGATATTGATGCCGTTGATCCTGAAAGGGATGGAAGCCATCGAGAAGTTGATGAAGTTGAATATGGCGATAAGCAGGAAAAGCAGTGAAATAGACAGAAGTATCAGCATATGAGTCATGTTCGCAGATGGCTTTATTCCAGGCATCACGTCTTCAAGGAAATGTGTCTGTGCAATCGGAGTCAACCTCATGCCCGCTATTTCCTCGGCCTCATAATCCCGTATCTCACGTCCGCTTGACCTTATAAAATTAGCATATTCTTTTCTGAAGTCTTCTGTGACTTTTTCCACCGATGCATCTTTCTTCAGACGAAAGAAGCCGACATGTGGGTCGTGGTTTGGAATTGTCAGGTCAGCCTCTCCGATACAGATCAGCATGCCATTGATAATGCTGCAGTTCTCCGGAAGATCTTTGTATACACCGACGACCTTGAGTTGAGTGCCAAGCATCTCAAACGTAATTATCTTGCCTATAGGATTTTCATCTCCGAAAATCATCCTGGCATATCCCTCAGACAGCAAGATATCATTCTCATTCCGGTAGTCTTCAACTCTGCCTGCAATCAATTCCAAGGTAAATACATCCGGTAATGAAGAATCTGAGTGGGCGAATGGAATGTTGTATTTCCTTGTTGTTCCATTGTCATTAACGACTATCTTCTCCCTGAATTCATTCTCAAGATCCTCGTAATCACATGCTGCCACAATATCTGGAGAGCATCTCTCAAACTCCTCAATCAGCGGTCTGAGGATCATCTGATCATATTTATAGTCCATCGCGTCAAACATCGTTACAGGCATCTCCAGTCTATAGATATACTCATAATCCTCAAAATTGCGATTGAACCTGTAGTCGAACCATACCTGTGCAAACAGCACAAAGAACACCATCAGGGAAATGCTCATCCCGATGATGTTCAGAATAGGAACAAAAGTGCGGCGCACAAAGTGTTTAAGTTGCATATTTACAATAATTTATAAAATTCATGCTTATTCCTTTTTCAAAGCCTCGGCCGGATTAGTGCGCATCAGGCGGATGGCCTGGATGATTACTGTGGCGATGGTCACAAGCAGGACAATAATGAGGGCAGTCAGATAAATGGCCATGGAGTTTGCTATTCTGATCGGATACGCCTCCAGCCAACGTCCGAGGTACAGGTAAGTCAGAGGTATTGCGATACCTGCGCCGACTAGCACAGGAGCAATGAATCCCCAAACGGTCTTCCAGAACACTTCATGACGCGAGATGCCGAATACCTTACGGACTGCAGTGTCGTGTCTGCTGATTTGCGCGTAATAATTGCTGAGTGCGACAATCGCCAAGCCTGTCATAATCATACATATCAGCGCAAATACAGCAATAAGTCTCATCATTCTGTTCTCATCAGCAAAATTCAACATCATGCACTCCTCGAGAGTGTTGATGTTTAATCTTTCGTCATATAATCCCTTATCCATATAGAACTTACGGATAGCATCTCTCGCTTCATATTGATCGCCGGAAACTTTAACCAGAATATTACGTCCAATCCATTCGACAACAGACTCATCAATCTGAACTTCAAAAATTGTATTGCCCTTATCGACCTCCTTGATATTACCAAGATGGAAATCTTTCAGAACTCCTATGAAGCTGTTTGACCAATCTACAGTCTTTAAAGACTTGGACAATTCCCATCCTGTTTCATTGACAAATCTTTGTCTATCGGTGATTCCGGATATGTCCAAGTAATCTTTTACTTCGAATCCCAATATATCGAATGCTGCCTGGTCGCAAGTAAGTATGCACCAGTCAATATCTCCTTCCAGCTTTTGTACTAGACCATACTGTATGAACTCACTCAACGTACGTCCGACATTTTCCACAAAATGCAGGTTCTTCAATTCGTCCTTATAATTAAGATATGTCCTGTCATCTCCATTGATAGAGATGATGTTCTCCGTATTATATCCGACCTTATAATCTGTCATTTTCCTGGTCTGCATCATGATGCCTAAACCGAATATGACGGTTGCGATACAGATTGCACCCTGGAATCCAACAAATACCTTTCCGATTACCACCTTGTCATGATAACGGCTTTCGCCTCGTATTACATCGATAGGACGATACCTTTTGTTTATGATGAAATTGATACCGCTTGCACATGCTGCAGTCAGTAATGCTGTTATCAGAATTGCTATAACTACTGCAATACTGCCCAATGTCTGGACTTCTACTCCGAAGAATGAATTGAATGAATTCTGGAACGCAAGAATGAATATGACAGCCAGAATGCAGGAGGTGAAGACAAGAACAAGCGCTTCCGCAAACCCTCTTATGGCAATCTCACGACCTGATGTTCCTAGCAATGATCTGGTGGCAGCCTCCTTGAGTCTGAAACGAGAGAAAGCCACGGTCAGTGAAATGTAATTCAGCAATGAGAAAGCCAGGATAACAATACATATCAGTGTAAAGACAGAGGTAAATTTGGGATCTGATATATAACGATAATTTGTTGCTCTGACCTTGCCATCTTTGATCTCATCAAAAGGAATTATTTCTGTAATCGGGAAATAATGCTGATCATATTCGTTTGCTGTCTTGTGATTCTTGATGATGTTCAGAATCCTCTTAACATCCCTTTTGGAATTTGGCTTGAACATGTAGCTATCCCTATGAGCAGGAGCCTCATAAAAACTGATATAAAGGTCACTTTCAGGGAGAACGCATTTGCCAAGCTCTGCTGCAATTCCAGTTATGGTATATGTGCCATGGATATCCCATTCAGCAAGTAGACTTATAGTTTTTCCGATAGGGTTTTGTTCTGGGAACACTGCATCGGCAATATGTTTTGACAGGACGACATTACCCCTTGGAGTCAGAGGCTTGCTATCAATGTCGCTCGGTCCTGCTAAGGCATATACAACATCTCCTGAACTAACGAACGACATTTCATGTCCATTCACCTTCAATGCCTGCTCAGCATCTCCATGAGTCAGACCAAGTCCAAAGAAACTGAAGAAATTGGAAGTCACCTGCATTGGATTGACAACAAGACTCTCGCCGCTCTCTGTCTTCATCTTCACCTGCCTGCAGGGAGCAAATCGGCACCACTCCTTCACCATCGGTATCTGCTCTAGGAACGATCCGACAGCACCAAATTGTCCTATACTAGTATCATCATCTTTGTAGGCCAATGAATATATCTCATCGGCGTCCTTGATATTGTCATTGACCTGACTCTTGTCGATAAGAATCGAACCAAGTACAATCAGAAATGCCAATGCAATACTCAATCCCACCACCTCAATGGCGGTGTACAACTTGTTTCTGTTTAGAAATCTCAGGTAACTTTTCATTGCTCTTTAATTAGATCCCCGATCAGGTCGGGGATGATGTGCTTATTCCTTCTTCAGCGCCTCGGCGGGGTTGGTGCGGGCGGCTCGGAGGGTCTGCCAGAGGACGGCCAGGAGGGAGATGGCGAATGATGTCATCGTGGCTAGAACGACGTACCACCCCCATCCTGGGATGGTGGCAAGGTCGAACCAGTTTTGCTTCATAACCAGCCATACTGTCACTGGTACTGCCACCACGTTGGCGATCAAGGTAATCTTCAGGAATGACCAGAGGGTGCGTTTGGTTTCTGAAATGATTGTTCCTCCGAACACCTTTCTGACAGCTGTTTCATGAGTGCTCTCATCCGCATAATAGATGCTCATTCCTATCAATCCAAGTACTGCGATCAATACGATCATCAGGGCGATGCCTGTGACTACATTCTTTATGAACTCTATCTTTTGGAGGTCTCGTTTCAGTATTTCTCCCAGATACATGGACTCGCGGCCTATATGCTTTGGATCTACAACCCTGCATCCGCTGATCTTTTCGTATGCCTCTGCAATGACCTGACGGGCCTTTTCATGGTCTCCGTTGGTCCTGATTATATAGGCGAGGTTGTAGTCGTTGACATATTGTTTAGGAAATACATTGACATATCCTGAAGTCTTTGCGTCTCCAAATACGGGTATACCGCTGGATGAAAAGTCCTCAATAACCCCTGTAATACCGAAATCGCCGGAAGGATCGAGCATAATTTGCTGTAAATATTGACTGTTGTCAAATATCTTCTTGAATGATTCAGTCATCCACATGCCATATTGTACGTTGTCGTTTCTTGATATTACCTTGAACCCATATATATTGAAGGCTTCAGGAGTACAGTATATCATATGTGCGTCTATAATCTGGTTGAAGTTTTCATCCAGAGGCACTCCCAATGTCCGGCAATTGAATACAGTTCCGTTCGTATAGTCCACAGACTCGATTTCAGGGTGAGTGAGAAGTTCACTTTGGAGAGCGTCATAATGAGTGAAGCAGTTAGACTCCGGTTCGAGCCTGTCGCTTGGCAGCAGATAGAACAGGTCATCATGGTCGCATCCGCTGTTGATATTGATCATGTTATCATAGCTCACCTGCAGAATGATGCTGAAGGTTATGAAAGCTGTCGCAAGAATTGTCTGGATACAGATGAATACCTTGTTGATGATTGTCTTTCTGTTGAAGCGAAATGACCCCTTGGTAACGTCCAGAGCGCTGAATCTTGAAACATAATAAGCCGGCACGCAGCCTGAAAGGATCGATGTCATGATGAGGATGCCAAAAATTGCTCCGACTGTCATCGGCTCAAACGAGATGCTGAATCTGCTGCCCAGACCGTCGTAACCCTGAAGCATGGAATTTATGCTCGGGATAGCCACTACAGCAAGGCATACTCCTAATAACGTACAGAATACAGTTACTACAAAAGCCTCCTTGAAGAACTGAAGGTAGACGGAACTCGTCTGCGACCCAAGCAGTTTTTTTATTGCGGCCTCTTTTGCCCTCTTTCCAGCCAATGCCACATTCAGGTTGACGTAGTTCATCAGGGCTGTAATGAGCAGAAGCACGACAAGGATGATGACTATCCTGATAGTGAATTTCGTATTTACGGTAAAATACTGGTTTGCTTCATCGTATGTGAGCTTATCATATCTGATAAGGCGGCACGTCTCGTCTGCCAGCCTGCTTTTGATCATTTTGATATATGCTTCGTTGTTTTGTGCACTGCTTGCCGCTTCAATATACTTTTCACTGGCTATTGTATAATGTTTAATAGTCTCCTCCTTGACCTTTTCCTCAGTCTTGTCGATGTCAACGCCGTCCTTAAGTTTGATCATTGTAACCATTCCTGAGAGCATCTCCTGACTCGGAATTGAGAAATTTATCTCGCCGCGTGCAGACATTGCCATGATCATGTCATTGTACTTGATCAGACCATCCCCGAAGTCTTTGTAGATCGCGGTGATGATATAGTCCTTGTCCAAGAGTGTTACGGTCTTACCCATGGCGTCACCGTCAGGGAAGTATGTGTTGGCAAAAGTTTCGGAAATTCCAACCTCTGAAGGAACCTTCAGGAAACTGTCGTCTCCAGCAATGAACTCACGCGGGAAGAACTCGAAGAAGTTCTCCTCGCACCAGTTGATCTTCACGCAGTCCGCATTCTTCAGAGTAAAGTGTCCAGGATACAGGAGCATGGTGCTGGTGCATTCGATCTCGGGGATGTTGTCAGAAAGGTGTTCGCCAAGGGCCCATGTGGTATGCATTGAATTCTGATAACATACGGCATAGATGTCCTCATATTCAGGGTTCTCCCTGCCCATCTTCACGATGTTCACAAGCCAGCTGGCAAGTATTATCACAAAGGCAAGCGATACACTCAGCCCTACCACCTGTATGGCGGTGTATCTCTTGTTTCTTCCAAGAAATCTCAGATAACTTTTCACGATTATATCATTAAAAGGACAAGGTAAATGTCCATACTACCTAATCTTGAAGCGATTATATCACTCCGACATCGCCCTTGTCCCTGTAAGTTTTACAGTTCGTTCTTCACATCACTGACGATCTCACCGTCGAAGAGGTTGACGATGCGCTGGGCGCAGGCTGCATCTTTCTGTGAGTGGGTTACCATCACGATTGTTGTGCCTTCCTTGTTGAGCTCGGTGAGGAGATCCATGACTTCCTTGCCGTTCTTTGAGTCGAGGTTACCTGTAGGCTCGTCGGCGAGAATGAGTTTAGGGTTGGATACGACTGCACGGGCGATGGCAACGCGCTGCTGCTGACCTCCTGAAAGTTGCTGTGGGAAGTGTTGGGCGCGGTGGCTGATGTTCATTCTTTTGAGCATCTCGGTCACGCGTGCCTTGCGCTCTGATGAACTGATGTTGAGATATCTCAAAGGAAGTTCCACATTCTCGAACACGTTGAGTTCGTCGATGAGGTTGAAGCTCTGGAACACAAATCCGATGTTTCCCTTGCGGAACTTTGTGCGGTCCTTCTCCTTAAGTTTTGCCACTTCCTGTCCCAGAAGCATATAACTTCCGTCAGTAGGGTTGTCAAGAAGTCCGAGGATGTTCAGGAGGGTAGACTTGCCGCATCCCGAAGGACCCATGATGGCCACGAATTCTCCATCCTTGATTTCAAATGACACACCGTTAAGTGCTGTTGTTTCGATTTCCTCTGTACGGAAAATCTTGCTGAGGTTTGTTACTTTGATCATAGTGATTCTGTTTAATTGTTATTATTTCTGTTTATTACCGTACAGATCCCCGGTCAAGCCGGGGATGACCGACTGTCATTGCCGGATTGACCGACTTGTCATTGCCGGATTGACCGACTTGTCATTGCCGGATTGACCGGCAATCTAGTCAGAAGACAAGTACTTCATTGTCTCCGAAAGTGTCATAGCCCGAAGTTATGACTTTTTCTCCAGGTGTCAACCCTTCCTGTACCTCATAATACTGTGGATTCTGACGTGCGATCCGGATTTCTCTCTTTACTGCCTTGTCACCATCCGGTGCTACCACATATATCCATTTGCCGCCGGTCTTTTGGTAGAATGTGCCGCGTGGAATCAGGATCGCGCTTTCAGGCTGGCCGAGCTGGAGGTTCAGATAGTAGGTCTGGCCTGTGCGGATGTTTGCCGGCTGCTCTTCGCGGAACTTGAAGTCAGCCTGGAACTTGCCTGCACGCACTTCCGGATAGACTTTCCTGATGGTAGCTCCGTATGTCTCGTTCTGGCGTTCGAAGGTGGCAGTGAGGCCAGGGTTTACGCGGTCAATGTAGTGTTCGTCGATGAGGACTTCAATCTTATAGTTGTCCATGTCGTTGATCTGGCCGATTTTCATTCCGCTGCTCACTGATTGGCCGAGGACGACATCCAGCAGGCCGAGTTCTCCGTTTATGGGAGCCTTAACCGCAAGGTTCTCCTTTCTGAGCCTGATGCGTTCCATATTAAGTTTCATGTTATTGAGGCTTTCCTGCATCTGCTGTATCTGGACGCTGCGGTAGATGCTATCCTGTTCAGATTTGGCCATATTCACCTCAAGTTTCTTGCAGTAGAGGAGGTAGTCTTCTTCGCTGCGCATATATTCTTCCTTGCCGATGAGTCCATCGTCGAAGAGTCTTTTCTGCGACTCCAGGGCACGGCCTTTTCGCGCCACTTCAGTCTGAAGCTCGACAATGTTCAGTTTCAGCAGCATCTTTTCCTGCTCCATCTGGATCATTGTATTGCGAAGGGCGTTTTCTTTCTCTGCAAGGTTGGCTTCTGAGTTCAGAATCTCAAGGTCGAGGTCGTCGTTGGTGAGTATGACGATCACATCACCTGCCTTTACCGAGGCTCCTTCCTCTATAACAATCTGCTCTACAATGCCGGACTCGCGTGGGCTGAGCTGCACCGTCGTCATTGGCTGCACCTGTCCGCTGAGTCGTATGTAGTCGTTGAACTCGCCGACATTAACCTCGCTGATTGTCAGTGTGTCAGCATTCACGCGAAGAGTGCTTGAGTCATCGCGGAATATGAGCCATATGATGAATACAGCCATAAACCCTCCGAACCAATACGGGAGTGCCTTGCTGCTGAATGCCAATGCCAATCCTTTCTTTTTTTCAATAGGTTTATCCATAGTTACATTATCATTTCATTTACATCTATCTCAAGGTCTTCACCCTTTATGAAGTCATACAATGTGGCCTGACGAAGGCTGTAGTAGAATGTCCAGAAGTTGCTGACATCGCTGATCCACTGGCGGAAGGCGCTGTCATTCTCTGTCTGGGCCATGTTCAGGTCGGTAACCGTTGCGTTGCCTTCCTTGAATCTGTGCATTGTAAGTTCATATCGTTCTGCCGCAATCTTCATAGCCCGCTCCGAAACCATACACTGCTGTCGCTGGTTGTTGAACTGACTCACAGCAGTGAACATCTGCCTTCTGTAGTCGTTCTCGTACTGCTGCACCTGTGCCTTTACAACCTCCTGTGCTGCCTTTGCCTTCTGCACCTTTCCTTTGCCCAAGCCCCAGTCAAAGATCGGGATACTAAAGGTAATGCCGACCGTCTCCTGATCAAGCAGGTTCTTGTATGCCTGCGGGAACTCAGGACCAGTCTGTGACATACCGAAGCGGGCATTCAGAGCAAATGAGAAGCCCCTCGATGCCTTTGCCCTTGCCACATTGGACTCTGCATTCAACAGACTCAGTTCATTATCCAGACAGAAACTTGAATTCTCAAGAGCCTTCTGCATTACAAGTTCATAATCCATCTGAACCATTGGCAATTCAGCGCTTATATCAGGAATGATTTCAAAGGACTCATCATAACCAAGAAGGGAGTTCAGCACCATCTGCGCTTCGCGTACCTGCACAGCGGTCTCATTGATGGCAATGCTGTCGTTAAGCATTCGCAGTTCAAGTTGAAGATATTCCGCCTTTGTAACATTTCCAAGTTGGAGCCTCTCCTTCGCGATCTTGAGCATGTTACCCGAGTTCTCGAAATTGCTCTGGCTGATCTCATTGTTCATCTGTGCAAGCAGGAGATTGTGATATGCATATACTACATTGATGGTAATAGCCTCCATTGCCTCCAGATAGTCCCTCTTTCCCTTTTCATAGGCCTTAGGCTCTATCTTCTTGTCCCATTTGAACTGATTGTAGGTAAAGAGTGGCTGGTAATACGACACCGTTATCGGGCGCGAATACCAGGTCAGGCTCTTGTTGCTTCCGAACTGGTCTATGCGTGAGAGGCCCGAGAATACGGAAAGAGTACCTCCTGTGAAAGTGATGTTCTGATTCATCTGCAGGCCCACTCCATTCTGAAGATTGTTCGAACTTACATACTTCAGGCTTCCGTCTTCAGGGTTCTGAAGCAACGTTAGAGAACGATCGAAGTTCATGATATCTCCATAAAGATAGAACGATGGAAGTCTGCTAGCCTTATAAGAACGATAAGCCCAATATGTAGATATGAATGCCTGTCGTGCCTCCAAAGCCTCGACAGACTGATGCCGCGCAGTATGGATAGCCTCATCAAGGCTCATCTCATTCTGAGCCGACAAAGTCGTCAAAGCCAGCACCAAGGTCAGTAGCGTCAATAAAAGTCTCTTCATCAGGTTTTATTATGAAATAATAACGGCCAATGTCAATTGGTCTGCATCCCAATGAACATCAGCCGTGCCAAATGTTATAATATATTGATGTATAGACTTTTATCAAATTTACCCGTCAAGGGCAAGTGTAAAGAAATTTTACACTTTTGTAAAGTTGTAAAATACAGTAAAACCCCATCCTAGATACCTAGAATGGGGTTTTCGTGTGACTCCGACAGGATTCAAACCTGTAACCTTCTGATCCGTAGTCAGATGCTCTATTCAGTTGAGCTACGGAGCCGTTTGCAGTCAGACTGCTATGTTTCTTAGTCTTCGTTCTTTACGACTGCAACCTTCTTCTCCTTGATACGAGCCTTCTTACCAGAAAGACCTCTGAGATAGAAGATACGTGCACGACGTACTTTACCGACCTTGTTGAGTTCTATTGACTCGATGAATGGTGACTCCATTGGGAAGATTCTCTCAACTCCTACACCACTCGCAACCTTGCGAACTGTAAAAGTTCTTGTGTTAGCAGATGCGCCACGGAGTTGGATAACTGTTCCTCTGAACTTCTGAAGTCTCTCCTTATCACCCTCCTTGATTCTGTATGTAACAGTAACAGTGTCACCTGCCTTGAATTTAGGGTAGTTGGCTACTGCCTCATTAGCAAACGCCTGCTCTACTACTTTAATAAGATCCATTTCGTATTAAATTAAGTTTTATGGCAACATTACGATTACTTTCCACCCGCGTAAGAGGTTGCTTTAATTTTGGGATTGCAAAGGTAGGAATTATTTTTTAATCCGCAAATATTTTTAGAGAAATATTTCAAAAACCTATAGTTTTTCCACAACTTTCTCCATTCTTGTACCTCTTGAGCCTTTTATAAGCACAACAGCGCCGTCGATTCCGGCATCTTCAATCCACTTTGCGAGTTCATCAGACGTATTGAAATGCAACATCCCTTCCGCTTCAACCGCCTCCAAAGCCTTTGCGAACTCTCCTCCCACAAGACAGATCATGTCTGCTCCGCTTACCGATGCTTTCTCAATGACTGAAATGTGTTCCTGCAGAGAATCCTCACCCAACTCAAGCATATCTCCCAGCATCGCTACCTTATATTCTGACCGGACTGATGCAAAATTAGCCAAAGCGGCAGCCATGCTTGTAGGGTTCGCATTATATGCATCTATTATAAGGGTATTTCTTTCCGTCTTCTTCATCTGGGAGCGGTTGTTGGACGGAACATATCCCTCCACTGCAGAGACCGCCTCATCATATGGAACTCCGAAATAAGTACCCACACAGAGGGCAGCCATGACATTGTCAGCATTGTAACTTCCCACAAGATTTGTATTTATGACCCTTCCAGAGATCTCTATCCGCAAGAAAGGATTGTCGGAATCTGATGCAAGAACCGAAGCCTGCTGATATTCCAGTCCATATGGTATTACCAGAGAATATGGTCTTTCAGGATCACTCTGAAGATTACGTTCTGCTGCCATACTGCACAGATGAGGATTATCCACATTCAGGAAAACCTTATCTGCTGTCCTGCGGAGATAGTCATACAGTTCACCCTTGGTCCGCTTCACCCCCTCGAAACTTCCGAATCCCAGAAGGTGAGCCTTGCCTACATTTGTGATTAGGCCAAAGTTCGGAAGGGCGATGTCCACCAGTTCCTTTATATCTCCCGGATGACTTGCTCCCATTTCGACAACAGCGATCTGCGTGGAAGCATCAATCTTCAGAAGAGTAAGAGGCACACCTATATTATTATTGAGATTGCCTTCCGTGGCTGTGACATCATACTTCACGGAAAGAACTTCCCTGATAAGTTCCTTTGTGGTAGTCTTGCCGTTGGTACCAGTCAGCGCTATGACTGTCAGTGGTTTACCATCAACAATCGTCATACACCTGTGCCAGCGCGCAAGTTCCTGCAGGGTCTTCAACGTATCATTCACCTTGACAAGACGGTCATCAGCGACTTGAGCCACTGCCGCCGAATCATTGACTACAGCATAGGAGGCTCCTGCCTCAAGAGCCTTCAGAGCATATTCGTTTCCATCGAAATTCTCACCCTTGAGAGCAAAGAACATTTCCCCTCCCTTGATCGTGCGACTGTCGGTCGTGACACCTGAACAGGTCTTGAATATATCGTATATTTCCTGTATCGTCATACCCTACCCGTGCTGCCGAATCCGCCTTCTCCCCTGTCGGTTTCATCGAGGATTTCCACTTCTTCCCACTCGACCTTCTCGTATCTTGCAACCACCATCTGAGCCACCCTTTCGCCAGGATTGACAGTGAACGGCTCGTTTGACAGATTCACAAGAATGACCTTCACCTCTCCCCTGTAATCTGCATCTACTGTTCCGGGAGCGTTGAGGACTGATATGCCATATTTGGCGGCAAGACCGCTCCTTGGCCTTACCTGAGCCTCTGCTCCATCAGGCAGAGCGATATAAAGTCCGGTGGGTACCATCGCCCTCTCCAACGGACCCAGAACTATGGGTTCATCTATATTTGCCTTAAGGTCCATCCCCGCCGATTTTTCTGTAGCATATGCAGGAACAGGATAGGCTGACTTGTTTACTATCTGTACTTTCATTTTGTAGGAAATTTATTGTCAATCCATGATGTAAGGAAGCCGTCCAATTGATCTAATCTGGTTCCAAGAGGTCACAAATATACAAATATTTGTTATTTTTGCCGCATAATGACATATACAATGAAAAAGATACTTTCAGCACTGATGTGCCTGTGCGTCCTTGCAGGATGCGAAATTCTCGATGACGCGCTCAATGACGACAAGGAAAACACGGAACAGGAAGGCGGTACCGGGTCAGACACGCTTCAGGAACCGGAAGATCCAAAAGAGCCTGAGCAGAAACCGATTCCTGAAATAAAAGGTGCCTTCACGACAGAGAACATCGGTCACGCAGGACTTTCATACATATGGGACGAGAGCGTGATACCGGAAATAACCATAAGCGTCTCTCTGGATGAGTGGAACCGGCTTCTTTCGCTATATGACGCAAACAACAATACCAAGGAATATATCCACGGAGACATCACATACAGCAAGGGATCGGAGACCACCGTCATCAACGACGCCGGCATACGTCTTCGCGGAAACACTTCGCGCAGAAGACCTGAAGGCTTCAATGGCGAAACCCATCGCAAGGACGATACAGACTGGCATCATTGCCATTTTGGTGTCAATCTGCGCAAGTTCCAGAAAGATAGTCAACACGAGATCAAGGGTATAAGAAAATTCAACCTGAAATGGTTCAAGGATGACGCATGCTATGTCAGGGAACTTTTCTGCTACGACCTGTTCAGACGTGCAGGAATATGGACCGCAGCGTTCGATGTATACTGCCGCCTCTGGATCCATGTGGAAGGAGATTCGGAACCGGCATATTACGGTGTCTATGAAATGATCGAACCATATGACAACAAATATCTCGAGAAGAGGGAGACATGGTTCGGAAATGCTGACGGAAACCTATGGAAATGCAGTTACCCAGCGTTCCTCGACGACGTGAACGCATATACAGGAGAAGACGACAACGAACACGACTTCACATACGAACTCAAGGAGACCGGAGGTGATTTCACAAGCGCAAAGGAGCAGTTGCATGATTTCATGAAGAAGATCATCGGCAAGAGCGACGATAGTTTCTACAAATGGATAAAGGAGGTCTGTGATGTGGAACTTCTTATGAAGACATATGCTGTGAATGTCGCTGTAGGCATGTGGGACGACCTGTGGAACAACGGAAACAACTACTATCTCTATTTCAACAGCCTCGACAAATACGAATACAAGGTATTCCTTCTGCCATATGACTATGACAACACCCTCGGTACAGGACATATATATGATGCGGCGAAACAGGACCCTTATGACTGGGGCAACAGGGGTCTTCTCATCGAAAGGCTGATGAAATTCGAAGAGTTCAGAAACATCTACCGGGACGAACTGAAAAGACTCATAGACCCTGCAGAAGGCCTTATGTATCCGTCTACTGCAATCAAAAGGATACTGGACTGGCAGTCAGGAATCGCCGGTTATATAAGCAACGACACAGGTGAAGACATGCAGATTGAGGACAAGCCTGCTGACTGGGGCAGAATCGGAAACTACCGTCTCATGTCATCAGACAACAACTATTTCACTGTAAAGGCCGAGGTGATAAGGAATCTGAAATAAGGTCTCTGACATATATGAAAAAAGGCTGCCGGAAGTTTTCTAAGACCCGGCGGCCTTCTTTCGTGAATTCGAGACGAGATGCAGGATTGCAAGAGCAGGGAAAATCTCAATACGCCCAAGAAACATTACAGTGGTATAGATTATTTTGGCAAAGACCGGCTGTGAAGCGTAGTTTCCCATTGTTCCTAATCCTCCCAATCCGGGTCCGACATTTCCAAGAGAAGCCAAAGTGCCGGAAAAGGCATCTGAGATTTCCACCCCAGAGATCAACACCCCCATAAGCGCTATAAAGAAAACGAAAATATATGCTACAAAAAAGAGAGAAACGGCAGATATCTGATCATCATCGAGTGTATGACCGTCCACTTTTGTACGGAATACCGATGATGGATGAAGGCGCCGCTTGAAATCATTTCCTATTTCCTTGAAAATTATCAGCATGCGGTCTGCCTTGACACCTCCTGTAGTCGAGCCTGAACATCCGCAATGAAAGGCTGCGATAAGAAGGAACGTATTTGCAAGCATCGGCCACATGGCGTTATCCGCATTACCGAATCCCGTGGTAGATATGAAACTGACAACTTGAAACACAGAGTCCAGAAGGGCCTTGCCAAATGAGCCATAGTCACCCTGGGACATCAGCACAATAGTGACGCAAATCGAGAGTACCGATATCACGCCCAGATAATAGACGGTCACGGAATTTTTGACCGGTGCCAGGGACTTCTTTATAAACATAGCATATATGACTCCGAAATGCATTGACGCCAGAATCATGAATACGATGATGATGACATCTATCACAGGAGAGTCGAAATGCATTATTGAAGCGTTTTTGGTGCTGAAACCTCCAGTAGCCATAGTGCTGAAGGAATGATTGACGGCATCAAAGAAAGACATGCCTGCCAACATCAGAAGCAGAGTTTCCATCACTGTCAATCCGACATAAACAGAAAGCATGATTCTCGGCACATTGGTACGTCGATAGCGATAGCCGTACTGGGACAAAGAGGAAACCTCGATTATGGAGAGTCGCAACTTGAATGAACTTGCATCCGGTATTATCAGAAGAAGGAAGACCACCACACCAAGTCCTCCGATGAAATGGGTGGAAGAACGCCAGAAGAGAAGGCTCCTCGGCAGACTTTCTATATCCGTAAGGATAGTCGATCCTGTCGTGGTGTAACCTGAAACACTTTCAAACCATGCGTTGACTATGGTGAATTCGCCGCCATAAAGCACGTAAGGCAACATGCCCACGACAAATGACATCAGCCACGCAATGACTATGGTGATATAACCGTCCTTGACGGAGTTCTCCTTACTATGCTTCACAAAGACCAGCGGGAAGGCACCCAATATGGACGTGATGAGGAAACTGGTCACCAATGGTGCAAAGGCTTCGTCCAGGCCATCTGATATGGAGACCAAAATGGACAACATCATAAACAAGGCGTTAACAAGTAACGCCTTACCTACATTTGAAGATACTGCCTTTATGTTCATCGGGGGTTAAAGGTATGATATTTATATCAGAATTGCAAGGATATGACTTCCGATAATCCGGCGAGATGATGAGAATATTTCCTGCAGAATAAAAACAATTCAACGGACGTAGCAATAACTGCGATGATCTTGCAGAACGTCTCACGCAAAATTTCCCCAGGGAGACCTGTAACAGTTTTACAATAAAAACGTTACAGGTACCATAAAATTGAGAGAGCACTGAAAAATGCTCCACTTCAACGAATGTCTGAGATTCTCTTATCCAAACAACCTTCTGAATAATTGGATTTCTTTACTGATATCCTATTCTCAGAAGGTTATTTTCAATAGTGACGAGGA
>SUYY01000047.1 GCA_015060205.1 Bacteroidales bacterium
AACCTTCCTCACGGAACTTATACCTTCAAGGTGAAGGCAGCGAATAACGACGGCAGATGGAACGAAACGCCGACAAGTCTGGAAATAAAGATAAAGCCTATATGGTACAGGACAAATACTGCAATTGTAGTGTTCGTAATATTGTCTCTCATCCTTCTCTGGGGACTATATATCTTCATTGTAGAGCGAAAGGAGAGAGAAAACAGGCTTGAGCTCGAAAAGCAGGAAAAGATCCATCAAGAAGATATCCATCAGATGAAGATGCGTTTCTTCATTAACATTTCGCACGAGATGCGTACACCTCTGACGCTGATAATCAATCCTTTGTCCGAGATGATAGGCAAAAGCACGGACACATGGATGAGAAAACAGCTCAGGTATATGGAAAGGAATGCAAAGAGACTTCTGCATCTTGTGAATCAGCTGATGGACTACAGAAGGGCGGAGCTGGGAGTGTTCAAGCTAAGGATTCAGGAAGAAAACGTCCATAAGATAGTAAGGGAGAACTGGTCCTTCTACGAGAAGCTGGCTCAAAACAAGAAGCTACGCTACAACCTCATATCCGAAATGGAGGGTAAGACTGCATTCATTGACGGTCAATATCTTGAACTGATTCTCAATAACCTCCTCTCCAATGCCTTCAAGTACACAGATGCCGGAAGCATCACAGTGAGGGTATATGAAAGAGCGGGAAATCTGATTCTGGAAGTCAGCGACACCGGAACCGGAATCCCTGCAGGCCAGCAGGACAGAATATTCGAGAGATTCTATCAGGTGGACAGCGAACACATCGGAAGCGGAATCGGACTTTCCCTGATCCAGAGATTAGTGGAGCTGCACCACGGACAGATAGAACTCAGGAGCGAGGTGAACAAGGGCAGTACATTCATTGTTTCTCTGCCATCCACAGAATCAGCATACACAATTCAGGAAAGAGAAGGAAAGGAGGCACAGGAAGCCCACACGACCAACACTCAGGAAATGTATATGCTGGACACCGAACGTGAAATTCCGGAATTCATAAGCTCCGGGAACAATAAGCGCGGCAGTCTGCTGATTGCTGAAGACAACGAGGAGATCCGTGCATATATGAATGAGGAACTTTCCAAGATGTTCGATATCAGGCTTGCCGGAAACGGGGAAGAAGCACTGCAGATGATAAAGGAAAACGAACCCGATATCGTGATTACTGACATGATGATGCCGGTGATGGACGGTATCAAGCTCTGCTCGCATATAAAGCAGAACATAAGCACAAGCCATATACCGGTCATCATGCTTTCCGCCAAGACGGACAGCAAGGATGAACTTGAAGCATTCAAGACAGGAGCCGATGACTTCATGGTGAAACCGTTCTCGATGGCCGTGCTCATCGCGAAGATGCAGAATATGCTCAGAACCCAATACCGTCTTCAGGACAAAGTGACCAAATCCATGGATATATCACCTGAAAAGATCAGTTTCAATGCAATGGATGAACAGATTCTCAACAAGGCGATACATATAGTCGAGCAGAACATTGACAACGCGGAATTCTCCACGGAGGAGTTCGCCAGAGCAATGAACATGAGCCGGTCTAACCTGCATCTCAAACTGAAGGCCCTGACAGGAGAATCCGCCCTTGATTTCATCCGCAAGATACGCTTCAAGGAAGCCTGCAGACTGCTCAAGGACGGACGATACAGTGTCTCCGAAATCAGTGACATGGTAGGTTTCAATACCCCTTCATATTTCGCCACATGTTTCAAGAAATATATGGGATGTCTCCCTACGGAGTATATCAGAAAGAACAATTAGGAGTGAAGCCGGACTAATAGGTCAAAGTCCGGCTTTTTCCATCTATGGTCACAACGACTTCCGATGCAGAACTTCCGAAGGCCGCGGAAACAGCCGGTGCTGATGAGTAGTCCTCAATCGGATATATCACTGTGATAAAACGTACAGGAGTGTTCGTGCCACCTATAGCCACAGATGTACGGTAGTATTCCCTCTCTGTCTTCATGTTTATGTCAGATGACGTGTATGAGGTTCCTGTCGACGGTGTGAAATCCTCAGCCGGCACTATCCCCTTCTCTCCGGCAAAGCAGAATGTCTTGAACATCATATTGTTGCCGTCCGTGAAATCCGTATGACAGCCATAAGCATTGGCACCATAGGCATCAAATGTGATTTCACCCGGACAAAGATGCCAGCTGACTTCTATGGATGTGTTCACATCTGATCCCAAGGCAGAATCAAGAATCACATAATACTTTCCATCCACCATGAACACCACCCTCTCGTGACGTGTCTTGCCATATGACTGGTTCTTGACATGCACCATCAGACAGTCTTCCGATTCACTCGAAGTCACATATTCACCTCTCATCCTGGTGTCTGCGACAGTTTCAAGCTGACGGGTAAGGGTATTATGCATGGCGGTAGCACGGAAGGCCTCACGCTCGGAACCGTTGGTATATGTATAGGCACCTGCGTCCGGGAGGAAATGACGGCCCTTATGATACAGCGACACCGTACCGTTATCCGGCTGGCAATGCCACCATGTTCCCCCATCTGTCTTCACATTATAGTTGTTCTTCAGAACAAGCATCGTGGAGTTCTGAGTCCAGCCGTTGCGGAGCATATACCATCCTGTGGTCGTATATGCCGAAAGAAGTTCCTCAGGGGCTGTTCCACCGGAGAAACCGCGCGCCCAATACTGCAGGGTGGGATCATCAGGGAACATCTCCGCATATTTGACAAAGTTCTTGGTGAGGGTCGACCTGTTCCAGCTTGAGGAACGGACATCGTTGAAATCCTCAAGGGAATAATCCGGATATGCCAGATCCCGGACAAACTTCACCGCCTTCTTCAGGTACAGGGAGTAATCCGACGGGAAGACTTCCAGCATGTCATTCGCAGAAGCGACCTTGTGCATATCATAGAAGATGGATACCATCGGAATATGATAACCCGGATCCATCTCGACCAGCACACCATCCTCAGCGAACTGCACCTTGACCTGAGACGCGACATCGGCCGACGCCTCGGCAAGCCAGTCCTGGGCTGCCTTGAACTCAGGCATCATGACGGCAGCTGTAAAGACAGCCTGAATCTCATACAGGCGATGGTTGCTCAACTGGTCAGAATAAGGATTGGCCCTTATACACTCCACAGCATCCGCATATGCTGCAAGGAAATGCGTCAGGAACTCAGGGGTAAAACCCTCGGAACCGATGTAATAGTCCAGAACATCAATCTGCTCCATCACACGGGCTGAAGCCTGAAGGTCAGTCCACATGTCATATACCGGATTGGAAGAGGACAGCTTGTAATCACCCGTAAGTGCGCCCGGGCAAGGGTGAGCTGCAAGCCATGAGGAATACACCTCGACATATGACCTCGGGTACACCTCACTTTTCGTTCCCCAATAGACCTTGGCCTGAGGCAGAACCCACTGATGACGATGTTTCTGAATATTGAACTGAGTCTCGTTCGCAAGAGAGAAAGTCCAGTTTATGCCACCGGCACCATCGGAGAAGGAATAATACTGAGCATCTGCATCCGTGTCATTACCTTTTTCCGCATAATTCTTCACATAGAAACGGTAGTCGTTCTCCTTAAGAGCCTGATCGGCACGGTTCTTCTCGACAGCCGAATATGAAGTACTGCTCAGATTGACATTGGGGTTGACTATGTCACGGGAGGACTTCCAGTACTCCTTCAGAGCCATTGCCGCCCTATACAGTCTTCCCGCCTCATACTCTGCCTTGACAGTTTCAAGTCCTTGACGGCCAAGATCAAGAAGAGTGAATATCCGGGGATTGACAAGAGAATTGAACTTCTCATACTCATCCTCATGCGGCTGGACGGTGGCAGCAGACATATCCACAGAAAATATGTTCCTTGCATTGCGTCGCAGATCAAGCGAGCATGAAGCAATATCCCTCATATATGTGGCCTTGTCAGTCGTCACGGTCACATTAAGGGAAGTCAGGGTGCAAGGAGCGACAGAAAGCCAGACACGCAGGTCGCCCGACGAGTCAGGCAGAAGATTATCCGCTCCAAGCAGGATCTCCGCAGAAGTCTGACCGTCAACAGGTTCCATCGCCTGCCTGTCGATATTCAAGGTAAAAGTTCCGGCAAGAGGAGTCCCCTCTCCAGCCCTGATCGAAACCGATTTCACCACCTCATCCTCCCCCATCGGAAGAGACTTCAAGGTGATGTCCGCATGCGCCACAAGACGGGTCCAGTAGAGAAGAACCGCCTCTTCGGGTACACCATCATAGGATTCTATCGTCTTTCCCACCATGAGATCCGCAGCCGGATCGAAGGAGCCGGCAGCAGGAGTCTGTTCAGAAGGTATCTCCACCACCATAACGGGGGCGTCTTCCATAGTACTCCTGACTGCAGATGACGGATATATGGAGCGGAACATCAGAGTTCCTTCGAGCGAAGCCGGAAGTTCCAGAGAGAACTCCGCCTGAGCTGCGTCTTCGGGCAAGGCATCGGAGACATACATCGCATCATGCCAGGTTCCGTCTTCGGTAAGGCACAAGGCCATCATGTCTCCACTGGACCAGAAAATGGTTTCTCCTGTCCAATATGTCCTGGATTCCGGTGCTGAACCTTCATCCCACGACGGCATTTCGGAAGACAGAGCAAGTCTCACTGTCCTGCTGGAATCCGGAACAAGCAGTTCCTCCGGGCTCTGGCAGGAAAACAAGGCGACAGCCGCAAACGCAGCTATCGCCTTAATATGAAAAGTAGGTTTCATTCAGATATATTAAAGTGTACCGTAGTCTACAGAGACATAGTTGGCTGCAGCGTAGTTGGCTGTTGCAGGTGTCGCCTTCATATCTGAGCGATAAGCACCAACAGTATTTGATACGCTTTCTGCAAATACATAAGGGCCGAACGCGCCATCTGCTGGATTCCATTTTGATGACAATGGGGATGATGTAAGTTTTGCAGCAGAGTTTATAGTGGTCATTGATGTCAGGGCAGATTTGCCGACTCCCATGCCAAAGTCTGCTGTTCCAACCGAATAGTAGTAATTATTTGTTATGACACCTGTCACATTGGCCTTGTTTGTTCCCACTCTGAGAGCAATGACCTTGATTTCGGCATCTGCTGAGCATCCCACAAACAGATTTCTAGAGCAATTCAGGGTAGTGACAACATCTCCGAGCCTAAGCATATTGGTCTCGATCATAGTTCCTGAGAAGGTGTTCTTGTCAACATCCAAGTCACTGATCGAAAACTTGTCACTGTGGATCATCTTGAATGCTGTCATAGTCGTTCCTGTTTCTGCATAGAAAACATTGTTTCTGAAGGTAAGACTCTGAGCTGCCGACACATTTGAACCTGTATTGAATAAATACACTGCAGGTGCATTGAAACCGAACTCACACTCCTCCACATAAACATTTATCTTTGTAAATGCACTGTTTTTGAATTCAAAGAAGTTCTTTCCGACATTTCTGAAATGACAATTATATAAGGTCAGATCACCGAATTCAGCAAATGAATGACCTACTTCGGCATTCTGTGCAAATGCATTCTTATCTCCAACTGTACAATCCAGATTAGCCATCAGTATAACAGTTCCTCCATCATATGGTCTTGCTTGTCTATAGAAATCAAATTTTGTCCTCTGAGAGGCATCAGAACCGACAACTATGAGATTCGAATAAGCCTGGGCCTTATTATTCTTTGCTTCAGTATATGTCGGATCAATAAAATATACTCCGTCCTTAGTAATATTTCCGTTGTTGTAAGTAGCATTTACAAGCTTTCCTCCTGTATGAGTGGTCTTGTTAAACGTGTATCCTCCAAGAGTAATGTCAAAGCCGTCAAGATACTTCACGAAGTAGTTCATATGTGAATGATAATTAGTGACAGCTTTCATAGGAAGAATTTGATTCCTTTGATTTAGTGATGCAATTTCTTTCTCTGTTTTCCTCGCTACCTGTGTACCATCTTTCTTAGAAAGAATCACAGTAAAACCTTCGGTGAACTCAACTGGAAGAATAGTAAAATAATAATCACCTTGAGCCATCACATTGCCACCATTATGAAGTCTGACATAAGTTTCCGGTTTTGATACAGCGATTATCGGCTCACTTCCACTTAAGTCAATAGTATAAACTCCGGCAACTTTTTCAGCATTATTACCCATGAGTGTTATTGAAACTACCTCGTCAACATTGAGGGTAAAACGAATATGCGATGTCATATTCTTGAAACTTAGGCGATTGTCTGCGTCAGCACTGGCCACCATTACAGCACCTCCACTACCTTCCGCATAAGATCCGACAACAGCAGTCTGATCAGGAAACAGCTTTGAAGTAATGGTCATGGCAGGTGCATCAAACTCAGCTGCACTCGTCCTTTCCGGATAAAGAGCATAGAACGCAGTCGCACCCTCTGTAACTTTTCCTGTAAAGACAGATGACGCACCGCCTACAGCGGTAGTAAATGTATTCTTTCCACCAAGATTATCAAAAACGGTAATCTCATCGTTTGCAGCCCACTCCACGGTGCCTATTCCATCAACGATACCTGTGATACCTGCCTTGGTCTCTAAAGCAGTGGTAAACTCCATAGGAACGAGCTTCAGTTCTACATTCTCCTCAGGATTAGTCTCCGGGAGGACCTCCTTAGCGCATGACATTGCCACAAAGGCAAGTGAAATCATAAAAATTGATCTTGTCTTCATAACTATTCCTCCTTTACCAATCCATTTCATCCAGAACATCATAATTTTCCAATTCAGTCAACGAGCTCGTGCAGAGCGGGCCATGTGAGAATATTTCCATCTCCACGGCAACGGGCGTCTCATATTCTTTCAGCCCATGGGTGATTTCAAATTTCATATTGTACAGTTTTAAGTGTTAATTTTCATTTTGGCAAATTTATCGGCTTTAGACACGAGCCCTAACGCGATTTGTTCCAAACTTTTACACTTTTGAAGAAATCTGCAAAGTTTGTCCAATACACGAAAATACTGGACATTTCTCGCATCACTTGAAACAAATTTAAAATACGCGAAACAGTTTTAAGGTAGATAGGCACAGAACAAAAAGACATCCAGAATGATAGGGCGTAAATTTGCGATATACATTTTTTCGTTAAACCGACATGAAAAAGCTTTTTGTTTTAACCACATTTTTCACAGTCTTTTCATTCTCATCATGCATTTATGAGGATGACGCTCTGGTCCCTGACGCAGACCAAAGCCCGAGCATCAACCAAAGGGACACTGTTTCATTCCGAGACACTTCCGGCATATTTGAGGTCATCAATCTCTCGTATCCCGGGCTGGAAGAGGTGAAGTCCGCAATCGAGGAAGGCGACACATTGCAGGCAGCCAAGGCGCTGCTTGAATACTGGCGATACGGAAGGACGGCCGTCAATCCATACGTCGACCTCATCAATCCGTCAATATCCGAAGCGGACAGGCGCATTGCCGACCAGGCATGCGAGCATCGGTTCTATGTCAAAGGATTCGCAGAAAAGACAGAAGACGGTGTGGACACATACTATCTGTTTGAAGACAAGAACAAGAATATTGACTGGAATTTCACCACTGACAAGGTGACAGACCAGGAGTTCCGTTATCAGCGCCACCGCCATCAATGGATGGAGCCTCAGGCAAGGGCGTACCGCGTAACCGGAGATGAGAAATATATAAAATCATGGATAGAAGTGTACAGCGACTGGCTGCAGACCTTCCCATGCCCGACAGGAAAGGTATATCCACCGGCAGGAGGCGCTGAAAACGACATCGAATTCGAATGGAAAGGGCTTCAGGTGGCTGAGAGAGTGTTGAGCCAGATGAACATCATTCCATATTTCCTGTATTCAGAGAATTTCACTCCGCAGTGGCTATGCACCGTGCTCAGCGAGTTCGCAAAGGCCGTGGAACTGATGAGACTCAACTATTACGCCGATTCCAATATCCTGATAACCCAGGCTCAGGCTGTCGGATTCGCAGGTGTCATGATGCCGGAGTTCATCAAAGCCGGTGAATGGGCAGAAGAGGGATTCGACAAACTTGCAGACAACGCTTCAAGCCAGTTCCTTGAAGACGGAGTCCATTATGAGCTTGACCCGAGCTATCATATAGCTGCAATAGCGGACTTCATGGAAGCGAACGAACTTCTTGCCGTAAACGGCCGCACGGAACTTCTGCCTTCCGACTTTACATCGAAGCTTCAGAATGCGACCCATTTCGTGATGGACATCGTATATCCTGACTACAGCATAGACAACTGGAACGACACACGTTCGGCATCATATACAAAAAGTGTCCTGAAAAGGAACTTCAAAGCATACTCCGAGATGTTCCCTGAAGACGGGGAGCTACTCTGGATGGCGACAGAGGGTGCAAATGGAACCAGACCTGCATACCACGCAAAAGCCTACAGCAAGGCAGGATACTATATGGTGAGAAACGGCTGGGAGTCCGACTCAATGATGATGGTCCTCAAGAACTGTAATGACCCGCAGGGATTGTGGCATAACCAGAGCGACAACGGAACATTCGGCCTATGGATCAAAGGACGCAACTTCTTTCCGGATGCAGGATGTTATGCCTACAGCGGAAGCGACAGGACCACTTACGCATCGACAAGGTACCACAACACCATAACCATCCAGAGCAAGGACATACTCTCCGGATATCGCAAGGGAGAATTTCAGATGATGGAGGAAGGTGAGGACGGGACAATCACGCTTGTCACCCGTAATACCCCGGTATATTCCGGTTCCGAAGACATCAGCTATATACACCGCAGAGCCGTCTTCTTTGTCGAGAAATCGTTCTTTGTAATCGTGGACGAACTCTATGACGGTGGCGTGCAGAGCAAGAAAAAAGTCAATCTGAACTACCACATGCTTGGAAGCAATGCAGTCATGGACGATTATTCCGCACTCAACCAGTCCGGAATGCACACCGAACATCCGGACGGCAACAATATACTGCTTCGCATATTCACTGAAACCACTCAGGATTTCGCGACAGACACCAAGAATACGATCGACTATTCGAACAACATCGGTGTGAAAAGCGGAACACGCATGGGACTGCAGCACACCATAAGGGAACCTGCCGACGGGGCAGCCAGATTCATAACTGTCATCTATCCGTTCAGCAATGCCTTCGCGGACAATACGGTGGAAGCAATGTTCACCGACAATGCCGACGGCGATGCTCCGGGAACATTCCACGAAGAAGGAGCAGCCGTCAAAGTCACCATCAACGGCAAGGAATACGGACTTTCATACACTCTGAAATAACAACTACACCATATGAAACACAGACTATCATTCATTCTCTGCCTGATCGGACTGGCAATGACTCTTTCCGGATGCAGGCAGGAATCCCTGGAAAAAGAGGGCTTCCAGCTCTATTATTCGGGGGTTACCGACATCGGTCCTAATCTGACCGTCAATCTTACCGCTCACTATTTTGGAGGTGAGCCGGAGGATTTCATCATCACCGGAGTCAGATTCGGTGGAAATGCATACGAAGGACCTGAGTTCACGATTGATTCTGAAACAGGTACCGTCACAGTAGCCGGAGTACCGGAAACCGAAGCCGGTGATTATCTTGTATCAGTCAGCTGCAAGGTTTCGGGAACAGTCTTCAGCTATCCGGACATAATATCCGTAACCTTCTTCAAGGGAGTTCCGGACGAAATCAAGGTAGAACCCGATTTTCTCCAGCTCGACCTTTCCTCCCTTCGAAAGGATTCACAGGCAAAGGACACGACTGCAACGGTGACGACGACCGGAGACCATATCGCGGTCACCGGCTACAGGATAGCGAATGTAAGATTCGGCGACCAGGTCATCGACAATGTCGCAGATCCGCATTTCAAGGTTTCTGAGCAGGGTGTGATCACCGTGATGAAGAATGACAATTTCAAAATAGGCACATATTCGGTGGATCTCAAGCTCAGCACTTCTTCATTCGGAAGTGACAGTGAGGTGGGATTGTTCACCGACGCATTGACAGTCAAGGTGGTATCCGTACCTATCGGCCTTTCATACAGCCCTGATTCCGGACTGCTTGAAGAAGATACAGAGGTCCAGACCTCGTTTGCAAGTGCCACCCCTGTAATGACCGGTTCCCAGGAAGATGTGGTGTGGAGCATAGCCGGCTGCACTCCTGAAAACGACAAGATTGTCATCAACCCGGAAACCGGAGTCCTGAGCATAAATGAAGGTCATGGACTTAAAAAGGGAGTGACATACGTAATCGATGTCAATGTCAGGAACAGATACTCGACTGACGGAGGCCTCACCATAAAGGAAGCATACAGCATTGAAGTCGTGGGATATATAGCTCCTATCGGGCATTTCGGCTATGACGGAACAGACAAAAAGCAGGGAACAGGCTGGACAGTCGTTCCTGATGCCGAGACCGATACAGAACATATCAGACATTATGAATGGACAGATGCTGAAGCCGACTACACCGATCATCTGACACTTGACCCTGCAACGGGAAAGATTTCTGCCGTGAAGGGCAATGGTCTGGCCGTCGGCATCCATGAGGTGTCTGTTACTGCCGCCAATGGAAAGACAGGCGGAGAGGTCACGGCTGTACTGACACTCGAGATAAAGGACAATCCATACTATTTCACACATTTCAGCTATGGAAACAATCTTGGTCTTTCGGAGGAACAGACCAAAGGGGTGAGCCAGTTCAGGACATATTCAGGGGACGAGCTCAAGGCTCTTACAGCCGAGATCAAGTTCACCGACATGACTGACGAGGCCAAAGCAGTGGCAAAATGGTCTATGAAGAACTGCAACAAGCTGAACAATATGAAAGTTGACCAGCAGACCGGAGCCATTTCATTACCGGATGAGAAAGGTGGTTCATTCTCTGCTGAAGCCATGGGAATTGCCCTCATAACAGCATCAGTGACAGACCCGGAGGATCCTGAGAACACCTTCAGTGTCACCGTGCCGTTCTGCGTGGACTTCGCAGGAAAGGTGAACGGAGTCACAGTTACCTTTGACCCGTTCGTTCTCAGAGCTAATCCAAAGACCGGAGGCAGATCTTCATCAGCCATGCATGAGGGAGTCGCCGATGACAAGTTCCTCATTGATTTCAGACGCTCATTCAACTATTACAACATCCATGGAACTGATTCCGAGGGAAATGCCTTTGTAAACGGAGCTCCAAACAAGGAAGGAGGATCATTCCTGAAGAACATCTGGGACAAGTTCACAGAAGACACCGGACTGAACAAAGGAAACTACGGAGCGAAACTTCCTGTCTCATATTACAACGGTTCGATTGTCAAGAGCGGCGAGATTCTCTCTGCCACAGGTATCTATGTAGACAACACAGCAGGAACCAACCAGCACACTGTTGTCGTGAATCCTGGAGTGTGGTACACTGACGGATGGGCAGACGGAGTATTCACAGCACAGATGACCTTTGCTACTGACGGAGCAATCGGAAGCGTGAACAATGGAGGAAAGAGAGCCCCTATCACCATCTGGCTCGACAAGGACTTTGAAGAATAAATGACAGAACAGCTATGAACAATATAAATATATGGAAGAAGGGAGCCATGGTGCTCATCACCATGTGCCTTGCCATAAGCGCTCTTGCTCAGGACCTTACCCTCAACGGTACTGTCCTGGATGAGAACAACCAGCCTCTGACCGGAGCAGGAGTGATGGTCAAGGGAACTTCAAACGGCGAAGTGACCGACCTTGACGGAAAGTTCACCATATGGCTTTCCAAAAAAGGCGTCGACATCACTGTATCCTACATAGGATACAAGACCTATGAATTTCACTATGCCGGACAGGACAACATAATCATCAGACTTGAACCTGACACAGAGCTTCTTGAGGAGATCGTAGTGGTGGGATACGGCACAATGAAGAAGAGTGACCTGACCGGATCGGTCGCATCCGTATCATCTGAATCCATCGAGGGTTATAAGGCAAGTTCAGTGGCAGGGGCGCTCGGCGGCCAGATCGCCGGTGTGCAGATAACCCAGACTGACGGAACTCCGGGAGCCAGCATAAATATAAACATCCGTGGTGTCGGAACGCTTAACGGAGACTCCTCACCGCTTTTCATCGTAGACGGTTTCCAGGTGGACAACATAGACTGGCTCTCAAACGCCGATATTGAATCCATCGAGGTTCTCAAGGATGCATCTTCTGCCGCCATCTACGGTTCGAGAGCTGCCAACGGTGTGCTCATGGTGACTACCAAATCAGGGCGGGACAGCAAACCTACGATATCGTATAATGGTTCCGCTTCATATCGCAAGCTTTCCAAAAGACTTGAAGTGCTGTCTCCGTATGAGTTCGTCAAACTGCAGACCGAAGTTAATCCTGACTATGCAAAGACATATTTCAAGGAAGGAAATGACGAGAATGGAGTTCCATACAAGTACCAGAGCCTGGAAGACTATGCAGGTCTGAAAGGTGTGGTATGGCAGGATGAGACCTTCAATCCGACCTGGTCGCAGGATCACAGCGTATCCATAGCCGGCGGTTCGTCCGACTCCCAGTACAGCGCACTTTTCTCGCATTATGACGAGGAGGGAATCTTCAAGAACAGCGGTTTCAACAAGACGACAGCAAAACTTCGTTTCAAGCAGAAGCTGTGGAAGAATGTGACCATGGAAGCAACAGTCAATTATGCACAGACAAACAGAAGAGGTGCAGGTACGACAGCAGACAACGGTCGCTTCAACATGCTGGCCCAGATTCTGAGCGCCAGACCTACCGGTGGTCTGAAAGTATCAGATGCCGAACTGCTTGAACTGGCGATAGACCCTGAAATGGAAGAGGAGGGCGAATCACTCGCTCAGGTGAACCCTGTGAAGCAGACACAGTCCGTGACCAATACGAAAAGGGGTGAGATGTGGTCAGGCAATGTCTCTCTCTCGTGGGAGATAATCAAGGGACTCACCTTCAGGACTGCAGCCACATACAACAATACCGTGACGCGTACGAATGTATTTTACCAGAACGGCTCCAAGGAAGCTCACCGCAACGGCAAGAGTCCTTACGGTCAGTCTCAGTTCAACCGTGATGTCCGCTGGGTGAACTTCAACCACCTGACATGGAGGCAGAAGATCAAGAAGCACAGCTACGATGTCATGATCGGACACGAGGTCTCATCCAAGACCACAGAGTATCTTCTCGGACAGGCGATGGACTTCCCTTTTGACAATCTGGAGACAGACAATCTCGGATTGGGTGCCACACCGAGCAAGGTTGCTTCATATTATGCCGGCAACTCCCTCCTTTCGTTCTTTGCGAGGGCAAACTACAATTATGCCAACCGCTACCTTTTCACAGCCACAATGCGTGCGGACGGTTCCACCGTATTCTCGGCAAAGAACAAATGGGGATACTTCCCGTCATTCTCGGCGGCATGGCGAATAGACAAGGAGAACTTCATGAAAGATGTCCGCTGGATATCTAACCTGAAACTCCGTGCAGGATGGGGAACAGTCGGTAATGACCGCATTGCCAACTATCTGTCGCTGGATCTCTATACCCCAGAAAAATATGGAATCGGAACTAACATAGTTTCGGTGCTGACACCTAAGCAGCTGAAAAATTCCAATCTGAAATGGGAAGGCTCATCCACATTCAATCTCGGACTCGACTTCGGTTTCCTTAAAGACAGGATATCCTTCTCGGTGGATCTTTTCGACAAGAGCACCAAGGACCTTCTCCTTGCCCAGCAGCTTGCCCATGCGACAGGATTCTCCACTCAGATGCAGAATATCGGCAAGATACGCAACAGAGGTCTCGAAATCACCTTCAACAGCACGAACATAGACAAAAAGAACTTCCTGTGGCAGACCAACTTCAACATATCTTTCATAGAGAACAAGCTTGAATCGCTGGCCGACGGGACCGACTATGTCCAGGCACGTTCAGGCTTTGACTCCAACTTCACGGCAAATGACTATATCGCCATAGTAGGACAATCATTAGGACTCATCTACGGTTATGAATGGGACGGTCTCTATCAGGCAGACGACTTCATCGTGACTCCTGACGGGGATTACATCCTGAAGGAAGGCGTTGTCGACAACCCAGGCTACACCTCGGGGATAAAGCCTGGATATGTAAAGTATGTGGATCAGGACGGAAACAATAAAATCACGACAGACGACAGGACCGTGATCGGAAACGCCCTTCCTAAATGGTACGGAGGTATCACCAACACCTTCAGTTTCTATGGAGTGGACCTCAGCTTCATGTTCCAGTTCAACTACGGCAACGATATCTACAACGCGACACGTGTATTTGCCACCCAATCAAGGAGAGGACGCGTGAACATGCTGGCGGAAGTAGCAGACAGATGGACTCCTACCAATGCCAACAACACCGTGCCTGTTCATGACGGCTATGTCACCAACGATATCTATTCCCGCTTTGTCGAGGACGGTTCCTTCCTCCGCCTGAAGAATGCCACTCTTGGATATACACTTCCTTCCAAACTGACAAAGAAGGCAAAAATATCCAAGATCAGAGTGTATGCGAGCGGACAGAACCTGTTCTGTATCAGCAACTACAGCGGATTCGACCCTGAAGTCAGCACAGCCGGAAACAATCCGATGACTCCGGGACTCGACTGGGGAGCATACCCTAAGAGCCGCATATTCACAGTAGGACTTGATATCCAATTCTAAAAGAGATGACAATGAAAAGAATATATATTTATCTCGCACTCTGCAGCATACTTGCCGCTTCCTGCACCGGATTTCTCAAGGAAGAAAGCCGCACGGAAATTGAAAAGAGCACCTTCCTTCAGGATGCATCGGAAGCAGAGACCGTGCTCTTAGGCGCATACAGAAGTCTCATAGAGGAGGGAACTTACGCCTTGAACCTTTCCATAATGTTCTCTATGGGCACAGACATATCCCAGGTGGAGGGAAGCACCACCGAGAACTGGCGTATAACCCCTACTAATGCTTTTCCGGCCACTCAGTCAGAAGTACAGGAGAGTTGGCAGGCGCTGTATGAGGGTATCTACAGGGCCAACGATTTCATTGAAAGATGCGCGGCAAAGATCGAAGACTGGACACCGGAAGACAGGAACAAGGGAGTCATCTATATCGCTGAGGCTCGCGCACTCCGAGCGTTGTATTACTTCGAACTCGTAAGACGTTGGGGTAATATTCCTCTGATGACAAGTACCGCACAATCTGAAATGCATCCCAGCACATTCGTGCAGGCAGCTCCTGAAGATGTGTATGCCTTCATCGAAGAGGATCTTCTGTATGCAGTCGAGACTCTGCCCTTTGCCAAGGATGACACCTATAGAAAGGATAACAGCTACAGAATCTCCAAAGGTGCCGCAATGGGACTTCTGACCAAGGTCTATGCGACTTGGGCAGGATATCCTGTTCAGGACCACAGTAAATGGGAAGCTGCCGCCAAGATGGCCCAGAAGCTCATATATTCAGGCAAACATGATCTTCTCCCTGATTATCAGACACTGTGGAAGAACACATGCAACGGAATATGGGATCCTACAGAAAGTCTTATAGAGGTCTCATTCTACAGCCCGACCACCGGAGGCGGAAATGCCGACCCATGCGGACGAATAGGCAAATGGAACGGTGTCAAGACCACATCAGTAGCCGGAGTCAGGGGTCGCTGTGCAGCAAATATGAAGGTTGTACACTCATTTGTAATCGACTGGAGACAGTATCCGGAAGACGGAAGACGCGACCTGTCTGTGGCAAACTATCAATACAAGGACGACTATATACTCCTTGCAAGGGGTTCAAGCGACACAGATGCCTCTGCCAAGGCAAACGATGAAGATCAGAGCAAGAGGCAGAAGGAGAAGCAGAACTATACTCCTGCCAAGTGGGATATAGTCAAATATGTCAATGAGAGCAATAACCTGATCAATGATGACAAGTCCAATGTGAACTGGTACATCCTAAGATACTCCGATGTTCTGCTTCTGTATGCAGAAGCACTGAACGAGTGGAAAGGAGGTCCTACCGCCGATGCCTATGCAGCAATCAACAAGGTACGCGCGAGAGGATATGCCGGCAACGGAGGTTATGAGCTTTCCGGACTCGACCAGGAAGGATTCAGAGAAGCCGTCAGACAGGAAAGAGCCTTCGAGCTTGCATTTGAGGGTCACAGAAGGCTTGACCTCGTACGCTGGGGAATATATTATGAGACAATACAGGAAACTGATGCCAAACTCAACTCGTGGTGGGAAAGCGACGGCGTTTATAATTATGTCGTGGCCAAGCATACCGTAAAGGGAAAACACGAACTTCTTCCTATTCCACAAAGAGAACTTGACCTGTGCAGAGAATTTACACAGAACCCTAATTGGTAACAAATCAGACTATATACAATGAAACAGACACTTATTGCAATGGCAATAGCCATTTTAGCACTGGCAGGATGCCAGAAGGATGAATACGGATGGGTAAAGACCGGAATTGACCGCGCATGCAGCCAGCTGCTCCTTACCGCAGAAAGAATTGACGATACAGGACAGATGCCACGTTCCATATGGGTGGGATATGACCTCGACATGCTTAGTCACCAGCTTGGCAAGAGCAAGGAAGAATTCAAGGACTCTCTCAGGGCACATCCAAGCGCTGACAAACTCGGTAAGCTGCGCCTTTGCGGAATATACGACTGGACCAGCGGATTCTTTCCTGGTTCACTCTGGTACGCATACGAGCTGAAAGGTGATGAGGCACTCAAGGATGCTGCAATCCGATATACCAACAAGCTCAATCCTATACGCGAGTACAAAGGTACCCACGACCTTGGATTCATGATGAACTGCAGCTATGGAAACGCCCTCAGGCTGTCTCCGAGCGACACAATTCCTGCTGTTCTGATCCAGACCGCCGACAATCTGTGTTCCCGTTTCGATGAAAGGATAGGCTGTATCCGATCATGGGATTTCGGCCACTGGAACTTCCCGGTAATCATCGACAACATGATGAATCTGGACCTTCTGTTCAATGCGACCAGACTCAGCGGCAATCCATATTACAAGGAAGTGGCCATCAAGCATGCCAACACCACCATGCCTAATCATTTCCGTCCGGACCACACAAGCTGGCACGTGGTAAGTTACAATTCCGACGGAACCGTCGAGAAGAAGCAGACATTCCAGGGCAAGAACGACGACTCAGCATGGGCACGCGGCCAGGCATGGGGCGTATACGGCTATACATCCACATATCGTGAAACCGGAGATAAGACATATCTTGACTTTGCCGTAGCCATCGCTGACATGATAATGTCGAGAGTTCAGACTGAAGACGCTATCCCTTATTGGGACTATGACGCTCCTGCAGGTCCAGACACACCACGCGACGCTTCCGCAGCAGCAGTGACCGCATGCGGACTCCTTGAACTGAGCACCATGGTAGAGGACGGACAGAAGTATTTCGACTATGCTGAGAAGATTCTCAAGAGTCTTTCCAGCGATGCATATCTTGCTCAGGAAGGCCAGAACGAGGGATTTGTGCTCATGCACTCCACAGGTTCGCTTGCTCACGGCTCTGAAATAGATGTGCCTCTCAGCTATGCAGACTACTATTACCTTGAAGGACTGCAGAAATATATGTATCTTAGGGGATTGAAATATAACGAGCTTTAATATTATGAAAAGAATATATATACTGATAGTGGCAATCCTTGCAGGTACAGCCGCAGCGGCTCAAGTTCCTGAGCTCAAGCCGGAAGTGTTCGATCTTCTTGACCTTGACCGTCCCGGACTGGAACAGGTGAAGGCCCTGCGTTCTGAAGGAAAGGACGCAGAAGCTGCAGCCGCCCTTCTGGACTATTACAAGAACCGCAAGGGAATCCGCACCCCTGAGATCCGTGACGTGAAGAAGGTGAAGATCAACAAGGAGCAGCAGCAGTGGGCTGACGACGCATTGAACCACACATTCTTCGCCCACAAGGGCTACCAGCCATCATATAACTATGGAGAAGACATCAACTGGCGCTACTGGCCTGTGGAGGACAACGAGCTCCGCTGGCAGCTTCACCGTCACAAGTGGTTTGCCCCGATGGGAAGGGCTTACCGCGTGAGCGGAGACGAGAAATATGCCATAGAGTGGACCAAGCAGTACATAGACTGGATCAGAAAGAATCCTTATGTCAAGATCAGCAAGGCCGAATATGAGATAACAAACGACAGCCAGCTCAAGGATGATGCTGAAAACAGCCGTTTTGCATGGCGACCTCTTGAGGTGAGCCACCGTCTGCAGGACCAGCCTGTCCAGTTCCAGCTTTTCATCGACTCCCCTGCCTTCACCGCCGAATTCCTCACCGAATTCCTTGTGAACTATCACAGACATGCAGAGCACATCATCAGCAACTATTCGAAGCAGGGAAACCACCTTCTGTTCGAAGCTCAGCGCATGCTCTATGCAGGAACATTCTTCCCTGAGTTCAAGAAGGCCGAGACCTGGCGCCAGAGCGGTGTGGAGGTGCTGAATAGGGAGATCAATGTCCAGGTGTACGATGACGGAGGACAGTATGAGCTCTGCCCGCATTATCACCTCGCTGCCATCAACATCTTCATCAAGGCTCTTGAAGTAGCTGATGTGAACGGATTCCATAATGCATTCCCTCAGAGCTATATAGACACCATCGAGAAGATGATCGAGTTCTACACGAACATCAGCTTCCCTGACTACACCAACCCTTGCTTCAGTGACGCAAAACTTGTCACAAAAAAGGAGATGCTCAACAACTACAAGAACTGGAGCAAGCTCTTCCCTGACAACGATCTTATAAGGCACATGGCAACTGAAGGGGCTGAAGGAGCTCTCCCTGAGTATCTTTCAAAGGGATATCTCACATCTGGATTCTTCGTGTTCAGAAATTCATGGGACTCTGATGCCATCCAGATGATCGTCAAGGCCGGTCCTCCTGCATTCTGGCACAACCAGCCGGACAACGGAACTTTTGAACTCTGGTACAATGGCAAGAATCTGTTCCAGGACTCAGGCTCATATGTCTATGCTGGAAAGGGTGAGGTAATGGAGGAAAGGAACTGGTTCCGCAGGTCGTCAGTCCACAACACCCTTACTCTGGGAAACAAGAATTTCGAGACGACCGATTCAAAGACACTTCTGTGGCAGCCTGAGGGCGAAGTTCAGATTCTCGTTACAGAAAACCAGAGTTACAAGAACCTCAAGCACCGCAGGAGCATATTCTTCGTGGACGGAAGCTACTTCGTCATCGTCGATGAGGCTGTCGGCGATGCCAAAGGCTCTGTGAATCTCCACTATCAGATGCCGAGAAGCGGAAAGACCCCTATCGAGAACACTGCAGAAGAAATGTACTTTGCGACCACATTCAAGGAAGGCAGCAACTTCAAACTCGAATGTTTCGGTCCGGAGGGCATGACCAAAAAGAAGGAAGAAGGCTGGCAGTCCCCTGCCTACAAGAAGAAGTACAAGAGAATGAATGTCAGCTACAACGTCAGGAAAGAGGCCGGAGAACCTGTCCGCTACATAACGGTCATAGCGCTGAAGGAGGACGGAGGCAATAACCCGAAGCTCAGTGCCAAATTCCTTAATAAGACATTTGAAGAGAGCAGGCTCAAGCTGCAGGTCAAATGCGGCAAGGACAAGAGGACACTTGAATATAACCTATAATCATATGAGCAGAATAAAGGCAGCATATGCACTCCCACTGGCAGCTGCAGGTCTCTCGGCCTGCAGTGAAGCCGTGGAGCAGGAGCGACCGAACATTATTTTCATCATGACGGATGACCACACCACGCAGGCCATGTCCTGTTATGGTGGGAATCTGATCGAGACCCCGAACATGGACAGGATAGCGGACGAAGGCATGAGGTTCGACA
>SUYY01000048.1 GCA_015060205.1 Bacteroidales bacterium
CGTCCTCATGGATGGTTTTGAACCGTTCCTTGCGCAGATCATATGAAATCAGACATTTTTGTCCCTTGATATATATCAATCCGTTTCCGTTTCCGCAGATCTCTGTGATGTTGTTGGCCTTGATGGACGTGTCGTCCTCACTGTCATATCTGAATGTCGTGACGCTGTGACCATCAAACCTGTTCAGCCCGTCAGTGGTTCCGATCCAAACGAACCCGAATTCATCCCTGTAGATAGAAAGTACTGTCGTATGGGACAATCCGTTATCTGTGGAAATCTGTTGTATCGGGATGTGGATGGAATTCGTTTCAGCTCTTCCAACAATTGCCAAAGATGACAAAAGAGTATAGATCGATATAAGAACAAACCTCTTCATTTCGTTTAAATTAATTGTCATTCAAAAATAACTTATCCTTAAGGATAAGACAATAGTTTGTCGGATAATTATTTTTGATTTGTATTTTTCAGTCAGTATTTTGTATTTTTCAACAAATCGGCTGAATCATCCGTCGGTATCTTTGCAACAGAACAACTATCAAGCACTTCAACAATAACCTATATCAGATATGAAAACATTTTGTTTGTCAATGCGGAAAATGATCATATCCGTCACAATACTGATTACATCGGTATCGGTGCTTGCGCCAGACGGATTGTGTGCCGCTTCGTATGACACAAAAATCACCCTACGTAACGGAACTTATCAGCCGGAGCAGTTCCTAAATATGCTTCAGGAAAAATCCGGACAGAAGTTTGTTTACAACACACGACTTCTTGAGGCTATCAAGCCTGTCAAGGTGGGAGCCAGCAATGTCATGACCCTTAAAGGGTGGCTTGACTTCGGAATCGACCGTTCCCGTATGGTTGTGACTTTTGTCGGAGATTATGTCCTTATATCCAGCCGACATAGTGATTCCGCTGTACAGGCATTGGGTGGAACATCTCAAAAAGGTTCCGTGCGTGATTCTGACGGTGAAGCTGTTGTCGGAGCTTTCGTTCAGGTCGTCGGCACTCAGTCATTTGCCTTGACCGATAACAATGGAGTCTTTGAAATCAATCTTCCAAACGGTGCAAGACTGCTTGAATTTTCCTGCATGGGAATGAAGACTCAGGTCCAGGAAATTGTTCCGGGACGCAATTACAGGGTCACATTGGAGCCTGAAGATACTTCATTGGATGAGGTTGTTGTCATCGGATATGGTACTCAGAAGAAGATTGAAGTGACAGGTGCAGTCACAACGGTCTCAGCCAGCGATATCGACAGGAATGTCGGTGGTGGATTGGAAGGCGGACTTCAGGGTAGGGTCCCCGGTCTGAATATCGTGTCAAATTCCGGAGAACCTGGAGCAGGGAGCACGATTACACTCCGAGGTGGAGCGTCAATCAACGGTTCGAATGAGCCTCTTTATATTATAGACGGTATTCCTATTGAATCAGGAAATATATCTTCAATTTCCGGAGATGCCAACTTCAGCCCTATCGCAGGCATCAATCCATCAGACATAGAGTCAATTCAGGTACTGAGAGATGCGGCATCTGCAGCGATCTATGGTTCAAGGGCAGCAAATGGAGTCGTGATAATCACAACAAAGGGTGGTAATAATCTTGGAGTAACCCGTCCACGTATCACCATAAGCCATCGCTCGAGTGTTGCGTCCTTGTCTCACAGGCTTGACCTTATGAACAGTGAGCAGTTCCGTGCAGCGTATTCTGACGCACGCCTCAATGCTGGATTGAGTGTCGATTATCCGTATATAACCAACCCATCACACCCTGATTATAAGTATAGTACTGATTGGCAGGGACTTATGTTCCGTCCGTCTTATCAACACAAGACAGACCTCTCTTTCCGCGGATCCAGCGATAAGATGTCATACGGACTCAGTCTCAGTTATTCCGATCAGGATCCGATCCTCCTCGGAACATCGTATGAACAATATTCGTTCAGAGGTAATTTCACTTACAGACTTGCAAGAAGGATTACAGCCGGTACAAAGGTGACATACTCCAAGACTGATTACCAGCGTGTCCTGTCCGGTCAGTCAAATATGTCAAGTGCCTTGAGATCCATCGTAAGTGCTCCACCTCTGTTTTCTCCATATGATCCGGAAACAGGAGAAGTGAAGGACATGCTCAATGGAAACACTTTTAGAAATCCTCTTGCAGCTGCAACAAAGTATCCTTTGACATTTGATACATCAATGCTCCTTCTGAGTCAGTTCTTTGATATCAGTATCATAAAGGGACTGAATCTCAGAACTACCGTTTCTCTTGAGAGCAGGGGAATAGAGCAGGACAGCTATTTCCCGAGGACGTACGATTCAAAACATATTGATGTCTATAACTACAAGACTGAGGACATCAAGAAATATCTATGGGAAACGACCCTCACGTACAGGAAGAAAGTCCGCAAACATTCATTTGATGCTGTGCTCGGAGCATCTTTTCAGAGAAACATCAACAAGGCGGTCACATTGGCAGGAAAGAACTTTATGGATGAGTCTCTGCACGTAATTCAGAATGCCTCTCAATGGACCAAAGTATATCAATCAGCATCCGAGTATGCTATGAACTCATACTTCGGACGTGCAAACTATAATTTTGACGAGAAATATCTGGTTTCCGCTACATTGCGTGTGGACGGATCGTCACGTTTCGGATCGGACAGCAGGTACGGTTTCTTCCCGTCTGTATCCGTCGGTTGGAGATTCTCTGCCGAGGAATTCCTAAAAGGTGCGTCGTCATGGCTTACCGAAGGAAAGCTCAGGCTAAGTGCCGGTCAGACGGGTAATCAGAGTGTCGGTAACTATACCTGGCTCGGAGAATATGCCACTTCATCTTCCCGTTATGACGGAGAAGTTGCCGTGACCAATACTGCTCTTTCCAACAAGACATTGGGATGGGAGACAACGACTCAATATAATGCGGGTCTCGACCTGTCATTCCTCAGAGGAAGAATTTCATTTACAGCAGATGCTTATATCAAACTCACTGATGATCTGCTGTTCTCTTCTCCATTGCCGTCCCACACAGGTTTTGGAAAACGCAGTGAAAACTTCGGCTCTATTTCAAACAAGGGTGTTGAACTTGCCTTGCAGACAATCAATATAGAGACAGCTGACTGGGGATGGAAGACAAACTTCAATATTTCATTCAATAAGAACAGGATCGAGTCCCTCTCTTATGGTGAGGATGTCATCTATTCGACCAACAATGTGTTTGCTCTTGCCAGAGTCGGTGAACCGGTAGGTGTATTCTACGGATGGAGGGCATTGGGTGTATATGAGAATGATGCAGCGAATGTGTGGACTGATCCTGCTACAGGAGTCACAAGAAAGGTATACAAAGGTTCTACGTACGGGGATACATTCGGCGGGGGAGACATGAGATGGGATGATATCAACAATGATGGTATCATCAATGATGATGACAGAGTGATAATAGGAAATCCTCACCCTGATTTCATCGGAGGATTCGGAACATCCCTGGTTTACAAGAATTTTACTCTGGATGCATATTTCTCATATTCATGGGGTAACGATATAATCAATGCGCAGAAACTGAACCGTAACAAGATGACCAATATATCCAATCTTGAAACGGATGCCTTAAGCCGTTGGAGGAAGGATGGAGATGTTACAGACTTCCCTAAGCTTGTAGCCGCAGACCCTATGGAGAACTTCAGATGCTCTACTTTCAGTATTGAGGACGGCTCTTACATCAGACTTAAAGATATCTCACTGAGTTATTCTCTACCTGAGAATGTATGCAAAAAGTTAAAGATGAAACAGTTCGACATATCTGTGAATGCATCCAATCTGTTGACCTGGACAAATTATTCAGGATATGATCCTGAGGTTAACACCTCGACTCAGACAGTTATAACGGGTCTTGATAACGGTGCATTCCCTAAATCGCGTGTATATACACTTGGTGTTAAGTTGATTTTCTAAACAGGCATGATCATGAAAAAGATAATATTTACACTACTTGCAATCACTCTTGTTTCGTGTTCGCTTGAAAAGAGGCCGGACACCGCATGGGGTGAAGATGATTACTTCAAGACCGAAGGGCAGTTGAAATCGTTGCTCAATGGAGGATATGTCTGCATGCAGAAGGCACTCGGTGCCGGGGCAAGCATATACGGAGAGATGCGTGCGGACATATACTATTGCAGCAGAACCTCTGCAGTGGATTTCGACAACATCATCAATAACAATATCACGTCGTATAATAAATATGCCTCATGGGCATCTTTCTATCAGATAATCCAGCAGGCTAATCTTGTGATTGCAAAAGCTGATGAAATGGCTGATCAAGGACTTGTCAGCAGTGACACCGCAAAACAGCTTGTTGGCGAAGCTTATGCAATGCGTGCGTTTACATATTTCTGGATTGTGCGTATCTGGGGTGAGGCACCTTTGGCTTTGGTACCGTCTGTCGGCGATAAATACGACAGTCGTATGAAGAAAAGCACTGTTGAAGATATCTTCGCTCAGATATTGATGGATATAGAACAGGCAAAGGTCCTTATTTCAGACAGTGGCAGCAGAACGCATTTTACCCTATCTTCAGTATTTGCCCTTCAGGCTCAAGTATGTACCTGGCTTAAGGATTGGTCTGGTGTGCTTCAGGCCAACAGCCATTTCTTTGAAGACGATGGTATTTCATTAAAGAACAGCGGATACTCTCTTGCCGCACTTTATGATTCAAAGAATTCGAATACCGACAATAATTATATTTCAAATTGCGAATACGCCGGCATCTTCAATGTCGGAAAGAGCAAGGAGTCCATCTTTGAACTTAGTTATGCTATAGAGGATAATGCACTGTCAAACAGTCTGTTCTCTGTTTTTGACTCAGTCCGGCCAACAGGTGAAGTAAAGACAAGGTATACAAAGAACAAGTCAATCGACTGGCGTTGTGCGGTAAATTTCTATGGAAATTCACCAAAACTGACAAAGTATTTCATTGAATTCACAGACTATAACTCAGAGACCAGGAATGTCGTTCTGCTTCGTCTTGGAGAAATGGTATTGCTGCAGGCAGAGGCTTATGTCAACCTGATACCCACAGGGGAGACTGCAGCTGAGAGAAATGCCATGAAGAACAAAGCCATCGACCTTCTCAATATCATCCGTGCGAGAGCTGGAGGTGACGCATATCTGATAAATCCATCAGATTATGACTCGGAAGACGTTGATTTGCTAAGGATTCTTGTCGCAGATGAAAGATACAAGGAACTTTTCGGTGAAGGATATAGATATTTCGATCTGGTAAGAACCGGAACCTTGCTTGAGGTGATGGGCCCGGTCAATGGTCAGGATGATATGCTTAGTGCAGTCTGGCCTATACACTATCAGGAACTGCTCTACAGCAATGGAGCTATCGAGCAGAATGTGTTCTATAAATAAACATGCAGATTATGATATTGAGAAAATATACAGCAATTGCTTTAGTCCTGTTCGGCATGGTCTCATGCCTGAAACTACAGACAAATGGTGCATTTGACTCCAATGGAGACTACTGGGGCGGATATACTTTTAACGAGTGGCTCAAATCAGAGAGAAATCTCAATTGCCATATCTTTGCTCAGGCTGTGGAGATGTGTGGTATGAAAGAGGCGTTTGATACCATCGTCCCCTCGACTGTGATTGTACCTAATGATGAGGCATTCAACCAACTCTTTTCCGAGATGGGTATCACGAGCATTCAGGAGTTTGAGCCGGTAGTTCTGAAGGAGGTCCTTTCTTATCTGGTAATGTCTCAAAGATATCTTTCTGCAGATATGCAGGACGGAGCTGTGATTGCAGCTCAGAATATTGCAGATAAACAGCTTTATCTTTCAAAGAGGTCGTCTTCAGGCAATAGACACCAGCTGTATGTAAACAATTATGTCCCATCTGGAGTAAAGAATTTCGCTGCTACGACTGCAACTGTAGTTATGCAGGATGTTGCCTTCAAGGATCATGTAGCTCAAATCGTGTCTAATGTTCCTTATTTTAAAGAATATACCCTAAAGACAGATTCATACAAGGGTGAACCTAATACAGACCAAGTGTTTGAAATAAAGACTGAGGCTGATACTTATCTTGCCAAGACCAGACCAGAGTCTCCGTTTGACCTGACCATGAACTGCAATACTGAGCGTATTCCTCTTATTCTTTATGAAAATAAGAGTTCAGTTGATTTCTATGATGATATTTCAGTCGCAAGAGTTAATTTCTATGTTCCAAAGGTTGATGGAATTGCAGCTAATCCGTTCGTACTATATGATATTACAGATCAGGCATGGGAACTTTCCGAGCGAGGAACGGATGTGGCAAAGTTCTATACGACTGTACTGAATCAGTTTACGCCGACTCTGTCTGCGGAGAACAAGGTGGCAACCTTCGATTTTGATGAGCCTGGCAAATGGACTTCGGTTGACATAACAGACTATATTCTTAAGCATTTTTCGACTCCGTCACCTAAGCCGATTGCCTTTACCGTCGCACCGGCAAACAACTTCTATTCTTCTGTGGGGATACTATATCTCGGATTCAAGAAAGAATCAAAGAATGATATGACAAACAACCCGTCATATATACAGATTCTGGGACGTATGAATTCGAGGATAATTCTGCAGAATGCCAAGGTTCTGCAATGCTCTGAGTCAGCCGTGATTACTCAGGACTACCTTCTTTGTACTGCACCGGTAGTACCTGACGGTCTGGTCTATTCTCCTCAGAACATAACATATCGGATTATTCAGACCCCACAGGGAGGAGTACTGACAAGGAACTGTCTTCCTTTAAAAGAAGGTGATGTGTTTACTCAGAATGAGATTAATGAAGGTGCTATAAAATACTATAAGACTACTGCCGGATCTTCTGACGAATTTATCCTTAGAGCAGGAGATTACAGCGGTGCGACATTGCAGGAACATATTAAAATGAATGTCGAGATAAAATGAAACGGCTGTTCTGCATATTGAATATTGTCGTTCTGTTTTCAAGCTGTACAACGGATCAGGAGTTGGGCGGTAAGGACATACCGCTGCCGGCACCGGAACTGATATGTGAAGGAAACAACGTGAACTGGACCTTTGTGGACAATGCCAGATCCTATGAGATGGACATTGACGGCAGACTAATATCCATAAGGTCGGATGTCCTGTCATATAATGTGGCATCCAATGGATATGGTGAATACGCTGTGAAGATACGAGCTGTCGGAACTCCGGGATATTCAGACAGCCCGTTCAGCAATACCGTGTCAGTCAGCGTGACTCAATATGCTCCGCAACCTGAAATGCCTCTTTCAATAGGCGACAGCCTTCGTGCCCATCCGAGACTGCTTTTCCCAAAAGGACTGGAGGGCAAGATAAGACAGATGATATGGACACCGGAAGGAAAATTCCTGAATGTCATACATAAGGAGATTGAAAATTATGCTGATCAGTTGCTCAATAAGGAACCTTTTCTTCGGGAAACACTGACAGGTGTATCTATAGCTCGCGAAAATCTGGGCCGTATATTCTATCTGTCATATATGTATAGAATGACGGAATCTGAAAAGTACGCAGCAAGAGCCGAAAGGGAACTGCTTGCGATTGCTGCTCAATATGATAAATGGAGACCGGATCATTTCCTTACTACGTCCGAAATGACTCTGGCATTTGCCATCGGTTATGACTGGCTTCATGATTTCCTTTCAGAAGAATCGAAGAAAATCATCGTGGAGACAATGATTGCCAAAGGACTCGACGAATCTGCGACAGCAAGTTACAGACATAGTGTAGGAAACTGGAACTCTGTCTGCAATGCTTGTATGATCGCTTCTGCATTAGCAGTATATGAGCACCAACCTGAGAAGAGTGCAGCCATGATAACAGAGGCCATAGAAAACAACCGTAAGGCAGTCGAGACGTTCGGACCGCATGGAGGATATCCGGAAGGCTACTCTTACTGGCACTATGGAACAGTCTATCAGACCATGCTCTTTGAAGTGCTTAAGACTGCCATAGGTTACGAAAGCAATCTACCTGACAATGCTACAGGTTTTGACAGTACAGGTGCTTATGCAATGATGATGACTACGCCCACAGGCAGGTGTTACTCTTATGCGGATGTAGCCATCGGAGCAAATGTTTCACCAGCTTCATTCTGGCTTGCAAGGCATTTCAACCATCCGGAATGGCTCTATGTTGACCGACAGATGCTCATGGCAGACAATTTTGAACAGGAAGATAAACTGTGGAGATTCAATCCTTGCATTCTTCTGTACTCTGTAGGGCTCGACATCTCCAAGGTAGTCAAGCCTGAACAGAACTGGTGGTATAGCGACGGTAATCAGCCTCTTTATGTATGGAGAAGCGGATTTGACAGCGTAAATGACACATATCTTGGGATCAAAGGTGGATATCCGAAGCAGGGACACTCGCACATGGATAGTGGAGCTTTTTATTATGAGCGTGATGGAGTCATATGGTCCGGTGACCCGGGAAGTGACTCATACAATCTCCCTGGGTATGACAATTATGGACAGAATGCAGGAAGATGGGATATATTCCGCCCTGGTCTTGCCGCTCACAGCACCATATCCTTTGATGATGCCGAACATGTAGTGACCGGCAAGACTCCTATTACAGAATACTTTACAGAAGAAGCTCCTGGTGCAACTGTAGACCTTACTCCTGCCTGTTCGAACAAGGTAAGCAAGGCTGTGCGTACAATTAGGCTTGAAGATGACATTCTGAATGTCGTTGACAATGTGATACCATCAGCAGATATGCAGGTAAGGTGGAATATGATAACAAAGGCACAACCGCAGGCAGATGGAGATAAGAAAGTCATTCTGTCATCAGGCAGTCGGCAGATGCACCTTGAAGTTGTTTCACCTGATAATGCCTTGATTTATATCCTTCCGGCAGAAGGAGGGGAGGGTGAAGCACTTAACCCTGACTATATGCGTGTGGGCTTTACCGCACAGCTCGAAAAGGGAAAAGAGTATGAACTGCGTGTAACACTCACGCCAATACAATGATTATGAGATATGCATATTCAATAATCCTGATGCTTGCAGCATTTCTCTCCGCTTCGGCCCAGCAGAGACTTGCTTCACCACAGCTTACCATCAAGGAACCTACATTTGCACGAATGTCAGATGCAAAGGTGTCCTGGGCACCAGTTGAGGGGGCTGATAGTTATTCAGTAAGACTTGATGGAGAAACAATTGAGGTAATTGGAAATACTCTCTATCTGACCGGAAGGATCGGTAAGCATACAGTGGAGGTAATTGCGCAGTCTTCAAATGGTCAGGAGCAGAGCCTTCCGGCATCTGCAACCATTAACGTGAGAGACTATGGTGAGGGAACTCTCAGGAGGCCATACATGATCTATGATAAGAATGACTGGAACTTGTTTGCACAGGCAGTTACCAATAATCACTTTGGCAATAAAGGATTTGAAGGGGAGGTTGTCGCTCTTGCGGCGAATATTGATTTTGGTGGTGAAAAGATCAGCCCAGTCGGCAAGAACTACGCAACCGGATTCCGTGGTGTCTTTGACGGAAAGGGCCGGACACTGAAAAATGCTGTACTGGAAGGTCGGGGCGGACTTGGACTGTTCGTGTCATTTCATGGTATGATGAAGAACCTTAAGGCGGATAACATCACTGTAAGGTCAACGGTGACAAAGCCTGCTGATGGCCGTTGTGCAATCATTTGTGGCGGTGAGGCGACAGGACAGTTCTACAACTGTATGGTAACAGGCTGCAGCGTGGATATCTCAGGTGAAGGATCAGTGGGAACATTGGCAGGAACCATAGCCGCTGTACTGAATTCCCCTGAGGCTCTTGTTGATAGATGCATTGCAATGAATAACAAGGTCGCAGTCGGAAACACCCATGCTTCAGCTCTTGTAGCCCGCGTTACATCAGGTACAGTTCGTAATTGCATAGCTCAAAATAATGAGGTATATACCGGAGTGCGTTTTGCAACTGGAATTGCAGCTATGGTCTGTAGCCCTCTTGCCGTGATTGATCATTGTCTTTCATCTTCTAACAAGATTACATCGAAAGAATTTTATGCTTCTGGAGTTGTAGGAGAATTGTCCTCAGGTGTAGTAGTCAATTGCACATCAGATTCCAACAATATTACTGTAGAAGAACGGCGTCTGATTGGTGGTATTGCAGGTCAACTCAAAAAGGACGGCAATCTGATCAACTGTTTGTCCAAGAACTGCATACTTAATGTAAAGAAGGCAAAGGAACCATACGCTGGATTGGTATTCGCCAATGCAGAGAATGATTTCGCAGGTAACATTTCAAACTGCCTCGTTTTGTCTGGCGAGGTAAATGTTTCCTCTGCATCTGTAGGCTATGTCGGTGTCATCGGAGGCTGGTTGATGGATTCATATAGGTGCGCAGACTGCTTCTATAGCGAGGATCTGATAACTCAGTATAACAAGACATTATCCGGCCGTTATTACGGTTTTGGCCGTCCAGGTTCAGGCGGTACAAACTATGATTGTGCTTTTCCTGCCAAGAAATCAGCCTTGGAGTCAATGTCATCCGACTCAATTTTGAACCGCCTCAATTCAAGCGTATACAGACTGACTTCCTTTGGTGCCTCTGAATGGGTGCGCGGTGCTGACGGATTTCCTTCTATAAAATAAGTTTACAGCATATGAAAAATAGTATCATCATAACAATTCTTCTAGCATTTTCCGCAGAGTATGCAGCCCAGGCGCAATATTATGTCCCTGATTCTGGCAATGAGGAAATGCTTGTCCATGTTCATAGACCGGAAAGAATACGTAGGGAGATTGTGATACCGATGGTGAATGGCTACAATGTCTATAAGGTGGACCTGCATACGCATACCATGTTTTCTGATGGTCAGGCTATGCCGGATTTCAGAGTTAAGGAGGCATGGTGTGACGGACTTGATGCTATAGCAATCACAGACCATCTGGAGTTTAGGCCAAATGAAGGAACCTTTTTCGCCTATTTGAAACCTTATTTCCCAGAAGGAGAAGAAATGAAGGCTAAGAATAATAAGATCTCTGAAACACCCCCAGATGAGGATGGTATTCTTGGTGACCTTAACTTCACATACAAGAGAAGGGCACTGAAGGAGTCTCCAAACTACGGTATTACGGTCATCAGAGGAACAGAAATCTCACGAAACGGGACAACTGTTGGCCATTATAACGCTCTGTTTACTTCAAATAACAACAAAATATATGACCCGGACCCGATAGTGTCGATGCGTAAAGCGAAGAAGCAGGGCGCTCTTATCATACACAACCACCCAGGCTGGCGTAAATCAAATATAGATTATACTGAAACTGACAAAATTGCATACGATGAGGGACTCATTGACGGTGTCGAGGTGATGAATCACAGCGAATTTTATCCTGGAATAATCGATCGCGCACTTGAGAGAGGCATCTGTATGATGGCAGCCAGTGATATACACAGCTCCACTGCAGCTGAATTCTATATTGCTGGTACTCATCGTCCTATGACTCTGGTTCTGGCAAACGAAAATACAGAAGAGTCGCTTCGCGAAGCATTAATTGGAAGAAGAACGATAGCTTATGCGAATAATACACTCTGCGGTGAGGAGCAACTGCTGAAAGACCTGTTTACATCATCTATGACCCTGAAAGTGATACGTGATGAGGATAATAAAGGTAAAGTGGTGCTCGGACTTACCAACAATTCCTCAATCCCATATCTCGTTGCAGTCAAAGGCGGAAACCCCGATTATCTCGGCCCGTTCTGCACCTTGATGATCAAGCAAAAGGCTGGAACTGAATCTGTTGCCTTTGAGATAATGAATATGTATTGCTCAAAGAAGACACATCCGATTATTGAAATGAATATCAGATAGAGATTATGAAAAGAATACTCATCATTACATTACTTTCGTTGTCAGTGGTATCTTCTGCTTCGGCAAAGCCACTTTCGTACAACAAGATCACGCCTCATCCTCGTCTGCTCATGACTGCCGGTCAGGAGAAGAAAATAGCAAAACTCCTTGAGGATGGCACAAATGCCCATCTTTGCAACGCAAACGAGCTCATTTTCTCATTTGCTGAAAGTCTTTTCGATCAGCCTTGCGTTGTAAGACCGGCAAAAGGACATATTCTCGCACAATCACGAGAGGTTGAAAAGCGTGTCCTTTACCTCGCATACGCATACCGTATCACCGGAGATGTCAGATATGCAAAAAGAGCTGAGGAGGAGATGCTCAATGCTTGTGGATGGTATGACTGGGATCCGGGACATTGGCTTGATACGGCTGAGGTCATGACTGCATTGGCCATCGGCTATGACTGGATGTACGACTATCTTTCACAGGAGACAAAGGATATTGTCACTGATGCCCTGATAAATAAAGGTCTGCGTACTGCGGAAGGACAGAAGTGGTACAATGTTGACTACAACTGGAACCAGGTCTGCAACAGTGCCATGATCGGTACTTCTCTGGCTGTATATGAGCACATTCCAGATGAGGCGCAGAAATATATTGCCAAGTCTGTAGAGAGTAATCCTAAGGCAATGGCTGTGTATGCTCCGGATGGAGCCTATCCAGAAGGCTATGGATATTGGAACTACGGCACCACCTATCAGATTCTTATGATAGAATATGTCAGGACTGCCCTAGGACAGGAACTTGGGATAGAGAAGTCTCCAGGCTTTCTGAAAAGTGCGGAGTTCATTCAGATGATGGAAACCCCTGCAGGCAAGTCATACGGCTTTTATGACTCAGCGACGGAACAGCTTATGATGCCTATGGTATTCTGGTTTGCAAGAGAATGCAAGGACAACTCTTTGTGCTGGTCGGCATGCGGAATGCTCGAGAAGGAGAGGACCAAGACCTATACGAACAAGGAGGTGGACCGATTCCTGCCATGTGCATTGATATATGCATCCCAACTGGATCTTACCAAGGACGCAAAACCGTCAAGGACAGTTTATCATGCGGCAGGAAAGACCCCTCTGTATATCTACCGCTCCGGCTGGGACAGCCCTATGGATACCTATCTTGGAGTCAAAGGCGGAGTACCGACTAACAATCATGCTCATATGGATAATGGCTCATTCATATATGAACAGAACGGCGTTCAATGGGTTACAGACCTTGGAATGCAGAGCTACGGTTCTTTCTACAAGCATAATATCTCTATCTGGGATTTCAAGCAGAACAGCCAGAGATGGGACTGTTACAGGATGTCAAATCAGTCTCACTCGACTCTCATAATCGATGATTCCAACCATAATGTAAACGGCAAGGCTGAGATTTTCGAGATCATATCTGATAAAGGCGTGAAGGGATGCAAAGTAGATATGGGTCCTACTTTGTCTCCATTCGTAACATCAGCAACAAGAACATTTACCCTTGATTCTGAAAATACTGTGCTGGAAATCAGTGATGTACTGACCGTGGAGAAAGGTAATGACCATATTCTTAAATGGAACCTCATCACAAGGGCAAACCCAAGAATCGAATCAGAAAACTCCATCATACTCACAAAGAAAGGACACAAGATGAGACTTGAAGTAGTCAGCGGTCAGAAAGTGACGCCTATGGCAGAAAGTGCTAATAGTGAAAACGTTTATGATATGCCTAACTATGGTGTATCCCGTGTAGGTTTTATCTTCGATCTTGCTGCTGGTGAAACATGCGATATAAAAGTGAAGCTAACAACATTAGAGTAATATGAAAACTGTTATCAAAACCTGTTTAATCCTCTTTACGGCACTCCTGATTGCAGGTTGTGCTCAAAAGGAAGAGAATGACAACAAACTTCAGACGCCTTACTCCTTGAAGGTTTCCTCTGACAATGTACTTACATGGTCTATTGTCAAGGGAGCGGCAGCTTATATTCCGAACATCAACGGAGAGGATTGTGAAGAAGTTACAACCAATCAGCTGGCCTTGTCAGATGTCGTCGAGGGTGGACATCTTGTCATCAAGATAAAGGCAATCGGAGACGGCGTTACATGGCTTGATTCTGACTGGAGTGAAGAACTTGAATATGACATGGCTGTAGCCTTGGATTCTCCGCTTCCTGTCGCATCAGGAAAGACCGTGAGCTGGGAAGCAGTTGAGGGGGCATCCAAATATGAGTACAACATTAACGGATCTCTTGTACTGACTGAAGAAACGGTCATAGATTTAAGCGGATATCTTGCTGAGAGGTATACCATCACTGTTCGTGCGTTGCCGAATGACAACAAATTGAATACAACTTCTGCCTGGTCATCTGAGATTGTCGTGGCAATTTTCGATCGTCTTGCTACTCCGGCTCTGGTAGTTGAACAGCCATCCTTCAGGAATCCGGCAGCAACGACAATAAGCTGGGGCGCTGTCGAGGGCGCTAGCGGATATGAAGTTTATGTAGACAATATAAAGCAGGAATGCGAAGGTACAACATTGGATTTTACTGGAAAATCCGGATCATTCAAAGTTAAAGTTACTGCAGTTAATCCTGGAATATACGATTCGAGTGAAACAGCAGAAGCAACAATTACATTGAATGATTACGGCAAGGGAACTGAATCAGAGCCATATAAGATTTATACGGCATCTGACTGGAATGACTTTTCTGATCTTGTGACAAATAATGAAGGCAAGGCTGGATTCCAGGATAAGTTCATAGAATTGGCAGCTGACATCGATTTTGAGAATACCTACGTGAAACCTGCCGGCAAGTCTGCTCAGATGTCATTCAAAGGCACACTTGACGGAAAAGATTACACCTTGAAAAATGCAAAGATCGGTGACGGAACAGCTTCTCATCAGGCATTCTTCTACCTTCTTAATGGTACAGTCAAGAATCTGAAATTTGACAACATTACTGTCACCGGAGGGAATGCAAATAGCGCAGCATCATCTGCAGCAGTGCTCTCTGCTGGAAATTCATCCGTGGCTTTTACAATTGAAAATTGTCATATAACTAATTCTACTGTGATTTCAGGTCCTGAGCAAGGCACAGCTGGTGGTTCATATGCAGGAGGTTTTGTCGGACGATGCAACAACGCGTCAGTTGTTATCAGGAATTGTTCTATATTAAACTCTACAATTACAGCATCCAACGAGAATGCCGGAGGAATTGTGTCATTGATAGGAGCTGGAATCATTGACAATGCCAGCGCAGTTGGAAATACAATAAAGACAGAAACCAAGGGAGTTGCAGGGGGAGTAGTAGGTTTTATTACTGGAACTGCTACCATCATCAATATATCTTCACTGAATAATATCTGCATTGCCAACAATCCTACTTCTGGTGGAGCTGGCGGAGTAGTAGGAAACTGCAATTCCAACGATGCCAAGATGATCAATATCTATAGCGCAGGAAATCAGATGAAAACATTGGCTCATAGTTATACACTTTACCTTGGAGGCGTTCTAGGAGGAAATGGAACTGTCTACAGCGCATTGCTGGCAAATTGTTTAGTAGAAAGTGCATCGGTAGACTATGTCTATACTGCTGCTTCAGATAAGCCTTACGCAGCGTGCGTCGGTATCATCGCGGGTTATCCTAATATCACTTGGGATAATTGCATTTACAATCAGACTTTACGTAACAGATATGACGTACAGTTCACCAGTGCAGCACAAAATGATAGTGAAGCAAAGTCATACTACAGGTATGCTGTCGGACAGAAAAGGAATATCATAACTAATGCATCCTGGGCAGGAGTGGATAAGGTCAGCAATGTGACATGTTCAACATACGCTTCTGCTGGACTTACAGACGGAACAGCATTGAAACAACTCAATGATTGGGTAGAAACCAATAAGTCAACCTATCCATCTCTCAAGACGTGGACAACTGATGAAAACGGATATCCGAAATTATAAACAACTAAAAACATATTAATATGAAAAAAGATTATCAACATCCTGAAATTGTCGAATTAGACCTTGACATTCAGCAGGTACTCTGTATGAGTACGGAAGATTTCAAAATTGTGGAGGAAGAATATGAAGGCTTCTAGACAAGAGCAATGTTTAACAATTAAACTGAACAAGAAAATGAAAAAGAATATATTAATTTCAGCAGCTCTTGCATGTGTGGCATTTTCTTCTTGCCAGCAGGAGAATCTTGGCGGAAATGGCGCTGAACTCGATGGTTTCCGCGTGCATACTGAGGATATGACCAAAGCCGTTCTTGATGGTGTAAAGGTCGTTTTTGAGGATGCAGATGCAATTGACATCTATGCAGATGCAGCAGAAACTCCGGCAGTCTATTCTTATAACAAGGCAAACGACCTGTTCGTTGCTACCGGAACAGAAGCAGAAGGTGAAGAGTATACGGCAATCTTCCCATCAACTGCAACAAATCCATCACGATCTACAATCTACATTTCCAACCGTCAGGTTGCTACCGTAAACAGCTTCCCTAAGAACTCCATGTATATGGCTGGTGTCAGCAATAGCAAGGAAATGACACTCAAGCACCTTACAGGTTTGTGGGAGATTGACCTTCTTCCTCAATACGATGGACAGAAGCTCGTGCGTGCATCACTTACGATGAATGGAGGTCAGAAGATCAACGGAAATTTCGAGGTTGACTTTACTGATAATTCTCTTACCTACATTGATGGTGGAAACAGCAGCATTCTCCTTGCAGAGATCGCGTATGTCATGACAGCAGGAGTGCCAGTAAAGCTTTACTTCGCTCTTCCTGAGGGAAAATATGAAGGCGGTTTCACATTCACTGCAACCATGACTGACGGAACAACAATGGAAGTAACCTCGCCAAGTACAATCAATATTGCGAGAGGCCAGATCACTAAGGTTAAGAATGACGTGGCATACAGACTCTTTGCATCAGGAACAGGTACAGAATCTGACCCATATGTCATCAAGGGAATCTACCATTGGAACAACATGGTAAGAAAGATCAATACTGATGCAACAAACTATGCAAGTGCATATTATAAAGTGGAATCTGACATTGATTTTGCAAATGAAGCAGTAACTCCAATCAAGAATTTCAGTGGCGTGATTGACGGAGGAAATTACACATTGAAAAACGCAAAGATAGGTGACGGAACAGCTTCTCATCAGGCATTCTTCTACATGCTTAACGGAACTGTCAAGAATCTGAAGTTTGACAATATTACAGTAACCGGAGGTAATGCAAGTAGTGCGGCATCCTCTGCAGCTGTAATCACTGCTGGAAATTCATCTGTAGCATTTACAATCGAGAATTGTCATGTTTCCAACTCGACGATTGTCTCAGGACCTCAGGATGGTGAAAACGGTGGTTCTTATGCAGCAGGTCTGGTCGGCAGGTGCAACAATGCAGATGCGATCATCAGAAACTGTTCTGTTACAAACTCAACAATCAAATCAATATGGGCAAATGCCGGAGGAGTAGTCGGATATGTGGGCAATGGCCTTGTGGATGGAATACTTTCAAGCAATAATACCGTGACTGCGGAGAATTCCAGCTTTGCAGGTGGTGTAGTTGCAGGTATGGGAGGAGGAACTCTCATCAATATTGTCTCTAAAGACAATGTATGTTCCGTAAAGACAACATCCTGTGGTGGCGTTGTTGGCGTATGCTCATCAAATGATGCAAAGATTATCAATGTCTTGAGTGACGGTAATACTGTAAAGTCAATGAGTAACCAAAATATTCCTTGTCTTGGATTGATTCTCGGTACAGATGGTAGTACTAAGACAACCTTGTTAGCTAATGGCTTAGTACTTAGTGGATTGGCAAGTTATGTGTTTACTCCTACAATTAACGAAACGGATCCATCGAAGAGTAAATTATATGCAGGTTGTATCGGTATAGTTATGGGATATCCGGCTGCTACTATTGATAATTGTTTTTATAACAGGAATTATAGATCCAAATTCGATACGGATTTTACTGAAGCTGCGCAATCGGCTAACGAGTTGAATTATTATCGCATGGCAATAGGACAGAAAAGAAATATTATCACTAATGCGTCGTGGGCTGGATATGATGATGCTAATACTACTGCGTATTTGGACGCGCCTCTGACCGATGGTACATGTTTGCAACAACTGAATGCATGGGTGGATGCAAATAAGGCCACTTACCCATCTCTTAAATCATGGGCAGCAAGAACTTCAGGAAAAACTTATCCTGAGATTGTTCTTGAAGAAACAGCAACCTCAGGCGTAAACTCACTTAACATCGTAGAGTCAAACTACTAAATCGAACCAATGAAAAATCTTAAACGTACAATAATGGCGCTCCTGCTGCTCGCTGTGGCAGCAGGATGCAAGCCATCACGTCAGCAGCAGGTGACAGAAGCCCTGCAGAAAGGAATCGCCATAGCCGCAGATGGCTTCAAGGCAAATGCGGCTGCATGTGATACAATGAACCGTTTTCCGAGGACGTATGAAAACGGGGTGCTCGTTACTGTCGACGCATATGACTGGACCAGCGGATTCTTTGCAGGAGACCTCTGGCTTGCTTATGAACTTACAGGTGACAAGGAGCTTGAAGTTGCAGCCCGTAAATACACATCACAACTTTATGAAATCAAGGACTTTACAGGACACCATGACCTCGGGTTCATGATATACTGCAGCTATGGCCGTCAATGGGCTAACTTTCAGGAGCCTGAAGTTCTTCAGATCATCATTGATGCTGCAAACAGTCTCTGTACTCGTTTCAATCCTCAGATCGGTCAGATCCGCTCATGGGATTTCGGTGAGTGGAATTATCCGGTTATCGTCGACAACCTGATGAACCTTGAAATGCTCTTCTTTGCAAGCAAGATGACAGGTGACAGGAAGTATTATGATGTAGCAGTTAAGCATGCTGACACTACGCTTGAGAACCACTTCCGTCCGGATGGATCATCTTACCATGTGGTAAGTTACAACAACGACGGAACCATCGAGAGTAAAGGTACATTCCAGGGATTCGCACACGAGTCTTCATGGGCTCGTGGCCAGGCATGGACAGTATATGGATATACAATGTGCTATCGTGAAACTGGTGACGAGAAGTACCTTACCCATGCAGAGCATATCGCCAATTATATCATGAACGCTGTCCAGACAGAGGACAAGATTCCTTACTGGGACTATCATGACACAGCAATTCCAGATGTTCCTCGTGACGCTTCTGCAGCAGCGGTTACTGCATCAGCACTCCTTGAACTCTCAACCTTGACAAAGGATGAAGAAAAGTCACAGACTTATGTTGCATATGCTGAGGACATCCTTCTTTCTCTTTCTTCTCCGGAATATATGTCAGAAGAAGGCAACGGAAACTTCCTTCTGAAGCACTCAGTGAGCCACAAGCCTCTCAATTCCGAGGTTGATGTGCCTCTTGTGTATGCAGACTACTATTATCTTGAGGCAGCCCAAAGATATCTTTCACTTAAGAAATAACCATAATGAGAAAACTCTCAATATTCGCACTTTTGATGATGCTTCTGTCCGGATGCTCGGTCAAGGAACTTGACAATGTATCCGGGCATGAAGATATCATGATAAAGGTCAGCATGCCAGCTGATATAAATACTAAAATGTCCATAGGACAGGAAACTGGTGGCAGGATGACTCAGGTCTGGAACACCGGAGACCGCATT
>SUYY01000049.1 GCA_015060205.1 Bacteroidales bacterium
CATAAAATTATATTTCAATTACTTATATATACTTTCACCAACTATATTTGGCATCATTACCCCACACATCTCAATCGTATCTAACAAGAACAGCATCTCACTCCATCGTAATCGGACTGACGAAGAGAAACGCGTCATTGCGAGAAGGACAGCGACCGTCCTACTGTCATTGCGAGGAGGACGATAGTCCGACGTGCCAATCTGATAGACTATGGACCGTTGATTGACATGTAACTATCACTTCTCGCAATGACAATGTGTGCCCATATTATTCTATTAGTAATAGAGGGTGTTTGATGACATTTATGCTGTCACAATGAGGACACCTGGAACGTCTTTTTACCCATAAAAGAGGCTGGCTAAATAGTCGTGAATCACTGTCATGACGAGAAACCAACGGGATTCGAGACATCTGTTACATATCAGTATCAAAGATTTCTCTACTCACTCCGTTCGGCCGGAATGACAATATCCGACTTTTAGTCAGCCAAATAAAATTTTAATTACTTGTATATACTTTCACTAACTGTTTTGGGCATCCCTATTTCACTTCGATGACCCTCTTTTCGTTTTCCGCCTTGACGTTTTCAAGTTTAGGAATCTTCACATAGAGGATGCCGTTCTTGACTTCAGCCTCGATGTTGTCCTTGTCGGTGTTTTCCGGAAGTGCGAGAGTCTGATGGAACTTGGTGCATGCGAACTCTTTTCTGAGGTATTTGCCTTCCTTCTTGCACTCTTTTTCCTCGCATTTTCTTTCCATTTCGATCACGAGGTTGCCATCCTTGCTGATATGAACATCAAAATCCTTCTTGCACATGCCGGGCGCAGCAAGTTCGATATTGTACGACTTGTCGTCTTCGATTACATTCATTGCGGGTGCAGCACTTCCGAACTTGGAAAGCGGGTTGCCTTCGAAGAAGTCTGTGAAAAAGTCAGGAATCCAGTTCTGACCGTTGATTCTTTTTGCTGGTAACATATTTATTTCTCCTAATTTATTATTTATGCCGTGACACCATGTCTTGGCTGCAGGTCTATTGTCAATATCCGGACCATTACCATGTTATATATCTGGTAAATGTTTTAACTTTGTGCTATTAATTCAAACATATATGGAAAAGAAACTATATCCTTTTAAATTCATACCTGTAGCATCAAGACGACCATGGGGCGGCAGCGCATTGGTCAGGGATCTTGGAAAGAAGTTCGTTGAGGCCGACGATGAGGGAAATGAGACCGTGCTCGGCCCTGATGTCCTCATAGGTGAAAGTTGGGAACTTGCAGATATGGGCATCGAAGATTCCGTAGTCGCGGAAGGCTGGCTTGCAGGCAACACCATAGGCGAACTGATGGAGACGTATCTCGAAAGAATCGTCGGAGAAAATGTATATAACCATTACGGACGTCAGTTCCCGCTTCTGATAAAGTTTCTTGACATCAATGACAGGCTCTCAGTGCAGGTCCATCCTGACGATGAGGTTGCTGCAGAAAGATATGATTCGCTTGGAAAGGCGGAGATATGGTATGTGATGGATGCGAAGGAAGGTGCTAGGATGTATTGCGGATTCACCAGAGAGGTTTCTGCACAGGAATTCTATGACAGGTGCAAGAGTGGTACTGTAGACGAAATCCTGAATGTGATATATCCGAAGAAGGGAGACGTCATATATATAACACCGGGTACAGTGCATGCAGCCGACGGAGGTCTTCTCATCGCTGAAATCCAGGAGTCGTCAGACATGACATTCCGCCTATATGACTGGGGACGCGAGTTCGACCCTGCAACCGCTCGAAAAATGCATCTGGAGGAGGCAATAGATGTAATTGATTACAATGCCTTCGATTTCGGACTATATAGAAAGGGACCTCTTTGGGGTGAAGAGGCATCACATATGCCATGCCATGCCCATAGTTGTTCCTGCACTGATGGATGTCATTGCCATGAAGAAGGACAAGAATGTCATTGCGATGAAGAAGGACATGAGTGCCATTGTCATGATGAAGGTCACGAATGTCATTGCCACGAAGATGACCATTGTCATCACGGAGCAGAAGAAGGGGGAGTGGTGGAGACTTTGGTCGAATCGCCTCAGTTCAATGTCACCGCACTTCATCTGTCTGATCCTCTGCACATATATACCGAAAAATTCGAAAGTTTCATAGTTTACATATGTCTGGAAGGTGCTGCGTCCATTCAGGTCCCTTCAACCAAGCCAAATGGCGAGGCATATATGGAGAACTACGAATTTGCCAAGGGTGAGACAATACTTGTCCCTGCGGAACTTCCTGACTTTTACCTTGTTCCACGCGACAGGTCGACTCTGCTTCTTGAGGCGGTTACCCGTCCTGCAGATGAGGTCGACGATTATATCGATCTTTCGACAGATGCTTTCCTTGAAAACGAGGACTATGAGGGTCTGGAGGATGGTGCTTTCGATGAAGAACCGTCTGCACCGAAGGGAAGCAGTCCTCTGAACTTTTTCAGTTGATATGCCATGGAAGATGTCAGAATCGACAAATATCTCTGGTCAATAAGGGCATTCAAGACCAGAAGTGATGCTACTACGGCCTGCAATGGAGGAAAGGTGCGTCTGAACGGTGCGGACGTCAAACCATCCAAGCAGGTCAGGGTGGGCGACACTATAGTAGTGCGCAAAGGTGCTGTGACATATACATATAAGGTACTTGCTCTTGTCGACAAGCGTCAAGGTCCGAAACTGGTACCGGAATATGCAGAGAACCTGACTCCTCAGGAAGAACTCGACAAACTCCGCGCACCGGTGGAGACATTCTTCCTCAAAAGAGACAGAGGAACCGGCCGTCCGACCAAAAAAGACCGTCGTCAGATGGACAGCCTTTGGGAAACCCTTGAATATTACGATGAGGAATAGCACTCTATTCAGTCCTGTCCACCGTTTATATCACAATCAATTCCCCCCTTTATGGTAGAAGAAGGCTCAACGCTGATAATTACCGGTTGTAACTGAAATAGATCTTATCAATTCAAGGAAAATAATCATGAAGAAATTTATAATAGGAGTTTTTGTACTTCTTTCTATTAGCGCATGCGATCCCATTGAATGGTTGTCTGGTCATCAAGGGCAGTGGTATTTAAAAAATTCAACAGAGGTTCCATTAGAAATAACCTGTCAGAGAATAAGGGAGGAACTCGATATAATTATCCCTGGTGATTCAATTTTAATATTTAGGTCCGGTCGTTATCTTGGGGATAATGAATTTCCACCATTCGAAGATTTCCTTAAGTTAGATAGCATATATGTTTATGGTACCAATGGGAAAAAATTGTGTGAGTGGTTTCTAAAAAATAAAGAAGTAGAAAAAAGAAGTGTATACGAAGAAAAATCATGGATACACCACAAGAGGCATATTGCGGGACCGGAATACGCATTTATATGGGTCTTTGATATTCAAAATGATGATATTTCGACCGTCAATCCGTAAGAAGTAGTTGTGAATATGAAACGTTTTTGGATTATATTTTATCTTTTTGTCATATCTGCATGTTGATGAATTTGGCGGGAGGGTTAGAAATATCAATATTGCTCCTGGTGAATACGCTTGGTTGATGGGTGCTGTCGGGCTTACCTACATGAGTCCTCCTTTCAAGGACCTGCTCGAGGATATTGACAGTCTTTTCGTATTTGTAGTAAGAGATGGTGGTCAACATAGAGATACATTGTTATGGCTTCAAGATGAGCATCATAGAATATTTGATGAAAAGTCCTGGTCATTCGATGATGGCTTTGAGTTAGATATCTGGAACTTTACCATAACGGAAGAGGATCTGGTTTTGCAGTAATGTGAGAGTTTTCAGAAAATGACAATAAAAACGCCCGGTCGGTTGCGTAGCAGACTGACCGGGCGTTGTGTTTGGCCGAATTGATTATTTGAAGTATCTGTTGAACAGACCCTGGAAACCGGCACCGTGGCGGGCCTCATCCTTGCACATTTCGTGAACTGTGTCGTGGATGGCATCGAGGTTCTGCTGTTTTGCAAGTTTTGCGATACGGAGTTTGTCCTCGCATGCTCCCTGCTCTGCAAGCATTCTCTTCTCTACGTTGGTCTTGGTGTCCCAGACGCACTCTCCGAGAAGTTCAGCGAACTTTGCTGCGTGCTCAGCCTCTTCCCATGCATATCTCTTGAATGCCTCGGCGATCTCAGGGTAACCCTCTCTGTCTGCCTGACGGCTCATTGCAAGGTACATTCCCACTTCTGAGCATTCTCCTGCAAAATGGTCACGAAGTCCCTTGAGGATTTCAGGATCGACATTCTTTGCGGATCCGAGTTTGTGCTCGTCAGCCCAGGTCAGTTCACCCTCTGGCTCTTCGAGTTCTTCGAAGTTCTCGGCACCTACATGGCACAATGGGCACTCCTCAGGAGCATTTTCACCTTCATGAATATAACCGCAAACAAGGCATCTGAATTTCTTAGTCATAACTTTATCGTTTTAATCGTTAATAATATTTAAATTTGAATAATTCTAAATTAATCACAGTGCAAAGTTAGTCAAAAAATATATACTTCCAAATATTTTGACAATAAATTTTCATTGTGCCTCACTTTGGCAAAAAGAAGGTTTATCTTTGTAGAAAAATTAAGGATATGCAGCCGTTTCTAAAACAAGTCGCTGACCACTATTATAAGAAAGGAGATATTTCCGGCAGATGCTTTGTCTTTCCGAACAGGAGATCTATGGTGTTTTTCAGGAAATATCTTTCTGAGGCGGTAAAAGGAGAACCGTCCTGTCCGCTTCTGGAGCCGAGGATGGTCACGGTCAATGACTTTTTCTATAAGGTGAGCGGGATGACCCAGGCAGACAGGGTTGCCCAACTTCTTGAACTGTATGAATGTTACAGGGATCTCAATCCGAAAGCGGAGTCCCTCGATGAGTTCATCTTCTGGGGCGATGTCATCCTCGGTGATTTCAATGATGTGGATAAATATTTCGTGGATTCTGCCCAGTTGTTCGCGAATGTGGCGGACTTCAAGCAGATCCAGGATACATTCGAGTACCTGACTGAAACTCAACGCAAGGCCATAGAAGGCTTTGTGAGCCATTTCAATGATGTCTCCGGAAGACTCACCGTGAACCTCGACACAGACAATCCGGATGTGAAAGGGCGCTTCCTGCTTATCTGGAACATGCTTTACCCGCTTTATATGGCATTCAACGAACGTCTTTCTTCAAAAGGAATGGCATATGAAGGAATGGTGTACAGGTCATTGGCAGAGAGGTTGAAAAACACCGGCGTCGAGGAAGTGTTCAAAGGGGTGTTTCCTGACAATATGTCCTTTGTGTTTGTAGCCCTCAATGCTCTGAACGAGTGCGAGAAGACGCTTCTGAGGAAGTTGAGGGACTGCTCGAGGGCAGAGTTCTGCTGGGACTATTCCGGAGACCTTATAGGCGATCCGCAGAACAGGTCCTCCCTGTTCATGTCGGATAATGTCATCGAATTCCCTCAGGCTGCATCATGGGATGCGGAAGGTCTTGCGCTTCCTCAGGTGAATGTGGTGAGCGTGCCTTCTTCTGTCGGTCAGGCCAAGCGTCTTCCGGATATATTGAATTCAATAGAAGGGGAGGACTTTTCCGAGACAGCAGTCATCCTTCCTGATGAGAACCTGCTTATACCTGTACTCAATTCCATACCGGAGAAGATTACCGACATAAATGTCACCATGGGTCTCCCGATGAACGGAAGCCTTATCTTCTCCCTGATGAACGACGTTGCATCCATTCAACTGCATTGCATAAACAGGAAAGGAGAGACTCTGTTCTATCATAAGCAGGTCCGGGATCTGTTCTCGAATGAACTGTTCAAAGGCGCCCTTGATGAAGAATCCGCAAAGATGGTTTCAGCGGTCAGATCTGCAGCAAAATATTATATTCCTCAGAAGGAACTGAGCGGAACCCCTCTCCTGGACACCATATTCAGACCTCTTGGACTGGATCCGAAGGCTACCTCGAAGCAGCAGGTAGAGTCATTGGCGGATTACCAGAAGAAGGTGATAAGTGCCATCGCGTCACGCCTTGTCCATGATTCCGCCCTTGCTCTTGAACTGGAATATGCCAGGGAGTATTACAGATGTGTGAATCTGCTTCAGTCCTATGGACTTGAGGTCCTGCCTGTCACTTATATACGTCTGTTGTCGCAACTCCTCAGTGGCGTGTCTGTGCCGTTCAGAGGCGAGCCTCTCAAGGGACTTCAGATAATGGGTCCTCTGGAGATGCGCGCCCTGGATTTCAAGACGCTGATAATCACATCTGCCAATGAAGGCATATTCCCTCGAAGAAGTGTAAGTTCGTCTTTCATACCTCCTGAATTGAGAAAAGGCTTCGGCTTGCCGACATATGAATATCAGGATGCTGTGTGGGCATATTATTTCTATAGGGCCATATCGAGGGCAGAGACAGTGTGGATGCTGGTGGATTCCCGTACAGAGGGGCTTAAATCAGGAGAGGAGAGCAGATATATCAAACAGTTGGAATATCATTTCGGTCTGCCTTTGAAACGTTATGTGGTCAGGTTTGACGGCAGGGCTTGTGCTGCAGTGCCGGACATTGCCAAGACCGACGCCGATATCGAGACTATCCGCAATACGGTCCTGTCTGCAACATCCCTGCAGAGTTATCTTGCCTGCCCTGCAAGTTTCTATTACGGTACGGTGAAACGTCTCAAGAGTGAAGAGGAGGTGGCCGAATCTCTGGATTACGGTATGTTCGGAACAGTGTTCCATGATGTGATGAGGGCTGTGTATACCTCGGATGAGGCTATGTCTCCTGACTTTTTCTTCGATAGGGAAGGAGCGGCGCAGACGCTTTCCGGCAGTCTCGACAAGGTCGACAGGAAGCATATCCTCAAATGGCTGGAAAGACCGCAGGAAATAAAGGCGAAGGTAAAGGCTCTGATCATGGAACAGTTGAACGCCGTGGAAGTGAGCGGACGCAATCTGGTGGTCGCCGATGTGATTGTCAAATATGTGCTGAAGACATTGCAGAGAGATCTGGAACTTCTCGAACAATCCGGAAAAGAATACTTTGAGATACTTGGAAGGGAGATGTCTGTCTATGGAGAGTTTCATGGCCAGAAATTCAAGGGGTTCATCGACCGTCTGGACTGTTTCTCTGAGGGACAGATGAGAGTTGTGGACTATAAGACGGGAAAGGTCCTCCCGGATGATGAGGATATACATGACGGCAATGCGGAGGCTATAGCGGACCGCATCTTTGAGCCTGACGTGTCCGATCGCCCGAAGATAGCCCTCCAGTTCTATATCTATGATATGCTTCTGAAAGGTCATGAGATTTCATCCGGTCGTTATATATATAACAGCGTATATTCGACAGCCCATCTTTTCAAGGAGGCGCCTAAGACTGTCCCTCTCAATGAAAAATTCTACAATGCGGTTTCCAAGCGGCTGGAGACATTGCTGGACCAGATGCTGAGTCCGGATGTTCCGTTCCGAAGGACAGAAGACTCTTCTGTGTGTGCTTATTGTGATTTCAAGACAATTTGTGGTAGATAATGCTGAAGATTTTGAAAGCCTCTGCAGGCTCAGGTAAGACCTACAGCCTTGCAAGAACATATATAAGTCTGCTTCTTCGAAGTCAGGACAGATTTGCCTACAGGCATATCCTCGCCGTGACCTTTACCAACAAGGCGACGGATGAGATGAAAAGCCGTATCCTGAAGGAACTTCATGTGATGGCGGTTTCGCCGGAGTCGTCCGGATACAGGAATTACTTCATTCCTTCAGTGTTCTCTTCGGAGCAGCAGATGCAGAACAAGGCAAGAACGGTACTGCAGGATATTCTGCACGACTACAGTGCCTTTGCAGTAAGCACCATTGACAGGTTCTTCCAGCAGACCCTGAAGGCATTTTCCAGAGAGATAGGTCAGTTCGCATCCTATCAGGTGGAACTCGACAAGGATTCTCTTGTGGCGGAAAGCGTTGACAGGATTCTGGATTCCCTCACTGAAGATAGTGACAGTCTGCTGGCATGGCTCACTGAAAATGTCCTGGAGCAGATAGAGCAGGGAGGACGATACAGCATGGATGCCAATCTTCTGAATATGGCATTGAGACTCAAGTCGCAGCAGAGGCAGGAGATTGTAGAACAGACGGGTCTTGATGAGGATGTGGTGTATTCAAAACAGAATCTTTTAAGGATCAGGACCAGATGTCGAGAGATAATGAAAGCATTCAGGACAGAGGTGAAGACCCGTGCCAGAAAGGCTCTGGAGGTGCTTGAAAAGGCACAGGTCAATGCCTCGGACAGCAACAGAGGCTTCCTCAATGCATTGTATGTCTATGACGGACTTGGGGATACGGATCCTATAGAGATGCCTAAGGATACATTTTTCTCAAGGGCGTCAGACTGTGACCAATGGTTCGCAAAGTCCAAGGCGGGAAAACTTCTTCCGTTGGTATATCCTTCTCTTGAGGCTCCTTTAGAGGACTTCTGCGCACTCTGGGACAAGGAATTTGAAGTCTACAATACAGCCCGGATCATGGACTCTCAGATATATGGTCTGGGCGTGGCCGGAGAATTGAGGAAGACCTTCAACGCACTGATGAAGGAGAAGAACGTCCTTTGCATAGATGATTCGAATACGATACTCCGAAATATAATAGACGGCTCGGATGCTCCTTTCGTTTATGAGAAACTCGGAGTCAGGTTCGACCATTTCCTTCTGGATGAGTTTCAGGATACGGCAGGTGTGCAGTGGACTAATTTCAGTCCGCTTCTTCACAACAGTGACTCTCAGGGAGGTGAGAATCTGATAGTGGGCGACGTTAAGCAGAGCATATACAGATGGAGAGGTTCCGACTGGAAACTTCTGGATGAGAAGATCCCGGAAGAGTTTCCGCAGCATGTCGAAGAGGTTCTTGATACAAATTACAGGAGTCTTCAGACCATTGTGGAGTTCAATAACGGATTTTTCGAAATGGCCTGTGGGACTCTTGATGCGGCCTGCGGATACGCTTCTGACGGTCCGTTGGCGAGGATATATTCTGATGTGCGTCAGAAGCCTGCAAGGAAAGGACCTCAGTCGGGAAGCGTGGAACTGACATACTGTGCAAGGGAAAACGAATTGGAAGAGGTCCTGAAATCCGTGTTGAAGGCCAGGGATGCAGGTGCATCCCTTTCGGAGGTTGCTGTGCTTGTAAGAAGCAACGCAATAGGATCGGATGTCGCTCAATATCTGATTGACAAAGGGGTGGATGTCATTACGGATGATTCGCTGAAGGTCAAGAGTTCCATTGCTGTAAGACGCCTGGTCTCCCTGATGTCATATGTCGACAATCCGGAAAATACGGTGAGCGGTTTTCTTGCAGACTCCCTCTCAGTGGATATTCCGCAGGGATGCAGGTCTCTTGTGGATATGGCTGAGGCGCTTCTTCGCAGCATGAAGAACAGTACCGAGGGATGTCTGAGCGAGGGGGATGCCGTATATATACAGTCCTTCATGGATTGTCTTCAGGATTATGTCAGTTCAAACGGCAACAATCTTCGAGGATTTCTGAAACATTGGGAAGATGAAGACCCTTCCATCAGTTCACCTTCGTCAGGAGAGAGTGTCAGGGTGATGACCATCCATAAATCCAAGGGACTCGATTTTCCTTATGTGATAGTTCCTTTTGCAGAAAACATAACCCTTTACAAGGCAGGCAGGGCCTGGTGTGTGCCGGATCTGAAAGGTACCTCTCTGGACTCTGTCGCCGAAGGAGTCTATGACGTGACCTTGTCTTCCGGTGCCGAATCAACGCTTTTTGCCGAGCATTACAGAAGTGAAAGGTTTCTTCAGCAGGTGGACAATCTGAACACAATATATGTGGCTATGACAAGGGCGGCCCTTGGACTTCATGTCATAGCAAGGAATCCTTCCGCAAAATGGCTTGCGTCAGTTGAAAAAGGAATCGTGCCTGACTTCTCGGATGTGTCGCAATTGCTTTATCATCATGCTCTTGAGTCTGGTATGGAAGTCTCTGAAGAGGACGGCAGGATGAGTTTTACATGTGGTCGGATGCCGGATTTTGCCAAGTTCAGAAAGGATGATACCCACGCTTTCGGATCCTTTGACGTATCTGAGGGCGGAGGCTATCCTTCCATACCTTTGAATCCTGAGACAGGCTCTGCCGATGGCGATGTCCGTGAAAGGGGACGTCTGAAGTTTTCAGCAGAGTCCGTGGACTTCTTCTCTCAGGACGGCGATGCCGGAATATCTTCGTCCAACAGGATCAAGGGCGTTGTCCTGCATGACATCCTCTCCGCTGTCGTATGCCCTTCAGACCTGCAGAATGCCGTTTCAAAGGCCGTAAGGTCGGGAGAAATCACCACCGGAGAGTCAGATGAGGTGATGTCTCTCCTGTCGGAAAGCATCAAGGCTGTCAGCGGACGCGGATGGTTCCCGGAGGATGGCGCAGGGGTGTTGAACGAGACAAGCATCATCGATGTGGACGGGCAGGTCTATCGTCCTGACAGGGTTGTAGTCTCTGCAGACAAGGTGGTCATTGTGGACTACAAGTTCGGCGAGCATTATGCCAGATACGAAAGACAGGTCAGAAAATATGCCATGCTCTGGCGTGAGATGGGATACGGGCAGGTGTCTTCATATCTGTGGTATGTCCAGACCGGAGAGGTCATTGAGGTGGAGTGAGTACAACCGTTGATGGATACGAAGTTTTTTATTAAATTTGCAGGTTGACAAGACATATAGGATATGGAAAACAAGGAAATGGATACATGCAAACTGCTCTATAATACGGAAAGAGTCAAACTGTATATACCGGAATACGGAAGAAATGTCCAGAAGATGGTCGATTATATCAAGACCATCGAGGACAGGGACAAGAGAAACGAGCAGGCGAGGGCGGTGATCAAGGTTATGGAAATCCTCAATCCCGCTGTCCATCTTCAGGAAGATTTCGAGCATAAACTTTGGGATCACCTCTTCATAATATCGGGTTTCGACCTTGATGTCGATGCCCCTTATCCGATGCCGGCTCCGGAGAGTCTGAACGAACAGCCTCTTCCTGTCCCTATACAGAAGAAACCGGTCAAGGCTGCGCATTATGGAAGGAATATCGAGAATATGCTTGAACTGATTGCGGAACATGAGGACGGAGAGGCAAAGAATGCCATGATGCGTACACTTGCGGGATATATGAAGCAGCAGTATCTCATATGGAACAAGGATACGGTCGCGGACGAAACCATATACAAGGACATGGAAATGCTTTCCGGTGGCAGAATCACAGTGCCGGAGTCCTTGAAAGAAGGCAAGTTGGAGTTTTCTCACGGATTTTCAAGGCAGAACGGTAACGGTCATGGCCGTAAGAACGGCAACTTCAAGCAGAAAGGCAACCAGAAGAACCGCAACAAGCAGTATAAATAATCATGGCAGCAAGAAATACAGCAACCGGAAAGAAAGGGAAGCGGTCTCGCTTCTCATTCTTTTCTGATATTACCCCTGAAAAGAAATCGGCGATATACAGATACTCAGGACTTGCAGTGTTTGCATTTGCATTATTGACATTTGTTTCGTCATTGTCCTATCTTTTCACATGGCAGGCAGACCAGAACCTTCTTGCTCATCCGGAGATGATGGACAAGGGAGTGGAGGTGGCCAACTGGTGCGGTAAACTCGGCTACAGGTGGAGCGAGTTTCTTGTCGGCGGATGTTTCGGACTTGGAAGTTTTGCACTGGTGTTCCTTATGGGTGCAGTGGCATACCGGCTCTATTTCTGGAACAGGAGCATAGGCCTGCTCAGGACGACGTTCATTACTCTTGCCGGTGCGTTCCTGGCGTCTCTCGCTCTGGCTTATCTGTCTGTACTTTTTGGTGTAGAGGGATGGTTCGGTGAAGGAATGGGAGGTGCTGCAGGACATGCTGTGGTGATGTCGATGATAAACCTTCTGGGTAAACTGGGGGCAGCAGTCGTCATACTTGTTCTCGCTCTGGCCTGGCTTCTTGTCTCCAACAGGAAATTCGCACATTGGTTTGCTGTGGACCGTCCGAAGCCGGAAAAGAAAGAACCTCAGGAGAACCTTGAAGAGGAAGTCCTTCCTTTTGATGATGAGCCGATATCCATTGAACAGAGGGAGGAACTGTCTGATGATGTGGTTGAACCTGTTGAAATATCACCGTCCGATGAGGAGGTGGAACCTATATCTTCCGATTCGCCGGTGACCGTACCTTCTTCAGAAGGAAATTCCGAGGTCGAAGTGAACTCCGAGCAGGGTACGGACGCTGGAATCGAGGTCATCAGAGGACAGGAAATAGTCACAGAGGTCACGGAAGATCTTCCTCCGTTTGACAACCGTCTCGATCTGGAACGCTTCGAAGCACCTTCTCTTGACCTTCTCAAGGACTATGCGGACGGGCAGCATAGGGTAAGCCAGCAGGAACTTGACATAAACAACAACCGTATACGTGCCACTCTGATGAACTACAAGATAGATGTGGTCAAGGTGATGGCAGTTGTCGGTCCTACTGTGACTCTATACAAGGTCTTTCCTGCGCCTGGCGTACGTGTGGCGTCGATTGAGACTGTGCATAGGGAGATTGCCATGGCTCTTGGAGTGGATGGCGTGCGAGTGGTCATGCTTCCGGACAGCGTGGGTATAGAGGTCCCTAACGCAAGACCTTCGATAGTCCCTCTTAAGTCGGTACTCAACAGTGATGCCTTCCGAAACTGCGAGGCCGAACTGCCTATCGCCATCGGATGTACCATCACCAAGGAAATCAAGACGTTCGACCTCACCGATGCACCTCACCTTCTTGTTGCCGGTGCTACGAAGCAGGGTAAGTCTGTCGGCCTGAATGTCATCATTTCCTCATTGCTTTATTCAAAGCATCCGTCAGAACTCAAGTTTGTCTTCGTAGACCCCAAGATGGTGGAATTTACCGCATATAATGCTCTCCTGAAGCATTATCTGGCTGTACTTCCTATGGCGGCAAACGAAGAGGAGGAAAAGAAGAATGCCATAATCAAGAATCCTAAACAGGCTGAGCAGGTGCTCAATTCCCTCTGTATCGAGATGGATGAAAGATATAATCTGCTCGCCTCTGCAGGAGTCAACGACTTCAAACTCTACAACGAAAAATACAAGAACCGTCATCTGCTTCCGACAGATGGTCACAAGTTCCTTCCATATCTTGTGGTCGTGATAGATGAGTATGCCGACCTTATCATGTCCGGTGGAGCAAATCAGGAAGCCAAGAAGGCTGCAAAGAACATCGAAGCATCCATCATCCGTCTTGCTCAGAAGGGTAGGGCAGCGGGTATTCATGTCATCATAGCGACCCAGAGACCTTCTGTCAACGTGATCACAGGTCTGATCAAGGCAAACTTCCCTACACGAATCGCCTTCAGAGTACTTTCAAGCACTGATTCAAGGACGATTCTTGACTCCAATGGTGCCGAGAACCTTATCGGAAAGGGTGATATGCTCTATTACGCAGGTGTCAAGATGGAACGGGTTCAGTGTGCTCTGGTAAGCATGGCTGAAATCAACAAGGTTACAAAATTCATAGGCGACCAGACGGGTTGGAAACAGTGCTATGGCACTCCATATTATCTCCCGGTGCCTGAATCGCAGGACGGCGAGACAAGCGGCGGCAGCATTGACATGCAGAACATCGACCCGATGTTTGAGGATGCGGCAAGAATGGTCGTGACCTCCCAGAGAGGCTCGACATCCGACCTTCAGAGACGTCTGGGCATGGGATATGCAAGAGCAGGTCGTGTGATGGACCAACTCGAGGCAGCCGGCATCGTCGGTCCTCAGGAGGGTTCCAAGCCAAGGCAGGTGCTTGTCACCAACTTCATGGAACTTGATGAGATCCTGTCGCATTTTGTGAATTAAATTGTGCTGAAATGTCATTGAAATCTCTTTGCAAGTCTTTGGCGGGAGCATTGCTGCTTCTGATACCTGTGTTTTCATATGGTCAGGACCGTGTCCTTCTTGACAGATTCTGCCGGGGAGTATCGCAGTCATGCATGGAGATGTCATATACCTATTCCGCCCGGGTAAGTGGTGTCCTTAATCAGGGTGAGGGGGTGCTGCATTCGCAGGGACTGATGTGGAAGGTCAAGGGGAACGGCGTCGATATGTATTGTGACTCCGCTTCAGTCTGGATTGTCGATGCCTCATCCAAGGAAGTCGTCATTGAGCCGGCGGCTGCGGAGGAGCCTTCTCAGTGGCTCTCGAATCCTGCTCTCATATTTTCCCGTGTTGACGAAATGTTCGTGGTTAACGAGACTCTCGTCTCTTCTGACGGAAAGGCTGTGGTGTACGTTCTCAATCCGAAGCAATTTGATGATATAGACTGGCTCAATCTTGAGATATTGAAATCGGATGCAACAGTCAGGCGCGCCTCGGTTGCGTTTGAGGACGGAACATTGATAAAAATAGAGGTCAGTTCAATGAAACTGACCCCTAAGGTTTCTCTAGAGGCTTTCAGACCTCAGACCGACTTTGATTCTTCCTGGATCGTCACCGATCTCAGATGATCATTTTCTTATGCATCTTGCTGATGCTCCGAACGATGCCTTGTCCGCTTTGCCTGTGAACATGTCAGGCTCGTCACAGATCATGTATTTGTAATATGCCATCGTGTAATCGTCATCTACGGATGTGGATGTCCAGAATGCCGCATATTCATATACTCCGGAGAATGATCCCGCGCTGATGTTTGCATAACCTGCAGGGATTGCCGAGAATCCTGTCTGGTTTGTGATGTCTCCCACTGCTGGCCAATATTCCCACATCTCAGTTCCGTTGAACTTTGCGTTCTTCAGCATCAGAGGAGCGACGGTGCTTTTGCCCATCTCCTGCGACCTGATATATTCCTCAAGGGCATCCCAATCTTCCAGTGAAGGAAGTTTCCAGTCCGCTCCAAGTGCTTCACAAGCCTTCTGAGCCTGGTCGAAACTGTAGAATTTTCCGAATACGTCAGCCATTACGTCTGCATTTCTGAATCCAAGACCTTCTCCTGATGAAACGTTTGCAGGAGTCCATGTCTGACTTCCGATAGCGATCGATGAGGCTTCCGGGTTGTATCCGTCTCCGGTGAGCGAACCGTTCTTTCCGCCTTTGACCACTGTGCTGTAGGTCGACGTGGAGTTGCTGGAATAGCCGGATGCAAAGGCATAGCAGTATACAGTATAGGTCTGCAATGTGTCAGAAAATGTGTGGATGAACACATCGGTGGTATCATACTGCTTCATGCTTGGAGAGACTTTCCAGTAATATCCCATTTCCTTGCCTTCAGGATGGACAGCACCTTTGACTTTGAGTGTACATACCTGTCGGGGTGAGATGAATTCCGGGAGTCCCTGTATCTGCATGGTGCCCTGAAGGCTCGGCATTGATGCCGCATCATCATCCTTCTTGCATGAGATTGCCGCTGCCGAAATCATAGCGGCAATGAATATAAGTCTGCGAAACTTCATTTCAAATAAAATTACAATCCTGCAAAGATAACTATTTTTAATTGGAAAAAAAGTTACCTTTGTGCAAATACTTTGCCCCATGAAAGGAAACTTCGAGTCGCTCATGAAAAAATGTCTTCTGGTTCTTTTGGCAGTCATGCTTGTCACCTCCTGTAAGCACGGTGACAGATATGTCTCCTTTTCCGGTTATGCTCAAGGCGGCACTTATACAGTAAAAGTCAATCTCAATGGTCCGGAAGGCATGGTCAGGGTACGGCCTCAGGAGATAAAGGACTCTGTGGATGCCATACTTGGAAGAATCGACGCATCTCTTTCCGGATATAACAGGAAATCCCTGCTGAGCAGATTCAATTCCGGAGAGACCATAGTTCCGGACAGCATTTTTGTCGATATATACTCAAAGGCATATGAAGTCTATGATATGACCGGCGCTGCCGTAGATGTTTCTTCAGCACCGTTGTTCGATATATGGGGCTTCGGCTTCAAAAACGGTGAAATGCCTGATGCACAAAAGGTTAAGGCAATAAAGGACGGATGCGGTATGTCGCGGCTGATCAAGGATATGCGCGCAGGTATCTCTCCTGAAGGCACTCTTTCGCCTGAGAACCTGCTTGTCGTCAAAGACGGTCCTCTGCCAGAACTTAATTACAATGCCATCGCCCAGGGATACAGTTGCGACCTCGTGGCCAGATATCTCTACAGTATCGGAATCAAGGATATGATGGTGGATATCGGAGAGATATTCTGCGACGGAGTCAATCCTTCCGGCCTTCAGTGGAATATCGGTATTGACCGCCCTGTGGACGGAAATGACGAAAGAGGCGCAGAACTTCAGGCTATATTCCGCGTTCCGGAAGGTCCTCATGGTGTCGTTACATCCGGGAACTACCGCAAATACTATATCAGGGACGGAAGGAAATATGCCCATACCATAGATACCCGCACCGGATATCCGGTCAGTCATAACCTTCTGAGTGCCACCGTTCTGGCTCCCGACGCCCTGATGGCGGACGCCTATGCCACATACTGCATGGTAGTGGGCCTTGAGGAGGCTGTCGCATTCATCGAATCTTCTCCTGAACTTGAGGCATGCCTGGTCTATGACGAAGACGGTGCATTCAGGATGTGGACCTCTTCTGGAGTGGTTCTGTCCGATTTAGATTGAGGCTATTATTTCAAGGCTTCTGCACATTCCGCTTATCAGCAGTTCTGTGACCCGGACCAATATGTCCGGGCATATGCCGCATCCCTGAAGCATTATGAGCATGACGCTCAACGGGATGATCAGTCCGACCAGAGGCAGGGCAATGAGGTTGGTCAGAAGAAAATACTTGGGAAATGTCCCGAAATATAACCACGCGACAGGTCCGGTGGTCAACTGACAGGCCATCGACATGGATGCTGATGCCCATATCCATCTTAATCCCTTGAATGACAATCCTTTCTGTGCGGGCCACATTTCGTTGAACAGAGGGAGTATGTAGGCAATTCCGAACATTGCGGCGTAGGAAAGTTGGAATCCGACATCTGTGATTGAGAGCGGGTCTGCAAGTAACTGCAGGAAGAGGGCGGTCCATAATATGGTACGTGTGCTTCTTGTCCTGCCGCTCAGTGATGCCGTCTCCCCGAGCAGAATGAAAAGGAAAGCCCTTGTTATGGATGCGCATGCTCCTGTGGCCAAGGTGTAGAATCCACATATCGACACTATCAGGGCTGCGCTCAGGAATCTGGAAATCATTGAACTCCCACCTCGTGGCAATATAAGCCTCAAGCCTCCATATATTATGCCCAGATGAAGCCCCGAAAGAGCAAGGATGTGGGAGGCACCGCTTGTCCTGAATGCGTCGACGATCTCTTTCGGAAGCGCGCTTCGGTCTCCTGTAACCAGTGCCGTGACCAGTGAGTTGGATTTTTCCGATCCGAATGGTATCGCCAGAATGGTGTCTTTCATCCAACTGCAGAAACGCGAGGCATGGGATGATATGAAACCGGCATCCGGTATGTCGCTGACGCTCAGTATGTGTCCGGATAGTCCCGTCAGAATGCCGCAGCAAAATGGCATGAGCAGGGTTGCCAGCCATAAGATATTGGGGTTCAATGAGCCGCGGATGGAATAGGTCAGAATGGCCAGACAGCCTGCCGTAGACAATAGAAGAATAGCGGCTAAGCATGTGCAGAAAGTTAATCCGGAACCGAAAAACAGTACAGCCGCAGATGCTCCTGCTGCAAATGGTATGACGAACCCTACAATATCTCTCTCCGCTGTCATTTTGTTATTGTTTTTTGCGAAAGTAGTGATAAATTTTTTAACTTTGCAAAGATATATGGGAGAATTTGTGACCTTTTAGGATAGCGCAGGATAATTTATTATTAAACAACTATAAACATGATTATTTTAGTACTCAATTGCGGAAGTTCTTCTCTGAAGTACCAACTTCTTGATATGAAGAATGATGAGGTTTATGACCTTCTGGCCAAAGGACTCGTGGAAAGAATCGGTATGGATACGGGATGCATCAAGCATCAGGCTTCCGGCAAGGAGAAGGTTGTCAAGGAGATGCCGATAGAAGACCACACAGTAGGTATAAAGGCTGTCATTGATGCCCTTCTTGACAAGGAAACCGGAGTCCTTTCCACTCTGGAGGATATCGAGGCTGTAGGTCACAGGGTCGTGCATGGTGCAGAGGAGTTTGTCTGCAGCCAACTCATTACTGACGAGGTCGTTGCGCAGATTGAGAAATGTGTGGATCTGGCACCGCTTCACAATCCTGCAAACCTTCTGGGAATCAAGGCGGTATCTTCCGTACTTCCGTCTGTTCCGCAGGTAGCCGTATTTGATACTGCATTCCATCAGACAATGCCGTCATACGCATATATGTATGCACTCCCATACGAATATTATGACAAGTACCGTATCCGTCGTTACGGATTCCATGG
>SUYY01000050.1 GCA_015060205.1 Bacteroidales bacterium
TGAGTTTAGTACTGGACAAGTAGCAAGATGGGCGTTCGTTTAACAAACGCGACACATTTTGTGACACACTTGAAGTAAAGCTTTACATGTCCTTTTTTCGTGGACATGTAGCAAGATGGGCGTTTGGCAGACAAAACGTGTCACACTGCGTCCGCAAGGCTTCCGGGCACAACTTGCTCCGAAGTCGCGTTGTCATCAAAAATCACTATTAATAACCCTTAAAATTTTCACAATTATGAAGACTTATTATGACCCAAGACGAACTTATTTCCACAACGTTCGTTTCTCTGGAGTGCAAGAGAAAAACCTCCAGGAGCGTATGAAGAAATTCCGCTTTAAGAGCGTATCGGAATTCATCCGCGCTGCGGTCCTTGATGATGAGATCAAAGTCGTTACCGAGGTTCATCAAGACCCGATCAGGAAGGACTACACCGAGCTGATAAAAAGCACGGTCGAGTGCATCCGTACCCTCGACTTCAGGATGCGCCGAGCCCAGAATGACTTTCAAGAGGCAATCAAATGCCCCGGTGTCGACCCGGAATTCATCGAAGCTCAAGCCTACAGGTTCCGCCTCATCACGGCCACCCTAGGCAACCGCATGAACGAGCTCATTACCTTGCTTGGCGAGGGGCATGAGGTGAAACCGTAAGCAAATTGTTATGGGTAAAAGAAAATTTCTTATTTTTGTAGTTGGTAGAAGCAAGAGATAGTAGCGAAAGACATAATTAGGAAAATATTGAGTTTTCTTTTACCGTAACATCGAATCGGCAAATTTGAATTTACACGGGTAAAAGAAGACCGCGTCGTTTGGCGTGGGTCTTCTTGGCGTGTATAGGTTTTGCCGAACCGGATGTTGCACAAGAGGGGTCGCGCCATTTGCGTGTTTATGGCTTTGGTAAAGGTTATTCAATGTTTGCAATAATGACTTACAACCATAAACTACCCGCCTATGGGACTTGTATTAGATTATATTGTAAACTCTTCAGACGGCAATGTGAAATCATATGATAGCCAGAAGAGATACATCGATGAAACTGAAAGCGATACTTTTGGAGAATTCGATGATCATTCTAATGACATACCAATAAAAGACAAGTCACTATTATTTGCTGAAGATAATCCTTCTAAGGACGATCAAAAAGAGATAAGTCTTGATACTATTCGTAAAAAGCACAATAAAAGCTTGTTTAAATATTTCTTAGACGGTACCAGACACGTTTATAAAGTTGGAGATATCGCCATAGGTGGTGTTATATATCCTGTGGCTGTCGGACAGATAATCGTCGGATATTGTGGAAGAGAAGGACGCGACATAAAGACAGGAAAGGTTGTTCGTAAACTAGTTTTAGCTGTGCCTGCACAATATGACACCAAAAAGCAAGGTGCCAATTTCTTTAAGAAACAGTGCGAGGAAATCAACAAAAGAATTCGAGAATCATTATTCTACAAAAAATTCGGGATGGAATTTTCTGAAATTATCTCATATGGAAACATTGGAGATAATCAGGTTGAAATGGGTAGGAATAAGTACTTGCGATTGGCCATTTCAAAAATCCAAAACGAAATGTTAGATGCAGAGCGTTTACTCGTTGAAGAAATGGTGTTAAATGATCTGGTATCTAACGACGACGCAATGCTCATTAAAGACGGATCTATAGAGTATAAAAAAGACTTCACTAATAGACCTGATAAAGAATTTGCAAGCGCTAAATTCAATCAAAATTTCAGAGATGTGGTCGGCGTTTCCAAAATGTTCGATCCAGAATTACTTAGTCGTAGCCAACCACATATAGGAACCCTCATCGCTGAACTAAAACCTATGCATAGAACTAATGCATATAGGTATATCCACGAGGGCAAAAGTTACTGCGTGTGGTACATTAGATTAAGGAATACCTTAAATAGGTCAAACAGTTATGCGGACATTATTAAGGTGGAGATGTTTATGGAGGGGGATCAAAAGAAGCAAACATCTTTAATTGACACAATTTCTGCCCACTTAATCAATGAGGCGTATCCTGTATGTTATGGCAAAGACGCAAGGTGGGCTAATCATCTATACCCTATTTATATAGCGGAAAAATTCTGCAAATCTCATTTTGTAGATGAAAATTTGATAATTAAAATTATATAACGATATGAGTACAAAAGGAAAAGTAATTGGAAAGGTATCTGCAACTGAGAAGAATCCGTCAACAATCGATTTCTTCTATTTTTGGATGGACTCCAATAATGACGACCTTAGTCCGTTTGATGTAGTTATGGTAGAGAATCATAACAAATCTATAACATATGCAATCGTAGAGGAGATTAACCATGTAACCGATTCTTCTAGTCATTTTGCAAGCTATATTTCATCCGAATTTGGCTCATTAGTTAGTGAACAGCTTCAGCCAGGTAACACGAATAGACTATCGTTCAGTTATGTTAAAGCTAAAGTCGTTCACAATACGGAAAACTCCTACACTCCAGTAATGCATGATAGCCCGGTCTGCTTATGTACCCCAAGCGGTATTAGAGAAGCCCTTGGATTGAATGAAGTTAAGAATCCACTGACATGTGGTTACATGGAAATGTATGGCAATAAAGTAAAAGTGGATATAAATGACAAATTCTTAATCGGTCCTGATGGCGCGCACTTAAATGTTTCCGGCATCTCTGGTCTAGCATGTAAGACGTCATACACTATGTTCCTGATGAATGCTCTACAGCAAAAGTACAGGAAGCTTTGGGAAATTTCTGATCCGGAGGATAAACCTCAAAAGATAGCCTATTTAATATTTAACGTAAAAGGACGCGACCTCTTAACACTTGATGTTCCTAATGATAAACTAACCGAAAAGCAAAAGAAAGTGTATACGGAAGAGCTTGGACTTAAAGCCGAGCCTTTCAAACAAGTGTACTATTACTACCCTTATGGAAATAGGCCGTCACGATCATATACTCAGTCAAATGCAGACCAGGATGATATCCAAAGACAGTTTATAGATAAAAACGCATGTCGTTACTTTTATAATTTTGAAAGCTGTCGAGATAAGCTGCAATACTTATTTGCCAACGAACCAGATCAATCTGGAACTCTTGAAAGTATCATTAGTCATATATTAGATTATGGCCAGCCATTTGACAAGAGCATTACAACATGGAAAGATTTCTATAACGTCTTAAATGACATGGTAAACAAAGGGGGCGTAAATCAGCAAAGCACTCCAATTGCTTTATCTTCATGGAAGAAATTTGCTCGTATCGTAAAGAAATTCCAATCAGAAGATCTCTTCGGTGATATGGGAAAAGATAAAGATGATACTAGCGATCTTACTAGCCATTTGTTTGATAATTTACACGCAAATGATGTTAAAGTTATCGATATCGCTCAACTAGATCCATCTATTCAGGGGTTTGTATTTGGAGATGTTATTCAGCAGGTAGTTGAAAGGATGAGCGCGAAAGATAAGGATACTCCAGATAAAATAGTAATCTTCGTTGATGAGCTAAATAAGTACGCATCAACTGATGTCCCTAAAAGCTCTCCTATCTTAAGACACCTTCTTGACGTTGCGGAACGAGGAAGAGCTCTTGGTATAATATTGTTTTCTGTAGAGCAATTTAGGAGTGCAATCCATGACAGAGTCAAGGGTAACTGTGCAAATTCAGCCTATGGAAGAACAAATTTTGTTGAAGTTACAAAACCTGATTATCAATTTTTTGGAAACATATATAAGAATATGATGACAAGGCTCGCTCCAGGAGATTATATCATTAGTAATCCAGCATTACGCTCTCTTGTTAGCATTAAGTTCCCATACCCAACCTTCAAATCAAACAACTAATGGACGGATACAAAAGTAGAATTGGTAAATCCCAGATGCGTCAGTATATGGGAGAACTATACGAGGATTGCATGGTGGTATACCGAGAGTATATACAGAACGCATGTGATTCTATTGAAGATGCAGTAGCAGCTGGACTCATAACAGACAGGAAGAAGACAACAATAATAGTAAATATCGACACATATAATCATACCATATCTATTGAAGATAAAGGTATCGGAATACCCTCTGATAAGATAGGCCCATACTTGGTTGATGTTGCGTCTTCGAAAAAAATCAACCGTGCTGGGCAGTATGGAATTGGACGACTTAATGGAGCCAATTATTGTGATGAAATCAGATATGAGACCTCAGCTGCTGGAGAAGGGATAAAGTCTATCTTAACTTGGGATGTAAAAAAAGCACGAGAGATTTGTCAGGATCCTGAGCAAGATCCAACAACAGAAGAAATTATTGACCTAGTAACAACACTTCATCCATCTGAGCCCGAAAACATTGACGAGCACTACTGTAGAGTCACATTAGTGAATGTCAACAACGAGGAATTAATGGATCAAGAAAAGGTTATCGCATATATTCAGCAAATTGTACCACTTGACTACAGTTTAGAGTTTAAGGACAATCTTCTAAAGCCTTCTTTGGATTTAGATTGTAATGTCGATTATGCTGAGCGTTTTAAGAATCTTTGGATCTATAAAATAAGTGTCAACAACACACCAGTCGAGAAGAAATACTCTTCTGTTGAAAGTGGATTTGAATTTGGTAGTCTCAAATGTTTCACACTCATCGACCCAAAAACTGAAGAAGAGTTTGCATGGGGATGGTATGCAATGAATAAAACGGTAAAACAGATGAATGATATCCCAACATCATTCATTAGGGCAAGACATTGCAACTATCAGATTGGCCCAAGCACTCTTTTGGCTGGATTATATCCGTATCCTATTGCTCCCGCATATTTTATAGGAGAGTTACACCTTACGCATCCGGATCTACAGCCAACAGCATCAAGAGATGGAATTAAGCAAAATGCGACAAAGTCAATATTTGAACTTCGTATTAAGAGATTCTTTAAAGAGTTATACACATTATACAATAAAACTAGTAAGTTTAGGAGCGAGGTGGTCGATAAGCTTATTGATGCTGACATTCAAATCTATAATTTAACTCAGAAGTTAAAGAGCGAGGATGATCCAGCTGAAAAAGCAAAGATTAAAGAGAAAATCAAAGAAGAAAAGACAACAAAAGAGACAGCGCGTAAAAAGATTGCTTCATATTCTGAGTACTTCACCCAGACAGACTCATGGTTTGCCGCGGGAGATGTAATAGATGCTGTAAATGATTCAACCGTAAAGAGTCATAATAGTAAGACGGAGGTCATAAAGGGTGATTCTCAAATAAGGCCTTTCAATGTCAACGACTTTAAAATCGAAGAGAAGGCTCCGGAGAAACCAAATCCAATATCTCCTAGTGATGGACCTGGTGATGCTCCTAGCAATCCAGACTCAGGACGAGCTCCTTTGCCAGAAGATCCAACTCCTGTTGACACAATGCCGGAAGACAATGAACTGGACATATACAAAGGATTGAGCCAAGTAGAGAGAAAGCTTATTAAAAAGTTCTACAACGTCATCAACAACTCTTCAGACATACCAACTAAGATCAAAGACAAGATCAAGAAAAATTTAAGTAAGAAAATTCTGAAATGAGAAAGAAACGCAATATACTTCTCATAGAACCAAACTATAAAAACAAGTTCCCCCCAATAGGTCTAATGAAGCTATCAACCTACTTTAAGACCGTAGGTGATAACGTAGTATTTTATAAAGGAGAGATAAAGGACTTCATCCTAGAAAGAGCTATAGAAAAGTGTATAAATAAACTCTATTCTATAGCCCCATCAGATAACTGGCGAAGTAAGCACTATGCAATTAAGTCCTTTATAAAGACACGTAAAGCATCATATATTGATGACTTGAATATCCCAAATGACAGAGAAGATTACGAACTTATCATAAACTGGGTCAAGTACTACAAAGACTATATTTGGCAGAAACTATATCTTAACGAAGAAGAAAAAGAGTGGGACTGGATTGGTGTCACTACTCTATTCACATTCTACTTTGACATTACAGCCAAAACCATAAACGAAGTCAAGCAACTCCTAAAAGCAAATGGCAAAATTATGGTAGGAGGTGTTCTTGCAACACTCCAACCTAAGGAACTAGAAGAAGCCACTGGAATTAAACCATTTGTCGGTCTGCTTAATGAGCCTGGTGCTATAGACAAAGACAATGATCTTATCATAGATACGTTGCCTTTAGATTATTCTATATTGGAAGAGGTCGAATATAGATACGAGATGTCTAACGCATACTACGGCTCACTGACAAAAGGTTGCGTCAGGAACTGTGCTTTTTGCGCAGTCCCTAAAATCGAACCAACTTACCAGGCATTTATGCCAATGTCATCAAGGGTAGAAATAGTCAAATCTACTTTCGGAGAACAAAAGGACTTACTTTTGATGGATAATAATGTCCTTGCATCAGAGAGATTTGAAGATATCATTAATGACATTATCCAAGCTGGATTTCAAAGAGGAGCAACATATACAATCCCAAATCAACTGGAACTATCTATCAACAACCTTAAAAAAGGAATCAATGATAGAGCATACTTGAGAAAAGCACAAAGGGAGTATGCAAACTTCTTGAGTTCAATCAAGGACAAAGACCTGTCATATAAAATTTATTCAATCCTATATGACCACGGTCTCCTTACACTTGGTACCAGCACAAAGGAGAACGCAATTAAGGCTTACGAATTAGTTGCTGAGGATTATGCAATATTCCACAAAAGGCTTAGACCTAAACAACGTATTGTTGATTTCAATCAGGGTGTAGATGCTAGATTGTTTACTGAAGAAAAGGCAGAATTACTGTCCAAGATTGCAATATCTCCTCTAAGAATTGCCTTCGATCACTTGGCAGTTAAAGAGGAATACCTCCAGGCTATTAGATGGAGCGCAAAATATGGAATACGAAACTTTTCAAACTACTTGTTGTATAACTTCAATGACAAGCCTATTGACTTATACGAACGCCTTGATATAAATGTGAATCTATGTGATGAACTTGGCATTAACGTATATTCATTTCCTATGAAATACCATCCTCTGATGGGAGATCATAGCCATGACAGAGATTTTATAGGCAAACATTGGAACAGGAAGTACATACGTGCAGTTCAAGCTATATTGAACTCAACCAAAGGATGTATCGGAAGAGGAGTTTCTTTCTTCCATAAAGCATTCGGCAAAGACAGCCATGAATTCTTCACTCTGCTAGAAATGCCGGATACATATATCATATACAGATTCTTCTTTGAATGGCTTGAGCAAAAGGGTCATCCACTCAGCATGAAGCAATGGGTAAATGCGATCAATGCATTATCATCAAGTGAGAGTGAATTATTCTTCACAATCATACATGCGAGTGATTTTAGTCAACCTGAATACAAAGAAGAATATGGAGAAAGAATAAATCACGCACTCAGTTTCTATGTAAACATGCGCGATGAAATTTCCGACACTGACGGCAAGTTGAAGACACTTAAAGATGAATTTGATTCTTTACCAAAATCGGAGATAGATTATATAAAGCAATCCTTTGCGGGGGTGCTAAATATTCATAAGTAATAATGTTGATTTGCCATTCACCCCAACTTTAACTAATTTCGCCCCAAGACAGCCAAAAGAAACTGGCCCGACAGAAAATTTTTTAGAAAAATATCGATTTTGCCCCAAAACAGCCCCTTCGGTGGTGCAAGAGTGGTGCAAAAAGGAAAAAGAAAAATGCAAGTGTTTGAAAATCAAGCACTTGCATTTTGTTTGGTACCCGGAGCCGGGATCGAACCGGCACGGATTGCTCCACTGGTGTTTGAGACCAGCGCGTCTACCGATTCCGCCATCCGGGCTGGTGTGTTTCGGGAGGGAGGGCGAGTGGGAAGGTGGTCTTTGGGACTGCTTCCGGTTTCGCCTGGGACCGCTGCCAAAACATTGAGGGTTGCAAAGATATTGTAAATTGTGGGAAAATGCAAAAGTTTTCGAAATTTAGCCTTGGGGAATGCATAATCGTTGCTTTGGGGTTGCAGATGAAAAGTAAAATTTTATAAATTTGCATCCGCATATCTTCAGGGCAGGGTGAAAATCCCGATCGGCGGTATAGTCCGCGAGCCTGAGACCTGAGGATGCCGTCACAGAAAACTTAGCCGAAAGCGAAGGCTGTTCCACCAGCGAAAGGAATCAGGAATCGGAAGGAACTGCCTGAAATGGAGGTTGCAGGAATTGACGGCAGGTCTCAATGGCACGAACCGTTGAAACTACGGTACCGACAGTGATCCCTATGGAACGACGCTGGTCTTCCGACGGGTAAGTCTGGATGAAAGAAGAACGACAGGCCGGGTGGTCCTGTCATTTGACGCCTTGAATTGTATGCCATGAGTTACAGTTTAAGGTTTTTTGTTTATGAAAAGACATGTACTTATGGGCATCGCAATTCTCATGTCTGCTGTAGGAGTGCAGGCTGTCGATGTCCGTAGCGGCAATGCCGCACAATCAGAAATTCCCGTCCTGACGCCAGACGCCGTCTCAACCTCAGACCTTGTTTCGTCATCAGATCTCGTCTCAACGCCAGACGCCGTCTCATCGTCCGACTTCGTCTCAACACCAGACGCCGTCTCATCGTCCGACTTCGTCACAACTACAGACCTTGCCCCGTCATCCGACCTTGTCTCATCATCCGACCTCGTCTCAGCAACGGTCTCAACACCTGACGCCATCCCGTCGTCCGACCCCATCTCATCGTCCGACCCAGCCACAACATCAGAGCAAATTCCGTCGTCGACCCCGATCCCGACCACCGACGCCCTGACAGGCTCCATCACCGACACCCTCACCCTGCAGGAAGTCACTGTCAATGCAGCCTTCTCCAGCCCGAAGAACAGTCCTCTGCGTCTTACCGTCATCGACAGCGAGACTCTCAGGTCGCGCGCTGCGGCACGTACCTATCCCGAACTTCTCAAGGGCATCCCCAGCGTGTATGCCACTGCGGAGACAGGTAGTTACGGTGATGCGAAATTCAATATCCGAGGTTTCGGACAGGAGAATATCGCCGTTCTTCTCAACGGCATTCCCATAAGCGGCCTGACTTCCGGAAATATGTTCTGGAACAACTGGATGGGCCTTGCAGATGCGACATATGCCATCCAACTTCAGAAGGGAGTGGGCGCTTCGATGCTCTCTGACGGCTCTGTGGGCGGTTCCTTGAACATCATTACCTCCACCTCTTCTGAGCAATTCAGCGCAAGTGCAGGTATGTCAGCATCGCATTTCGGCACATATAAGGGATATGTGAGCATCAGCAGCGGAGTCCTGCCGAAAGGTTGGGCCATAAACCTCATGGCATCGTATGTGGGAGGAAAGGGATATGTCCAGGCTACGGATGTCAGCGCTTTTTCATATATGCTCAACGTCAGCAAAAGAATAGGCAATGAGCATACCCTCCTTTTTACGGCCCTTGGTTCGCCCGAGCAGCATGACCAGCGTTCGCAGAGGCTGAGCATGGATGAAATAAACAGATATGGCCGAGACTATAACAAGAACTGGGGAGTGAGGGACGGAAAGCCTTACAATATAAGCCGCAACAACTATTTCAAGCCGTATTTTACCCTTCAGCATATCTGGAACGGGGAAAGACTTTCAATGAAGAATTCGGTCTATCTTGCAGTCGGAAGCGGTGGCGGTCGCTGGACAGAGACAAAAGGCGCTCCGATATTGTCATTCACCAGAGAAGGACTTATCGACTGGACTGCCGTGACCCAGGCAAATGCCGGAGCCGACCGTTCATATCTGCCGTCTGATGCTCCGGAGGGAAATGCCGCAATGAACATACTCAGCGACTTCATGGCAGGGCATACCCAGACCGGTGCTGTGGCGTCTGCCGAATATGCTATCACAGAAAGATGGAAACTGGGCGCAGGACTTCATTATCAGTATTATTCCACATGGGAAAACGAACAGATCACCGATCTTCTCGGTGCAGATTTCTGGTATGAGGACTATGCCGGAAAATCTCTGGCAGGTCTTGCCGGACGCGACCCTTACAAGAAGGTCGGGGATTATATCAGGACAAACAACGGAAAGGTGACCCACCACGGAACCCTCTACCTTACTGCTTCATATCAGGCTGAGAAGTTCACCGCCAATATCGGTCTTTCCGGCTTCGGAAGCGTCAACCGCAGGTGGGACAAGTACAATTATACAGGATCCGACATATGGAGTGATACGGCGAAGGGTCTTGGCGCAAGCGTCAAAGGCGGAATGCTCTGGAAACCCTCATATGGCCATAGCATATACCTCAATGGCGGTTGGTACAGCCGTCTGCCGTACCCGAGCGTATGGTTCTCTTCCGGAAATAACGAGATTACTGAAAATGTAAGGAACGAGCGTAATACCCTCGGTGAACTCGGCTACCGCTTCACATGGAGCCGCGGAGGTGTGGAAGTGACAGGATATGCCGCATATTGGAAAAACAGGTCCATGATGTCCAACCCTTATAAGCAGGCCGATGCGATAGGTGTTACGAAATATATGGTTACAGGTCTTGATGCCCTGCATTATGGTGTGGAGGCGGATGCCTTCTGCCGCCCTGCCGACTGGGTGAGGCTCTCGGCCTTCGCTTCTTTGGGCGACTGGAGGTGGAAGAACGATGTGGAGGCCATCATATACGACAACTATTCGTACAATCAGGTCGGTACGGTGGGTGTCTATTCGGACGGACTTCCGGTGGGTGGAGCACCTCAGACCCAGGTGGGTGCATCCGCGCAGTTCTCCATTCCGGGAGGATTCGGGATAGATGCAGACTGGCAGTTCAATGACAGGATGTATGCGGAATTCGATCCGGTGACCCGAACTTCATCCGACGACCGCGCTCCTGCATACCGTATACCTTCATATCATCTTCTGGGAGCAACTCTCCGCTGGACAGGAACTCTGTCGCGCTCACAGTCGGCAAATCGGGACCGATGCCGTCTGACCGTCTATATTACCGGAGCCAATCTTCTGGATACCATGTATATAGAACGTGGAAAGGACGGAGCATCCCATGATCTGGATACATTCAGAGGCTACTGGGGCTTCGGCCGAAATTTCACATTCGGACTCAGATTTACACTTTAAGTATCAACTTCATCATATCATTATCCTTGGAAAGGACCTTTTCAAGGATAATTTTTTTAAATTTGTGACTTATTTTTCAGAGCCATGGAGCAGATAAATATTTTTTCGGGTAAAAAAGTAATAAGCCGCATTCTTGTGGATAACGGATTGGAGGGACTCTCTCAGGCGCTTGGTGCGTACAGCAGGGTCTATGTCGTAATGGACAGGAATGTGGCCATGTGCTGTCCCGCTTCAGAGACTTTCGCGGACATCCTCAATGCCAGGTCCATACCGGGGATGCTGGTGGAGGCGCATGAGGACACCAAGACCATGGATACGGTAATGTCCATTTGTTCGTGGCTTCTGGAGCAGGGTGCAGACAGGGATGCTCTCATACTGGCGGTCGGCGGCGGCATTACATCGGACATGGTGGGCTTTGCAGCGTCGATATACAAGAGGGGAGTGAGGTTTGCCTATGTTCCTACGACCCTGCTTTCGCAGGTGGATGCAGCGATCGGAGGCAAGACAGGGGTCAATTTCGAAAGGTATAAGAACATTCTGGGGGTCATCCGTCAGCCAGAGTTCACATATCTGTGTCCGCAATTGCTTGTGAGCCTGTCTGAAAGGGATTTTCTCTCCGGAGTGGCTGAACTGCTCAAGACATTCATCATCGAGGACAACGAGAATTACTACGATGCCGTCGGACTGCTTTCCGATATGAACATGGAGCATTGCAGCAGGGTTTCAGCGGGGGAGGACGATGTGGAGTCATGGCAGGAATGCGTGGAAAAATATTCGGGAGAACTTCTCAAACTGATATGCGAGGCGGCAAAGGTGAAGGCCGGAGTGGTATCCCGCGACCAGTTCGAAAGGGATGAGCGCAGGAAACTGAATCTCGGACATACATTCGCCCATGCGATCGAAACCCTTGCCCAGCGCAGGTCAGATGCATACGATGTGACCCATGGAGAGGCGGTGGCGATGGGTATTGTGCTCGCTGCGGAGTTGTCGGAAAGATATGCAAGAATCGACGGACAGTGGAGGGAAATATGTGACTACGACCTTCACAAGCGGTTGGTTGATGATTTCCTTTCGATAGGACTGCCGGTCAACTGCCCGTTCCGTATCGGGGATATGGCGGAAGTCATGAAGAAGGACAAGAAGGCCGAGGCCGGCAAGGTGCATTTTGTACTTCCGGCATCCGTTGGAGATGTGCGCATCGTCGACCTGACTGTGGAACAGGTGGTTGAACTGATGGCGTAGCCTCACGTCAGACATAAAATTCAAGGACTATGATTTGTACGACAATAATAAACAAGGACCTCAAGGGTATATTGGAAGCCCTGGAGTCCTGTGAAATGGCAGAAATCCGACTTGACAGTTGTGACCTGTCGATGAAGGATATCGACGAGGTGTTCTCATCGGATGTACCTCTGGTGGCCACCTGCCGCATTGCAGATGTGATGGCAGGAGAACCGTCCCTGCAGGATCCGGCATTGTCTGAGCAGAGCCGCGAGATAAAGGCCATGCAGATTGCTGAAAGACGTCTTCTCAGGGCTATAGAGGCGGGTGCGAGATATGTCGATATCGAGATGGAGGTGCAGAAGCAGATGTCCAAGAGGATAAGGAATGCCGCACATGAAAGCGGAACGGTGTTCATCCGCTCATATCACGATTTCGAAGGAACCGCTTCAGTGGAGGATCTGCGTCATATGGTGGAGAAATGCCGATATCATGGGGCAGACCTTGTGAAACTTGTCACTACTGCACATTCTCAGGATGATGTGGACAGGGTTATGTCCCTTTACGAATGGTGCAGGAGTGAAGCGGACAATGGCGTGGAAGCGCTTGCTGACGGAGGTCTTGTCGCATTCTGTATGGGAGAGGAAGGTCGATCTTCCCGTATCGATTGCCTGAAATATGGTGCTCCGTATACATATGCCGCCCTTTCCGAACAGGAGGCTGCTGCGCCCGGGCAATGGCCTTGCAAGGAGATGGCCTCTGCCGTCTATGGCGGCTACAGGTTTGTCGATGCGGAATCATTGATGATGCCGGTCTCAAAGAGTTATGCACAGCGGGCCATCATAGCGGCAGCCCTTGCAGACGGCGAATCGCATCTCAAGGGATATACTCCTTGCGGAGACAACGAGTCTGCAATCAAGGTGGCGCAGGCTCTTGGTGCGGATGTAAAGAGAGATGGCACGACCTTGACAATCAAGGGAATATCAGCATCGGCCGGATGTCTGGACGCTACTGAACTTCATGTGGGTGAATCAGGACTCCTGACACGTGTGATGATTCCTCTCATGGCTCAGATATCAGGTAATCCTGTGACGTTCACCGGAGAAAAGACCCTTCTGGGCCGTCCTCTTACCGGAGCCAAGGAGATACTTGACATATTTGCAGTTGAATCATCGTGCCCGTCTTCCACTTCATCCGGGCAGGACTCTGAAGTCCTTCGTGTCCCACTCACGGTAAAAGGCCCTCTCAAGCCGGGACGTACCGATATATCGGGAAAACACGGGTCTCAACTTATCTCAGGACTCTTGATGGCTCTTCCGTTTGCCGAAAGGAACTCGACAGTGATAGTACATGAACCGAAGAGCATACCATATATGTTCATCACCCTTGAGATTCTCAAGAAGTTCGGAATCAAGACCGGCAATGAGATGCTCGGAGGGCGTGATTTCCTCGAATCCAACGGTGACTGGTCTCTATGTACGGAGATGGTGTTCAAGATAAAGGGAGGACAGAAATTCAACGCTGCCGACATTGACCTCGAAGGGGACTGGAGTGCCGCGGCCAACTTCCTTGTGGCCGGTGCTATATTCGGAAAGGCGCAGATCAAGGGGCTGGACACCACATCTCTCCAGGCGGACCTGTGCATCATGGATATACTTATGGATGCCGGTGCGAGTCTTTCACAGACGGATGGTGACAGAGGTGATATAACCGTTCAGCGTGCCCCTCTGAAATCATTCAGCGTGGACGCCTCCAATTGTCCGGACCTGTTTCCGATAATATCCGTACTTGCGGCATTCTGTCAGGGAACGAGCAGGCTCGCAGGTGTGGGCCGCCTTGCCAACAAGGAAAGCGACAGGGCGCAGGCGATAGTGGAAATGCTCACCGGGATGGGAGTCAAGGTGGAGATTGAAGGGGATGAGATGGTAATCGAGGGACATAGTCTGACCAGGAGGCTGCTAGGTCATAAGGGGGGATGTCTCGACTGCGCTCGAGGTGACAATACGGACGCTCGAGGTGACTCTCCGGGTCTGCTGAAAGGAGGAGAATATACCTCCCGTCATGACCACCGTATGGTAATGGCTCTCAAGGTGGCTTCCCTCGGTGCCGACAGCCCTATAATCATAGACGACGAGGCTTGTGTAGGAAAGTCCTTCCCACAGTTTCATGAAATATTTGACATGCTTGCAAGATGAATACAATCGGAAGAAAATTCAGGGTTTCGATATTCGGCGAATCCCACGGTGAAATGATCGGTGTTGTGCTCGACGGAGTGCCTGCAGGTCTGGAATTGTCCGAGCAGGACTTCGAAAGCGATATCCTAAGGCGTAAAAGCGGTGCTAAAGGCACTACACCGCGTATTGAGGCGGACATTCCGTCCATTGTGAGCGGAGTCTTCGAGGGTCACACTACAGGTGCGCCTCTGACGATAGTGTTCAGGAACACCAACACCCATTCTTCTGACTATAGCCTGTTTTCTGCAATGCCGCGTCCCGGACATGCAGACCTTACGGCCGCACTCAAATGGGACGACTGCCAGGATCCGAGAGGAGGAGGACATTTTTCCGGAAGGCTTACTCTTCCTGTCGTAGCGGCAGGAACAGTGGCAAAGAAGATGCTTGCCGACCTTACCATTCTGGACGAGACCCCTTGCAATGAAGTACATGCTGGCATTATCGAACTTGGGGGCATTCCACGCCCGTCAGATGTTCCGGAAGGAGAAATGCCTCAGGTATGGCGTCAGGCGATAGATGATGTCGTCAGGGAAGGTGACAGTCTCGGTGCAATAGTCGAGTGCCGGGTTCCTTCCATCGATCCCGGCTATGGAGAACCGTTCTGGGATAGTGTCGAGTCGCAGATAGCCCATGCTGTGTTCGCCATCCCTGGAGTCAGGGGCATAGAGTTCGGTGACGGATTCAAGGCCGCTTCAATGAAGGGTTCAGAGCATAACGATCCTATACAGGAGGATGGAAGACCGTCGAAAAATGGTGCCGGAGGAATCAACGGAGGCATCACAAACGGCGCTCCCATATCTTTCCGTGTGGCATTCAAGCCTACATCCAGCATAAGGAAAGGACAGCAGACCTACAATTTCGTCAAAGGTGAGATGGATGTCCTGGAAGTTCCCGGACGTCACGATGCATGCTTTGCTCTCAGAGCACCGGTGGTTGTGGAGGCAATGGCTGCGATAGTTCTGGCCGACCTTGTGAGTATGAGATAAATGGCATGATGTGTGAAGTGGCAGATTCGGGTTTGCAACTTCTCATAATATGAAAAAAATTACATTACCGCTTGCCGCTGCAGGTCTTTCGGCCTGTGGCGGTCTTGTGTCTGAGGACCGTCCGAATATCCTCTTCATCATGACTGACGACCACACCACTCAGGCAATTTCCTGTTATGGTGGCAATCTCACCGACACCCCGAATCTGGACCGTCTGGCCCGGGAAGGAATACGCCTTGACAACTGTTATGCTGTGAATGCACTTTCAGGACCCTCCCGAGCATGTATACTCACAGGCAAGTTCAGCCACGAAAACGGATTCAAGGATAATTCCAGTACTTTTGACGGCAGTCAGCAGACATTTCCGAAACTCCTTCAGGACGCGGGATATACGACAGGAATCGTGGGAAAGTGGCATCTTATCTCGCAGCCTCAAGGCTTCGACCACTGGAGCATACTTTCCGGGCAGAAGGAGCAGGGTGACTATTACAACCCTGACTTCAAGGAGAACGGGCGTGATATCGTCGAGGAAGGATATGTCACCGACATAATAACCCGCAAGGCAATCGAATTCATGGATTCCGCCGAAGGACCTTTCATGCTTATGTGTCACCATAAGGCTCCTCACCGCAACTGGATGCCTGCTCCAAGACATCTGGGCATATATGAAGATACGGTATTTCCCGAGCCTCCGACTCTCCTCGACGATTATATGGGAAGGGGAGACGCCGCCCGCAACCAGGATATGTCCATAGCCGGTACTATGACTGAAGACTGGGACCTGAAGTTGCTCACAAGGGAGGAAATCCTTTCCACAGAAAATAGCCTTCGCGATGTGTATATGCGTATGCCTGAGGAGGTCCGGCATAAATGGGATAGTGTCTATGCCCCTCGCATCAGGCAGTACCGCAGCGGAAATCTCAAGGGTGACACCCTGACAAGATGGAAATATCAGCAATATATCCGTGATTATCTCGCTACGGCAAAAAGTGTGGATGAAAGTGTCGGCACCTTGCTCGACTATCTCGAAAAGTCCGGAAAACTGGACAACACCATCGTCATATATACTTCAGATCAGGGTTTCTTCCTTGGAGAACATGGATGGTTTGACAAGCGGTTCATGTATGAGCAATGTCAGAGAATGCCCGTGATGATACGATATCCCAAAGAAATCGGGCGTGGAAGCATCTCAGACGCCATATGCATGAACATTGATTTCGCACCTACATTTCTTGATTATGCAGGAGTCGATATCCCGTCAGACATCCAGGGACGCTCCCTTCGCCGCCTTCTCAAAGGGCATATTCCTTCCGGCTGGCGTGATGCCGCATATTACCACTATTATGAGTATCCTGCAGAACATTCGGTGAAACGCCATTACGGTATCCGCACCAAGGACTTCAAACTCATCCATTTCTATAATGATATCGATCAGTGGGAAATGTATGACCTGAAGGCAGACCCGCAGGAGATGAACAATGTCTATGACGATCCCTCCTACGCTTCAGTCCGCGAACATATGCACGCGAAACTTGAAGATGTGCAGGAAGAATACAAAGATCCGATATTGTTTATTTGCCCTTGACGGGAGTCATATGAATGTCGTCAATGTTCACGGTAAGACCTGCGTGTCCCCACGCTCCGAAGAATAGTTCTATCTCGGTGTTGTCGCCTGAGTTGAATTCCACCCGTATCTCTGTCCACTGGTCCGGATTCAGAGGAATTGCCTTGTCCTTTACACCGCCTTCGGGAAGTCTTGCTCCGAGATATGCCTTTTCATAGCCTGTGAGGCTTGATTTTGCATATCCTGTGATGACATAGTCTGTGTTCTTGTGGACGACGATCTTCTGGGTGCAGGCGTCTTTCCAGACTCCTTCTTCCTTGTTTGTCAGTTTGCAGGATACCTTTCCTCCGTGTGCATCGTATGAAGTGGAGGCATGAGGCGCTTCCCACAATGTCTTGTAATTGATGCTTTCTGCAGGTTCGTTCTCGAAATCGCCTTCCCACACCATATTGAATCCGTCGGCATCCGCCCTCAGTTTTGCATGATAGAGGAATATATGCCAGGTGTCATATGTCACGGTAGCATCAGATGTGACGGTGGACGATACAAACCAGAAATCCCTTCCGTCGCAGAACCATGGATGGATTGAAGGACCGTAGGTGCCGTTGAGGATGATCTTTTCGCCGCTCCATTCGCCTTCAGGAGATGCGGCGTCGCGGTAGACGAGTTTGCGCTGGTTCACAGACAGATACAGCATTATCCATCTTTTATAGTAACTGTTATATCGGACTGAAAATTCGGAGACATGACCGTTGGTCACCGGGGCGGCCTGACTCTCGTCCTTCACCCATGCCTTGCCGTTCCAGTATTCGTACTCGCTTTTATCCAGAACCTTGTCCTGTGCCACACGGGCCACATGCACCTTTTCATGTCTTCCGGACTTGGTTCCCCACATATATACAGTACCTTCGTGGACTTCGTATGCAATCTGCACGAAGTTGCTCTTTCCGTCCCATTTGACTCCCGAGCGTGTCCATGTGTCACCGAAGTCATCAGAATATACGATTTCGCTGTAATTGCATGTCCAGTAGTCGTTTTCGCCTGTAGGTTTCCAGTTGTTGACGCTCATGTAGTTAATATACTGGCGTCTTGAACTTCCCTCAGGTACGGACATTCCGCCCGTCGGAATGCAGGTTATCTCATAATCTGATCCGTCAGGATGCTGCCCGGTCTTCTGGCGGGATGTGATTATTTCCATCCTCTTGTCCTTGCCTT
>SUYY01000051.1 GCA_015060205.1 Bacteroidales bacterium
GGTATCTTTACTTCCGTAATGAGGACAATAAAAAGAAAGGAAAGTAGTCCGAACTACGTGCTGCGGTTCTACCTACTTTCCTTTCTTTTTATTCAATGTCACCAACCGTTTTTGGCAACATTACCCAATTTTACCTTGAGTATGTTACAAATCAGGGTGGCTGAATTCAGCCACCCTGATTGATATTATGGAATCATAGATTTCCGCTTGGTTTACTCACCCTTAAGACCAGCTGCAAAGCCAGCGTAAGTGTGCTTGCGGTTGTAGTTCTGATCCCATAGACCTACAGGCTCGCCGCCTCTCCAACCACTACCAAGAGCACCACCCGGATCAGAAGTGCACCACTGGGTTATACCATACTGCTGTGCAGGTGGAACAATCTCAAGGTATGACTTCACAATGAACTTATAGAACTCAGCCATCTTAAGATGCTGTGCCTCAGTCATATTGGAAGCAGGAACCGTATTACCATCTGCATCAACATAGCCCATATCGAGTTCGGAAATCTTCACAAGCTTACCGGTTGCAACCATTAGTTCAAGCATCTTCACCACATGGTCTTCCTTGCTCTTCTGGACAGCTACATTCTCATAGCATGAAATATGCATCTGGGTGCCAATACCATCGATTATGGTTTCACCATCAGCCTCCCAAATCTCAATCCAATGAATCAGACTCTTGAGCTTCTTGTTATCATCCCAGTCAGACTCTAGGTTGTAGTCATTGATAAAGAGCTTCAGGTCTGCCGGATTGCCACCGAACTCCTCGAAATATTGACGAGCTTTAGAAACTACGATACGTACATAATCTTCGCTTCCAAGGTAATCCTGCCAATAGAAGTTGTTCTTAGCATCATCTGCCGAAACATTTTTCACAGACTGAAGATCATAATATCCATCTCCATCTCCATCTACACCTGAAACTGCCTCATTGACAGCATCCCATGAAACAACCTTACCTGCCGTGGCTTCCATCATGCCTTTAATCCATTTATCCATAGCCTTTGTAAGAGTATCCTTCTTCTCTTCCGGAGTCTGTGGAACGGTCGAACTAATCACCTTAACTGTCCAGAGGCGAAGGTCATCAATATAGATGTCACCGGCAAAGTCACCGAAGCTGAAAACAAGACGTGTAGCACCATCAGCATTACATGTGCATGAGAGCTCAACTTCCTGCCATTCTGTTCCAAACTCAGTATTAGGGAAATCACCAGCTGACTTATAGCCATCGGTTATCTGGAAACCGGCACGAAGAGTACCTGTACCTGAAGCCTTGACCTTATAAGATAATTTGTATGTCGTACCATTTTCGAAAGGTTCTGCAAAATCTTTTGCAAACTGACCTTCCCAATAACCACCGGTTTTAGGGTTTGTTATCTTCATCGCACCGTCTTCATTACCAAATACCGGCTGTGTTCCACCCCAGCCTCCGAGGTAACTGCCATCATCGAAGTTCATATTAAGCAGATCCACCTCGACCTCAACCGACTCATCCTCCTTCGGTGCTTCTACCAGGAATTCAAAGTCATCAATGTAAATATCTCCGGCAAACTGGCCGAAACTGAAGATCAGACGTGTGGCCCCTTCAGCATTACACTTGCATGACAATTCAACAGTCTTCCACTCAGTATCAAACTCGGCACTGCCGAATTCTCCTGCCGACTTATAGCCATCTGTTATCTGGAAACCGGCACTGATGGATCCTGCAGAAGATCCCTTTACTTTAAAGCTGAGATAATATGTCTTGTCCGCTTCAAATGGTTCAGCCACATCATATGCCATCTGAGCTTCCCAAGGGTTAACTGCTGAAGGGTTTGTCAACTTAAGGGCACCATCTACGATTTCTCTGGTCGAGTTGTTTCCCCATCCGTTGAAAACCATTTTTCCATCACTGAAATCAGTCTTGAGAATCTCCTTTACAGGAACTGCTTCAATAATTGAGAATTCAAAGTCATCAATGTAGATATCACCTGCAAACTGACCGAAACTGAAGATCAGACGAGTAGCTCCCTCTGCCGTAGTAGTACATGATAATTCGACAGTCTTCCATGTAGTATCGAACTCTGCACTTCCGAATTCACCAGCTGACTTATAACCATCGGTTATCTGGAAACCGGCACTGATGGATCCCGCAGCAGAACCTTTGACCTTGAACTTGAGTTTATAGGTCTGCTGTACTGCAAATGGTTCTGCCACATCATAAGCAATCTGAGCTTCCCATGGATTCACTGCCGAAGGGTTAGTCAACTTAAGTGCACCATCAACGACTTCTCTGGTCGAGTTATTTCCCCAACCGTTGAAAACTACATTTCCATCCTCAAAATCAAGCTCCAGCAATGGAACCTTCTTAGAAGGGGCTTTGTATATAGGTGCAGGCCTCTTCATTCTCGGAACTGCCTGTTCTGCAGTTTCAACCTTCTTGTTAGCAATCTGAGTATTCAGGAATTTAAGATTCTGCTGAGAATGCCATGCAAGAGTGTGTCCGTATACAGTAATTCCAGCATCCAAAGCCTTATCTACAAAGTTCTTGACAAGAGAGAAATCCATTTTTCCATTGTCATCTACAATAGATGCATGCTTCATGGCATTACCAGGAGTAACTTCATCAAAATTAGTTGTAGCCATCAGGTACTCCTGACCATGCTCAACAAACTTGTTTGCAGTGACACCGGCTCCCAACTTGAAATTAGGATATGCAGTCCTGTCAACATAACTCTTCAGTACATCATACTCATTGAGGTACTCATACTGCTCAAGATTTGCCGGTTTTTCCACAGGAAACTCCTCGATCTCGTGCACTGCACAAGAGACCAGTCCTGTAAAAACTGCAGCTAGAAATAATATCTTAGTATAATATTTCATATCAATCTCATTTAATTAGTTACTCCTTATAAGTCGGAACAAAGAGCTCCTGCTTGATTTCCCTGCTGCGAGATACAAGAGTATCTGTTGTCTCAAAAGTCTTATACTCAGCGAACTTGATGTTATATGAAAGACGGATGAGGTCACGATCCTTATTGCCCCATGCCAAAGGAGCACCATCCTTTATGAACTCACCTGAACCGGAAGCCGGGAACTCAGGAGTCAGAGATGATATCGTACACTTTCCGTCAGCAGCGAAATCAAGAAGGAGATCACATTTCAAAGGTTCAACAATAGTATCGACCTTAGTCACACCTTCTCCTAATGCTGAGCGGGATTCAAGATTGCTCCAGCTATGCCATCCTGTCTTAAGTTCATCAATTACGAGACCTTCAGCCTCAAAATCACTGTTATAGATCTTATTGGCCTCGTCGACACCCTTAGTGACAAGAGAAAGATTATCAAGATAAATCGTTCCGGAAAAATTACCGAAGTTGAAGGTAAGTTTATTGAAACTGATCTTTGCCTTATCTTTACCTTCAAACTTTGGAACAACCAGATCAAGTTCGAAAGATGTCCATTCAGTAGAAGCAGGTATGACAAACGGTTTATTCGGAGTGTCAGGATTATTGTCATTATCCCATCCCATTACCTGGTCGTCATAATCAGTAGACTGAAGGAACACTTCCATATTATAATCCGATGTCGCCTTAATCATTCCGGAAAGCACATATGTTGTACCTTGCTTCAAAGTATCCCTTTTAGCAGGCTTGCTGTCTGTTTTAGGGACATTGACCATCTCATACCATACCTGAGCCTCCCAAGCATTCGGCTTTGCCTCGGCATTGACCATCTTTAGAGCATAACCCTCAGTGTATTTCTTGTAAGATCTGCTTGTTTCCACAGGCATGACTACAGAAGTCAATGATTCGGTCTCAAGGAAGCAGACTTCATCATTCTCCACATGTGGCTTATGACGGTAATATGTTCCTGCATCAAGTCCGGTCACAATGTCCTTACCGCGACGAAGCCAGCTTCCATCCCACTGATTGACATACTTGACACAATACAAAGTATAATCCTTTGGAGTGACACTCCACCTATCTGAATTTGTACGTGATGGTGTTTCATTTTCGATTACAGGCGTTCCTGCAAGAATCCTGTCGGCTCCTTTAACTATGTCAGTCATCACCACAGGAATCACATAAGTATTCTTGATGGCTTCAGGATCTTCAAAGAAAGCATCTTTGAGTTGAACCTCAACTCCTCCCATATGATTACCACCATATATGAGCTGATCGTCTGAAAGACTGTAATATGCTTCAGGCATAGCCTTTACAGGGGAACCATCTGCAAAATAGAGATTTTCTGTCAAAGTGTTATCCACATCAATATCTATAACAATGTCCTTGCCCTTATAGGCACCACCCATTGTACCATAGATAATGCATTTACCCTGATTATCCAGAGAGTTATCAAATGTCTCAGAATCACCAAGAACTATGGTTCTGACCGGATATTGATATGCGAAATATGCCGATATGCCACCATCATAATCCGGGAAAAGAGCTTCCTTATTATGACATGAGGCCAGACAGAACATCACAATTCCGGCAGACAAGACCCAAATAATATTTCTTAATTTCATAATATTCCGTTTTTAATGTCTAAACACTAATTCCAACCTGTATTCTGATCAAGGTTACTCCACTTCTGAACTTCAGCATATGGGATAGGACCGTAATACATATAATCCTTATAGTTGCGATTCTCAACATCGATCACATTGTACTTAAGCGCTCCTCCCTGCTGAGTAACATTCATACCCTTAACAGGCTCATTAAGATTGAGTTTCCAACGTCTCATATCCCAGAATCGGTGGTTCTCGAAGCAAAGTTCAATACGACGCTCATTACGAATGAGTTCACGCATCTTCTCCTTATTTCCTGAAATGCTGTCCAGATAATCGTTGCCTACACCTGCACGGTCATGAAGGGCTTTGATTACATCATATGCACTGTAGCCGTGAGTACCTGTTCCGGTAGGTCCCCATGCCTCATTTGCAGCTTCTGCATATGCAAGGAAAATTTCAGTATAACGGATATAAACCGGGTAATGATACTGAGCATTTGTCGCAGACGGATTAGGGTTGCAATCCTCACGCATCAGCTTGCGAAGATAGTAACCTGTACGGGTAGACTTGCCACCGACCTTATTGAGACCGTTGTCGTCAGAGCCATACGATCCTGTAATGATCTGTACCGGATTACCCTTGTCATCTGCTGTATATGCACTGCCATTATAAAGCACATAATCATAGAAACGAGGATCCCTGTCTACATAAGGATTATTCTTATCATAACCGCTGCCGACAGCATCGATAGGAGTACCGTCTGCCATTGGGAACGCATCCACAAGGTTCTGAGTAGGATTGATACGGCCGCTTCCATAGAGAGACGGAGGGAAATTATCCTTCTCCTGTGAGATTCCGAAAGCATAGTCTTCTGTTCCTTTATTCCTATTGCCTCTCCAGATGATCTCTTTAGGATTAGCACCGCTGGCAAGGTTATCAATCTCCTTAGTCTGCATATACCATACATGACCATTTGGATCCATACCCGCAACACCACCTATATAGTCAAGAACCTCAGCAGCAAGATCAGCAGCGTCTTCAGAAGTCACAGATGTGCCTGAAGCATAAGCTGGGCTGGAAGCCAGAAGGGCTGTCTTGGCCTTGATAGCTTTGGCGATCTGACCGTTGATACGTCCTTTCATTCTTTCACCGAATACAATATTGTAGTCTTTAGCAAGAGTAACTCCTACTTCCTTATACTTGACCGGTACTTCTGAATCATTCTTCAACTCCACATATTCAAGTGGAAGAAGTTCGAGGGCGGCATCAACATCATCATATATCTGCTCCACACAAGCCTGAAAAGTATCTCTAGCTCTATTGAAGTCAGAACCTGGACCTTCCGGTTCATTTACAATCGGAACTCCCAAGAGGTCACTTCCTACCCAACCACCATGATTACGGATCAGATAATACATATTCAACGCACGGAGGGCTAAAGCCTCACCACGGACATGGTCCATGAACATTTCCTGCATATGAGGAGTACGTGACCATAACACCTCGTCCACATTGTCAAGGAAGATATTGAGATACTGGATAGTAGCCTTACGGGCAACCCACTGAGACATCGGATCATTGTTGGAAGTCCAAGAACCCAATGCCATATCACGATATCCGCTATCAAGATTATTTGTAACAGCATCATCCGTAGCGACATCTGTAGTACTCTTGGTCTCGAAAGGCAGATTAGCATACGCGTATCCAAGAATACCTTGGGCACTAGTCGCATTCTGGAAGACCTGATCGATGGTCTGAGCATTTTCCAACGCAGGATCGAACAGATCGTCACATGCGCTGAATGTGGTTACCAAAGCCACAAATGTTATAATATTCTTTAGTTTCATTGTTCTCTGGTTTTAATGTTAGAATACGAGTTTCACTCCAAGATTGTAGAAACGGGTCTGTGGAGCAGAACCAACATTGGTAATCATATGCTTCCACTCAGGAGAAATGGTAAGAAGGTTGCTTCCGCTCAGATAAGCCGAGAAGCCCTTGATTACCTTGTTGTTCCTAAGAACTGACTGAGGCATATCATATGTCAACTGAACTTTCGCAAGGTCGATGCGGTCTGTACTGTACATCCAGAAGTCTGATGTCACAAAGTTATTTGCACCTCCTGTAACTGTCAGACGTGGGTATGTTGCAGTAGCTGCAGTAGCCTCAGTCCAACGGTCACGAACAATTGCAGAATACTTATCCTGATCGTCAATCCAATAATAAGAACTGTTCTTGACACCGTATGCACCCATACCTGCTGTAGCAAGAGCAAAGAGTGTAAAGCTCTTATACTTTACTGAGAAGTTAAGACCAAATGTTATAGGACTGCCATACCAACCACCTTTGCCAAGATAGACCTGATCGTCTGTATTGATGACGCCATCACCATTCTGGTCAATATATTTGATGTCACCAGGACGGACGGTAGAACCGAGGTTCTGCTCATGCCAGGCATCAATATCAGCCTGATCCTTGAAAAGTCCCGCACTCTGATATCCCCAGATGCCGTCAAGAGGCTTGCCAGCACGCTTTCTGTAATCCTTATAGACTTCATCACGTTTTGACGCCATTGTATCGTAGTATGTCCAGTTCATTCCGAGATTGAATTCCCAGTCTCCGAACTTCCTGTAAGTATTGATAGCAATATCAAATCCGGTACGCCAGTTGTTATTATAGTTCAACCAAGGAATGAAAGACTGCTCAGGATATCCTGTTGCAAGGTGTGAAGGCCATGTGGTAGTATTGTCAATCAGATAACCTTCCATTGAATTCACAAAATATGTTGCATCGACTGTAAGGGCCCTGTCATAGAATGAACCCTTCACATTTGCAGAAATTTCCTTTCGCTTTATGAAATCCAGGATATCATTCGATCCTCTTGTGGAAACGGTATACTGAGAATCCTCACCATCAGCCCAGCCGTAGCCCCATCTGTCAGTCTCCCATGTAGGAGCATAAAGATAATGACTCGAGATGTCAATATCCTGATTAAGAACGCTTCCTGAAACTGAAACAGTCAGGTCATCAACTCCATCAGCATCTTTCAGGAATGTTTCATTGCTGAGTTTCCAACCAAATGTAAGGGAAGGAGAGAACGCCTGACGATGACCTGGAGCAAGCTTTGCAGAATGCACAAAAGCGCCACTGAAGTCAACATAATATCTATGATCATAATTATATGCAGCCATCACACCGATATTTGCATTAGCAACGCGATGATACTGTCCTGAATAAGTCTGGCGGAAAGCTCCTGCAACAATCATCGCATTGACATTATGCTTTCCTGCAAAGGTACGGTCATAATTAAACTGACCGCTCCAAAGCATTGTCATGTTTGAAGTACTTCCGCTGATATTCTGGTTACCGGACTTCTTGTCAAGGCCCTCCTTGGTAAGGTCAGTAATATACTCTACACCGTTATACTTCGACCATGTCGGAGTATATACAGCATACTCATTATCGTATGATGTGGTATATGAAGTAGCAAAATCAACAGCATAGGTAGTCTTGAATGTCAGTCCCTTAAGAACATTTCCCAAATCTATCTCGACACCTGCATCAAACTGGAACTGACGGCTTGTCCATTTGCTTCTTCCTGCAGCATACATATCGGCAAATACATTGGTCATATTCTGCTTGGTACCGCCGAGGAAATATTTTCCGTCAATGATGTTTCCTGATGCCTTGATAAGATTCAATGCCGTAACAGCATTAGGATCGATCATATCTATAGGAATCAGGACATTTGCATGCTGAGGGAAGTTAGGACGCATTGTAGCTGCTGCTTCCCAATAATTTCCCTTCGCAGACTTCGAGTCATAGAAGGTGGTGTTTGCATTGATATATGCCTTGATAAAGTCATTGATCTGTACATCGACATTACCACGCACATTGAATCGGCTTGTATTATTGTTGGCCGCTTCACCAACCTTAAGAAAATCACCCTGATTGTAGTAGCTTACATTGCTGTAGAAATGTGCTCTTCCACCACCACCGGAAATCTCAGCAGTTACATCTGTACGGTTGTATGCTTTGTTGATATACTCTGAAGAATAGTAGTTGATATCAGGGTATCTGTATGGATTCAGACCTGCACCATGGTAATAGATTTCTTCAGCAGAATAAAGTGGGCCATTGCCATCATTAGCGAGAGCCTCATTATAAAGAGTCATATACTCAGCTGCACCTACATACTCTGGGAACGCCTTTGCAACATGCACACCAGTATTAGCGCGAACGCTTACGCTGAGACCATCATTGGTACCACGCTTAGTTGTGATCAGGATTGCTCCCTTGGCAGCACGGCTTCCGTAAAGAACCACAGCCTGTGCGCTCTTAAGAAATGTAACCTGAGCTATTTCAGTCGGAAGAATGTTATTGGCAGCACGAGGAACTCCGTCGATAAGGACGAGATAACCCTGATCGTTGTCAGCATCCATTCCCCAGAAAGAGTTACCGTTGAAACCGCTGACATAAGCCTGCATGTTGTCAAGGCTGTATGTATTGTAGTTCTTATCGGTCAACTTCTCATAATCAAGAACAGCTACGCTTCCGATGATGTCGCTCTGTGCCACCTGACGGTAAGCGACATTTACAAGCGGATCGTTGCCTGTAGTATCATTCTCGGCAGTCTGCGCACTCATCATAAAAGGAGAAGCGAGCAGCATTGCATATAGAATGAATCTTGCTTTATTGTGTTTCATTTTCATTTCATTTAAATTATACACCTGTCTCCTTTATATTACCAACCAGGGTTCTGAGGAAAATCTTCATACAGATAAACCTCGCTGTCCGGCAGAGGGAACCAGTAATGCTTAGCTGTAAATACTCTGGTAAGAATTTCGACCTCTCTCCAGTTTGACACCTGAGCATCTTTAGGATCGTTCACCATATACCAGACACTATTATGAACTCTGTCGAATTCCTGTGAAGTCTTTCTGGTGTAAGGTTCCTCTGTCAAAAGAAGCCAGCGCTGAAGGTCATTGAAACGATGTCCTTCGAACATAAGCTCTACCGCACGCTCACGACGGATTTCATCCATATAGTCCCTGTCTGTAAACTTCGCATTCACCTCACCTGCGCCACAACGCGTGCGAACCTTATTAATAGCATCCTCAGAAGTGAGACTGCAGTTGTCAGCCTTGTTGGTTCTGCCGAATGTTGCTGTCATTGCTGCAGTTGCCTCTGCATACATGAGATAAACATCTGCAAGACGCATATAAGGAAGGTAACAGTGAACAGCCTTTCCCCAGTCATAATCTCTGTCACCTTCATTACATGTATGAGGGACAAGCTTCTGACAGAAATATCCGGTACGGCTTCCGTTAGCAATCGGACGCATGTTACCACCGGTAAAAAGCTCGCAATAACGATAAGGCTCACGAGCAGCCGAGAGCTGACCGTTTACATACTGGAAACCATCGAATACGATATCATGATAGAAACGAGGGTCTCTATCCTTAAAAGGATGTGTAGGATCGAAACCTGATTCAGGATCATCAAGAGGAAGGCCGTTAGCCATACCATACATGTTTACAGCATTGGCTGTAGGCTGGTGAATGACATTGTCATGGTCTACAAGACCTGCCACCTTTGGTCCGAACACCTTGGAAGTATTCCAATGCGATCCATTAAAATCAGATGAGAGTCCACGGAAGATAGCCTCTGTAGTACCTGGCATAAGCCAGTTCTGTCCACGGGTATAGAAATTGTCAGAGAAGCGCGTCTTCGCTTCTTCTGCCTTCTCATGATTATAGATGTCTGAGAAATTATATTCAGCCAGAGCATACTGAGTCTGACCGCTTTCCACAAGGGTAAGAAGTTCACCGAGAGCCTCAGCAGCCTTTGCCATATAATCCGTATTGTACTCGTATGTCTTGCCGTTTGCAAGAGCACCTAACTGAGCACCATGCTCCATGAGAGGAGAACCTGCCCAAAGATAGCACTTACCGAGATAAGCCAGGGCCATAACCTTATTGATTCGGAGCATGTTCTTTCCCTGAGTAGCCTTACCAGGTGCTGTATCATCCCAGTTTATAGGGAGCAGATCAGCAGCGGTACGGAAGTCTGCCGCAGCCTTGTCTGCACATTCCTGGAAAGACAGGCGAGGAAGCTTAAGTTCATCCTCAGGGGTGAAAGCCTTATCTATATAAGGAAGGCCTCCGAACCAGCACATCAGTTCAAAATGCCACCATGCACGGAAGAAATAGAGCTGTCCGGCGATCAGATCCTTCTCCTCATCTGTTCCTGATACCATCAGGCCGTTTTCAAGAGCTTCCAGTCCGACATTAGCCTTACGTATGCAATACCATGCATGTCCCCAAAGAGAATGATCGAACTTGTTGGTAGATGTCGGATTGCTGTTCGGCTTATATATCCAGTTTCCGCCACTGGCGTTATTCCAGATATAACGGAAGTTACCCAGGTCAGCCTGATGAGTCATACGGTTATCAGCTTCAGGATTGAAGATCTCATCATCTCCCCAGTTCCAAGACGGGCACCAGTTACATTTTTCCTTATCTGGAATACAGTTATATATTTCCTCGATGAAACCTTGGAAATTTCTGAAGTTCACAAAGGCTGTCTCACCGGAAACCGTCGAATCAGGCTCCTTGTCGAGATAGCTCTCGCATGAAACTGCCGACAATCCTAAAGACAGGGCAAGTCCCAGCCATATAAAAGTATTGAATATTCTATTCATTGCTGTCGTCGATTAAAGAGTGAGTTTAATACCAATGTTGAAACGTCTTACTGTAGGATAAGCACCACCGCCTCCGCCATAACCGTTAAGGTTAGACTCGCGGTCATCAGGCATCTTTGTCCAAAGCCAGATGTTGTTACCATTCAGATAGATCTTCATAGACTCCAGACCGATCTTCTTAACCCATCCGCCATATACGGTATATGCCACCTCAATATTCTTGAGACGCACATAAGAACCGTCAAAGAGGTATTGTGTAGCATCATTATAACTTGGAGTCCTGTTGAAAGCCGGTACAACAACTTCGGCTGCAGGAGTAAGAGGAGACCACCACTCACCTACATTATATACAGTATTCAGCTTGCTTCCGAAACTATGAAGCGGAACATCACGAGTAACATTAGTCACACCATAGAACTGAGCGAATGCGCTGAAGCCTTTCCATTCAAATCCGACGGTAGCATTATATGTATTCTGCGGGGTACCGGTATAACCGACAGGAGCCGAGTCTTTGCTGTCAACAATACCATCACCGTTGAAATCTACTATATAGTAATCACCCGGGAGCCTCTGAGCATCGTTTGTATCGTGCGCAGGAGAGCCATAAACCTCATCCCAAGTCTGGAGGAAACCGGCATCGATATGAGACTTATACTGTCCGATAGCATAACCAGCCTCTTTCTGGTAATTAGGGAGAAGCGGAGCATCATCTTTCTGAAGAACAACATTCTCCGCATGCGTCATATTGAAGTTACCCCAAAGACGGATTCCATTTGCAAACTGTTTGTTGACACGAAGTTCAAGTTCATAACCAGTCGAGCGCACCCTACCGAGATTGACAGTAGAAGGGGTAGCTCCATAGTAACCAGGGACTGCACGCGAACCACCGCTCACAAGAATATCCTTACGGTCGTCCTGGAAGAATTCGAGACTACCGGCAATGAGACCTTTGAACATAGAGTAGTCTATACCAAGATTCATCTTTGTCACAGTCTCCCACTTGACATCCGGATTACCGATTGTCGACTCCCTATACCACTCATAAATACTCTGGCTTTGGTTGAGGTCCATTGTCGACTTTCCGCCGAATGCCCACTGTGACATGTAAAGCCAGCGCTGACCTACATTATCATCACCGATCTGTCCATATGAAGCACGAACCTTGAGCATTTCGACAATCCTCTTTTCACGAAGCCATTTCATGAAAGGTTCCTCGCTGACCATCCAGCCGAGAGCACCTGACTGGAAGAATGCAAAACGGTTTACATCAGCAAACTTCTCAGATCCGTTATAAGCACCGTTATACTCTGCGAAATAGCGATTGTTCCAGCTGTATGTTACACGGAACGCCCAGTCTTCACGGAACATAGGGATCATAGATCCTGTAGCATTCTCCTGACGGCTGAAAAGTCCCATCGCAGTAACATCATGTTTTTCCGCAAATGTACGGGCCCAGTTTATCTGACCCTGATAATACAGATTTCGGAGAGTAGACCAGTCGCTTACCGAACCGGCACTAATATCCCACTTCAAAGGATCGGAATAATCAAAGCCATTATATGGATCAAACTCCTGAGCGAGATAAACCTGTCCGGTCATAGGATCAATCCACTTCTGCTGAGGATCGTTATACATATCTGTGATACCACGGTTGGTCTCAACGAACTGGTTATCCCATGACACCAAACCCCTAAGTTTAAGACCATCAGTAATGAAACCAAGATCCTGCTCGAGAGTGAAGTCAGTGTTGACGCGATTGGTAGTAGCTTCAAAACGTCCTCCAACTGAGAGATTCTGAGCAGAGTTGGTAACATTGGAAACCTGAGGGTAGTATCCCCAAGAGCCATCCTCATACTGCGGCAAGAATACATCCGGTGCAATATTATATGCACCAGCCCATTGCTGCTGTATCTGCCATACATCATTATTCTGGAGAGCATTAGATGACGGAGAGGTTCTTCTCGCGCTTGAACCTGCAAGATTCACCCTCAAGGTAGTCGTCTTTGTTATGCTGAAGTCCAAATTAGTACGGACATTGACTCTGTCATAGCCATATCCCGCCTCATATCCACGATGATTCGGATAAACTTTGAAAAGGTCGCCTTCGTTGACATAATCCGCAGAAGCGAAATATTTCACGAACTTAGTACCTCCGCTTACATTGACATTCGCATTGTATGACATTGCAAACTTATTGAACAACGCATCCTGCCAATCAACATTCGGATAGCGCTCGCGCTGCTCCTGAGTAAGCTGATTGCGGTAGTTTTCAATGAATGACTGTGGCCTTATATAAGCCCAGGAATCTTCACCAGTTACAGGAAGTTCGTGTTCAAGAGAAACATTACGTGCCATCAAGGCATCATATGAATCCATCTTGTTCGGAAGCTTTGAAGGAGCCTTCATTGTAGCATTGAAACCGACATCGATTCTTGCCTTGCCTTCCTGACCGCGCTTTGTAGTCACGAGGATGACGCCGTTCGCACCTTTCACACCATAGACGGCTGTTGCCGAAGCATCCTTAAGAACCGAGATACTCTCAACAGAAGAAATATCTACAGAACCCATAGGGCGTTCGATACCATCGACAAGAACGAGCGGGTCATTACCATTCCATGAACTGCCGCTACGGATAGTGATCTTCGGATCTTCCTCACCAGGCATACCGGTACTCTGCGTAGTCACGACTCCCGGAAGGTTACCTGTAAGGGCAGCACCGATACTTGTGACTCCGGCAGAGCGCTCGAGGACTTCACCGGTAGTCTGAGTGATGGCACCGACAACAGAAGCCTTCTTCTGCTGACCGTAACCGACCACGATGGTTTCCTCAAGCATGAGGGCATCGTCATTGAGGACGATCCTCATCTCCGACCTCGATGCCGGGACCTCGACGGTCTCCATACCGATGAAGGAAACTACCAGTACTGCATTGTCATTAGGAACCATGAGTGCAAAATTACCGTCAAGATCGGTAACCGTACCCACAGTAGGGTCGCTCTTAAGAGCCACACCACCGCCAATGACAGGTTCGCCATTGCTGTCCACAACAACTCCCTTCGCTGTAAACTGCTGTGCAGATGCCATGACGCAGCTGAACAACAGACAGAAAACAAGCGCAGGAATCTTTCGATTTAGTTTTGTTTTCATTACGGGTTAGTTTAAATTAATAATTAGGGTTATTTGTAAATTATCTTACATTCATCATTTAATCAAACAAATGTAGGTAGAATCCCCCCCCCACGCGAATTATTTGAAACAAAAGAGTGCAAATCGGAAACAAACAGGACTATTTTCAACCAAAATGTTTCAAAAACACTAAAACATTGAATTTTTCTATTACTTTTGTAACCGACAATACTGAAACATACCAAAATTATGATACATCCAAGATTTCTGATTACCCTTATCGCACTTTCCATAAGCTTAACATCTCAAGCCCAGATGGCAAGGCTCTACACTTCTGAATCCGGCCTTGCAAACAGCCACACGCATGATATTTTCCAAGATAGCAAGGGGTTTATCTGGATATCGACAGAAAACGGACTTTCCAGATTTGACGGTATCAAGTTCACTACATTCAATTACGACAGAAACAATCCTAATTCTCTGGCCAGCAATGTTACATGTACTGTATTTGAAGACAGCAACGGAACATATTGGGTTGGAACATCAGCAGGACTCCAGATATTCGACACAGACTACAACTCATTCACAAAGATCAACCTGGAAGACTGGAGTGTTCCCAAGTCAGACCAACACATCATGTCCATCACAGAAATCACGCATGGCGAATCACGCAAGATTGCTGTCGGCACATCAGGACACGGAATATATGTAATTGACCCTGAAACGCTCAAAATCGAACATGAGCTGCAGAATTCGATGAACAAGCTCCTTGAATCCGAATTCATAAGCAAGATGTATAAGGACAGCAGGGACAGACTATGGATCACTTCAAACAACGGAGGCCTGACAGTCATCGACATCAAAAGCGGAGAACCTCTGAAGGATATATGGGGTCCATGGACCAGACGTGTAGCACGGGACACATTCTCATCTTTCATAGAAGACGAAATCACAGGGAACATCATAATCGGAACAACAAACAGCGGTGTCGTGATCTTTGACGAATCGGAAGGCAAGATCAGAAGAACAAAAAGGACTCCATCCGAATATTACCATATAATGGCAATGATTCCCAATACCATTGCCCCTAACTATGGCTCACACACATATCTTGTAGGTATCGAAAATCTGGGAATTAAACTTTTTGATGCAGAAACAGAAGAAATCAAAGACATCAGTTTCCCAAATGTTTCATTTGACACATCCAAGTGGAAGGTGCATAGCCTTATGGAAGACAATCAGGGAAATGTCTGGGTAGGAGCTATTCAGAGCGGTGTTATGGTCATTCCAAAATCCATGTTCGGATTTGAACAGACCGATCTTGGAGCCAAGATGAGCATTACATCTGTCATTGAAGACACAGAACGAGGATGCCTATGGATAGGAACAGACGGAAACGGCGTATACATGGTCGACAGAAACAACAACATAAGCAATTTCTCCATGGACAACTCCGGACTGTCAAACAACTCAATAATGTCACTTACACTGGATAAGCGGGGAAAGCTCTGGGTTGCGACATATCTGGGAGGTCTTTATTCCTATACAGAATCATCGGGATTCAGGCATTTCAAGGACAGCCGTACCCTAGGAACCGAAAAGATTTTCTGTCTTGCTTATTCAACTGTCGATGATGTTCTTTATATAGGTACTCATGGAAGCGGTTTCTTCACGGCCGACACTAAAGAAGAGAAAATTCTGAAATCATGGGACGATGATTCAAATAAATGGACGAGTTCATTATATCTGGACAGCTCAGGTCTGCTTTGGGTCGGAACATACAACGGCCCTCTTGCATATGACAGTAAGGTGGACAGGCTGATCAGTTATGATCTTGACAGCGACAAGTCAATGAGGGTAAATGCTTTTTACGAAAGCAGCGACGGCAATGTCTGGATAGGTACAGGAGAAGGTCTTGTATGTATGGAACGAAGCACCAGAAAAAAAGCCATCTACACTGAAGAAGACGGACTTGCATGCAATTCCGTAACCGGAATTCTTGAAGACGCCAACGGATGTCTTTGGGTGTCAACACTCAACGGACTATCACAGTTCAATCTCAAGACAAAAAAATTCAAGAATTTCTACCAGCACGACGGACTTCAGGAGAATGAATTCAATACAAGAGCGACATACAAAGCCAAAGACGGCAAGCTTTATTTCGGCGGCATTAAAGGACTGACATCCTTTAATCCGCACAATGTGGATATAAAGTCCAAGAATGTACCGCCTTTATATCTCTCTAACCTCAATGTCATGAATAACGACATCATGTACGACCCTCAGCTCGGCAGCGACAACATTCTTGACAAACAGATCACAGAGGCTACTCAGATAAAACTTCCGAATACAGCCAAGGTATTTTCTCTTGAATTTTCTGTGCTGGAATATACTAATCCGCGAAAGATTGTATATGAGTATATGATGGAAGGTCTTGACAAGACATGGAACAGGACGCTTCCAGGTTCAAACACAGCTACATATACAAACATGCCACATGGAAGATACAAGCTCAAGATAAAGGCCTTTTACGAAGGGGAACCGGATGATTATTCGTACAGGGAGGTAGGAATCCGGATTCAGGCTCCATGGCATTTAAGCATTTGGGCATGGATAGCTTATATAATTGTCGGAATACTTGCAGCATTAGCTTTATTGGAATACAGAAGAAGACGAAGAGACCTGAAGATTCAGCAGGAAGAATCAGAACTCAAGGAAATGAAGCTTCAGATGTTCACTAACATTTCCCATGAGATCCGCACTCCTCTGACACTTGTCATGAGTCCTTTGAAGAAGATGAGGGAGAGCGAACAGGACCCACAGCAGAAAAACCTCTATAATCTGATGTACCGTAACAGCTTGAGAATCCTCAGACTTGTCAATCAGCTGCTTGATATGAGGAAAGTAGACAACGGACAGATGAAACTGCATTTCCTGGAAACAGATGTTGTGTATTTCATCAAGGACATCATGCAGTCTTTTGAGAACCTTGCAGTAAGTCGTCATATCAATTTCCACATTGAAAGCGAAAATGAGATAACCAACCTATGGATTGACCAGGGCAATTTTGACAAGATAATATTCAATGTACTTTCAAATGCCTTCAAGCACACTCCGGAAAATGGAGAAATCGCAATCAATGTATCTTCGTCTAAGACAAACACTGGCGAGCTGGGCAACTCAATAAAAGAATATGTAGAGTTCACCATAGAAAACTCGGGAAGCATGATCGAGGAAAAGCATCTGGACAGGATATTTGAAAGATTCTATCAGGTGGATATAAAGGACGCCAAGGTAGGTTCCGGTGTAGGATTGCATCTTACAAAACTCCTGACAGATCTTCACCACGGCAAGATATCAGCTTACAACACAGAAAAAGGGGTAGCATTCAGAATCATCATACCTGCCGGATGCAGCCATCTGAATGCAGAGGAAATGACAAAGCCCGAGAATCATAAGGACCTGTATACCAAAATGCC
>SUYY01000052.1 GCA_015060205.1 Bacteroidales bacterium
CGAATTGAACTTCCGTTGGGCCGGAGTATAATCTGGTAGGAACGGTCACTGATGCAGTGACCGGCCTGCCGATTGCCGGAGTTCCGGTGACAGATGGTTACACATTTACTGTGACTGATCAGAATGGCGAATATGCGATAAAGGGCAATAAAGATTGCCGGTCAGTATATATCACAGTTCCCGCAGAGTATGAAATCCCTACGGATGGTAACAATCACCCGGCCTATTACAAAAACGGAGATTATAGCAATACGTCGCAGAAATATATAAACGATTTTCAGTTGACCCCTCGCAGTTCGGTAAGCGATAAGTTTACCCTTGCCGTTGCTGCTGACATCCATGTTTCGAATGATTCAGACCTGAGCAAGTTCTCAGGCAGAAGCCTTCCTGACATGATTTCTACCCTGAACGATTATTGTACTGGCGATTACTCGGAATCCATTACGATTCTTGCAGGCGACCAGATGACGGACAATATGTCCATGATGCAGCCTTTCAAGAATGCCCTCGCAGGCAAGACTGTAGGAGGACGCAAGCATACGTTCCTGCATTGCATCGGAAATCATGATTTTGATGCGCAGTATTTCAATAACTATACAGGATCATTTTCTGACAATATTGCAAGAACATATGTTGCAGAAAAGACATTTGTGGACAATTTCGGACCGACTGACTATTCGCTGAACATAGGCAAGGCGCATATCGTCGTGATGAACAACATGAAGGTCACTGGGGCCGGAAGCAATAGTGTCAATATTACTTTTGCTTTCTCCAATCCACAGGTGCAGTGGCTCAAGGCCGATCTGGATCTGGTGGAAAATCCTCAGGACAAGGTTGTGATCCTTTGTGTTCACGTTCCGATAATGGGATATGAAACCTATACGAATTTTACGAATGTACTTAATGAGTTGGCAAGATTCCATGAAGTGCATATCGTTTCAGGACATGCCCATTGGCTCCGTAACCACGAACACAGCGTTACAGCAGCCGGAGGTAGCAAGGTTTATGAGCATAACCTCCAGATGATGGGTGGTATGTGGTGGAACACAAACCTTTCTGTGGACGGTTCGCCTGCCGGATACGGACTCATGAAGTTTGACGGAAAGAAACTTTATGAAAGTGTCAACAAGACAGTCGGAGCGGATATGGACTTCCAGATGAGGGTGTATGACGGAAACGCGACATACAATTCATTGACGGGTAATGCCGGTGGCTCATCTCTGCATTCTACAGGCTCTTACAACTGGGGAAACAATCTCAAAGGTAAGTTCATAGCCAGAGTATGGAATGCTGATGCAGACAACTGGGCGGTGGAGTTTGTGAAAGACGGTGTTTCTTATCCGATGACAAGGCTTTCAGGACAACTTGACCAGTGTACATTCGGTTACAGTTGGATGTTCCATGATTGTCCCGGCGGTGGCAGCAATGCCTACAAGTTGAACAGTGACAACTTCTGGGTAATTGACGCCCCAAGCGGAAACCCTGCGAATGAAACCGACTGGAAGATAGTGGCTACCCACAAACCGTCGGCTTCGAGGACCATCGTCTATGAGCGTAACGTGCTTCAGACAGACTATTCAGGCTTTGCTTATGGAGCAGCGTATCCTAAGAATAACTAATAAAACTTAAATATGCAGACTAGATTTCTTAAGGTCGTGACTTTGATGCTGACCTTGCTTTCGGCAAGTGTGGCATCGGCTCAGACCAGAAAGATTACAGGTACGGTAGTCGATGAGATGGGTGTCCCTCTCATCGGCTCTGTTGTTGCTTCACAGGATGGAAAGAGTGGAGCAATGACCGATGACAAGGGTGTATTTACACTTGATGTCAGGTCAAACGATCAGACCGTTTCGGTCTCTTTCCTCGGTTATCTTACTCAGAATGTGAATATTCAGGGTAAGGCCGATATCAAGGTGCAGATGGTGCCGGATCCGAACAACTCCCTCAATGAGGTGGTCGTGATCGGTTATGGCGAAGTAAAGAAAGGTGATCTTACCGGTTCGGTAGGAAGCGTGAAGATGTCTGATATCAAGGAGTCTCCGGGTCTTTCCGTGGATCAGGCACTTCAGGGACGTATTGCCGGTGTGGACATAATGTCGACTACAGGTGAACCTGGTGCGGCGACATCTATCCGTATCCGTGGTACACGTTCCATAACAGCATCTAACGAACCCCTTATTGTTGTGGATGGTGTTGTAGATGCCGTGTCCGACCTGAATGACATCAATCCTGACGATATCGACAACATTTCTGTGCTCAAGGATGCGTCATCGACTGCCATCTATGGTTCCAGAGGTTCCAATGGTGTCATATTGGTCACTACAAAGGGTGGATTCACATCCAAGCCGAACATCACATTCAAGGCTCAGTTCGGTGCGTCGAAGATTGCCCGTTCTCTTGATCTTATGAATGCAGAAGAGTTTATCCGATACAGAAGGTCCATCAATGCGGCCGGAGGTCATCTGTCACATGGAAATCTTCCAGCCTATGATCCGGCGTTCGACCCTGCAGCATACGGGGCTGGTACGAACTGGCTCGATGAGATTACAAGGGTAGCGCTGTACCAGAACTATAATTTCTCGATAAGCGGAAAGGAGAATAAACTTCATTATTACTCGGCACTCGGATATACGGACCAGCAGGGTGTCGTGAAGGGAAGCGGCATGTCACGTGCGACCGCGCGTCTGAATCTTGCCTACAAGATATTCAAATGGATGACCGTATCCTACAGGGGTTCATACTCGTACCAGAGACAACTTCCGAACAGGGCCGCAATAGGAGGAAACAGCATCTACAATGGTGCGATATTCCTTTCTCCGCTGATCTCTCCGGAGGATAACTACAATCCGATCTTCGAGAACGGTATGTATATTAACAACCCTGCGAAGACCATCGAGATGACCGAGAATATCCAGGACCGTCATACCACCTTCAATACTGCCATCGTTGAGATCATGCCTGTAAAAGGTATGGTGATCACAAGCCATAATACGTATATGCTTTATGGCCGCAAGGACTATAGGTTTTACCCGAGTTATCTTCCTGCAAAGGTTGAGGGAGAGGGTGCTGAGGCATATCGTAAGGAGGCTGACGCATACAGGTTCTCATCTGAAAACACGATAACTTACAAGAAGAAATTCAGCAGAGGACACAATCTTGACGCCCTCCTCGGATTTACTGTGTCAAACGAGTCTACAAATGACCTGTCGCTCAATGCCAAGGGACTTCTTGTGGATGGTCTCAAGTGGAACAATATGAACGGTATCGGTTCGAAGGAGAACTATACTGCATCCTCATACAATACCAAGGTTGTCCGTGAGTCCCTGCTTGCCAGATTCAACTACAACTATAAGAGCAAGTATTATCTGACTTTCACCGGCAGGTATGACGGATCTTCCAACTTTGCAGATAATCACAAGTGGGGTTTCTTCCCTTCAGGTGCATTCAAGTGGAATATGAAGCAGGAGAATTTCCTCCGCAGGGTCAAGGATATTGATGAACTTTCGTTCCGACTCAGTGCAGGTCTTACCGGAAACGATGCCATCCCTACCTACAATTCTCTTGAGGCCTATACAAGTTCGACCGGTGGCTATCTCTTCGACGGCACCCAGTCCGCTTCGTACTATCTCAACCGTATTGCCAATCCTGACCTTACATGGGAAAAGACTTTCCTTGCCAATCTCGGTATCGACCTTTCTGTGCTTGGCGGCAGACTCAAGTTCACTGCGGAGGCTTATACTTCCTATACCAAGGATCTCCTTCTGAGTGTGCAGGTGCCTCAGACTACAGGTTTCAACAGCAGATTTACAAATCTCGGAAAGACCACCAACAGTGGTGTCGAACTCACGATAGATTCGCGTAATATCGATACGAAGGATTTTTCATGGAACACTACGTTCACCATCTCTCACAACCGTCAGATGGTGGAGGATATCGGACATGAAAACTATGTAGCCACTCTTGAAAGTTGGGGTAACAGCAAATACATGATGTATGGATACAGGAAGGGTTATCCGCTGAACTCACTGTGGGGATTCAAATATGCCGGTCCATGGCAGAATGAGGAACAGTTGAAGAATTATTATCAGGAGTCAAGTACCTATGTATCTTCCACATTGGCTGACAAGAAGAACAATGATGCGGTCAAGACTCTTCTGGGTCTTCCTAAGTATGTGGACAGGGATAATAACGGAGTGCTTTCAGAAAAGGACCTGTTTTATCTGGGCAATTCAGACCCTATCCTTTACGGAGGTCTGAACAATACCCTCCACTGGAAGAATTTCAAGTTCACCCTTTACTTCATCTACTCTTTGGGTGGCAGCATCTACAACTGGTCAGAGTTGTTCATGGGCGGTGGTATCATAACCAATCAGTACCGTTACATGCTCGATGCATGGCACCCTGTCCGTAATCCTGACAGTTGGCATCCAAGACCGGGCAAGGACTATAACCTTATGCCAAGTTCAAGACAGGTTCATGATGCTTCATATCTGCGACTCAAGACAGTAAGCGTCTCTTATACTCTGCCGTTCAAGAGAGGCAATACATTCAAGGATATGACATTTACCCTTACGGGAGACAATCTCGCATTGTGGACGAAATATAACGGCTTTGACCCGGATGTTTCTACAAACAGCGAAAACCAGACGTTAAGACGCGTGGATATGGGTGCATATCCTAAGGCGAGGATGGTGCTTTTCAGTGTTCAACTTCGTTATTAATGGAGGATAGGGAAATGAATAGAATATTAAAGAATCTGCTGTTTGCTTCACTTCTTTGTCTTACAGCATCCTGTTCACTGAAGGAGGAACCCACATTCTTTGTGAACAAGCACAACTTCTATAAAAATGTGGAGCAGTGTCATGCTGCGCTGAATGCATGTTACGCTCCGTTGAACAATATCTATGTGGCCGATTTCATGATTGCTACGGAGGCATGCAGCGACCTTTGGCGTTCGTCCTCGTCAGCAGGAGACTCTTCTCTTGATGTGTCTCCATCAAAGCCGCAGGTCGGTGCAAGGGTTTGGGAGAACGGTTACAAGGGCATCATGTATTGCAATGAGGCTATTGCAAACATAGATGCGGCTCCGATTGCCGATTCTCTGAAGAATCCTCTTGCAGCAGAGGGCCGCGTCATGAGAGCCATGTATTATTATATTCTGACATCGATGTTTGACGGTGTGCCGTATTATACATGTATGGTTGACAGTTATCAGGTGCAGGACAGCATCCGTTTCCTGCCCCGCACTCCGGCAGATACCGTCAGAATGAGACTCTACAGGGATCTTCGTGACAATGCGATCCCTCACTTCACGGAAGAGAATAAACTTAAGGTGCGAGGAGGAGAGGCTCCGGACAACAGGAGCGGTTATGCTCACGGACTCATGCTGATGGCGAAGTTTGCGATGTGGAGCCAGGAGTGGGAAAAGGCACTTGCCCCTCTCGACTCCCTTGAGAAACTTTACGGCGAATTGACAGAAGAGCGTTATCCTTTGCATGAGGTTCAATGGAGATATAAGAACACCGCTGAGAGTATCTTTGAGATCCAGCATGAGTATTCACGCGAAGGTGTGAGATACTACGGTAATGTCGCTGCCATAATGACGCCTAAATATGACAGGGAGAAGGATCTTTTCGATGGCGTCAGGCTGACCGGATACGGCACGACTCTCCCTAACTGGAACTCACTCAGGGCTACCGACTACTACACCCTGTTCCGTCCTGCGTACGGAAAGGTTACATCGGAGTCCGGTGCGAAATGTCTGTTTGAACCGCTTCCTCTTACCTATGACCAGACCGCTACTTATAAGGCTTCTGACGGAAGGGAGAGGTGGCTCACCAAGATTGATCTTGAGGCATGGGCCAAGAAGGAGATCAGAGGAAAGAAGATTGACAGAAGAGTCGAATATGCAGTAGGTTTGGGTAATTTCCAGACGGGAGGAACCTTTGGTGAGACCAAGACCTGGGGAATCGGTTGGGCCGGCTCGAAATTCTGGTGTCCTGATATGGAAAACACATACGACTCCAACAATTACCGCATCTTCAGATATGCCGATGCTGTTCTCATGATGGCAGAATGTCACGCAGAACTTGAAAGCGATCCGGCCAAGTGTATGTACTACCTTAATATGGTGCGTGCCAGAGCAGGTGTCGACGCATATACCGACTTTACCGGATATGAAGACTTCAAGACTTTCCTCCGCGCAGAAAGAGCCAGGGAACTCGGCGGTGAGTTCATGAGAAAGTTCGACCTTGTGCGATGGGGTATATGGTATGATGAGGTCAAGAAGTATAATGCCCAGATCAAGAATACCGCACAGCCTTGCCACAGGTACTATCCTATACCTGACAAGCAGTGTGCATTGTCCGGATATGCCCTGAATAACCCGGAATATGAGAACTCTGGCCTTAAATGATGAATTATGAAGAATATATATAAATTAATCCTTATCCTTTTCGCCGGCATTGTGGCATTTCCGGCATGTCAGGAGAAATTTGAGGAAGAATATAATGAACTCGAACTCGATTATGAAAAGATCGATGTCAAGCATGAGGGTGGCAAGTATACCTTCATGGTATATTTTTCCGGAGACTGGACTATAAGTCTTGACGAGGGGACCGACTGGGTTACTCTGGGACAGACTTCTGGAACAGGTGTTACTATGGTCGACATCGAGTTCGAACCGAATAATCTGTTCAAACGCTCCTTCAACATGGTGATTTCCGGTGGTGGAGAAAGCAAGACCATTCCTGTGACTCAGATGACGTCCCTGACTAAAGTCGTACTTAAGTTCATGAATGAAGATTCCATCGACCTCGCCAACTGTTCCGGCCGCGTCGTTGCAAAACTTGTATCCAATCTGCCACCGTCATTTGTCGAGTCGCATACTCCTGTGACATCAGGTCAGTGGATAACAGGATGTGAGATCAAGAACGGACAAGGAGAGTCGGAATATGTATATGATGTCGAGTTCAATGTCTCTGCAAACGAAACAGGGGAGTCCAGAAATTCGAAGATTTCATTGCAGTTCAACGATGCCGACCAGAATGTATATCTTGCTGAGGTCGAGGTCGTCCAGAGCAGCAAGCCTGGTGAACTCCTTATAGATGACAATGTCGTGTACGGATCTGCTGCCAAGGATTGCTTTGAGGAAGTGAAGGGCGGTCTTATGAACTTTGCGGATTTTGCGGATCAGATATCATACTCGGTTTCGGGCGATGAATTCCTGGAGAATGTAAGAATTGATGCAGGAATACTTTACTACACCATGCCGGAGAATACTTCTTCTGAGAAAAGGGAGGCTGAAATCACTCTGGTCTATGGTGACAATATCGCGAGTGCTACCCATAAGGTCGTTCAGAGAGAGGTCGGTGTCTCGGCTATTTATGAAATTTCGACACTTAAGGAACTTCTTGCCTGGAACAAGGCTACCTGGTCAGATGGAGACCTGGTGGTATTGACGGACGATATCGACTGTTCAGGCTTCGATGCTTCGGCTGAGTGGGAGACAAAGATATTTTCCGGCACGTTTGAAGGAAACGGACATGTGATAGACAATTTCGTAATGGAAAAGTCCGGTGCTACAGCATTCTTCCAGAGGGTTGTCGGTGCAGGAAGTGTATCAGACCTCACATTTGGTCAAGGATGCTCGTTTACAGCCATAGGAGCAGAAAGTTCGCTGAATAAGAATACGTATGCAGCCAGTCTTGCAGCCTTTGTAAGCGGCACTGCGTCGTTCAGGAATGTGGTCAACAAAGGCTCTGTAAAGGTTGCCTCTGATGCGACAGGCGGTACCGGCGCAAACTTTATAGGAGGAATATGCGGCTTCTTCAATTCGTCCGGCAGCATCGACGGATGCCGGAATGAAGGAACTGTTACCAATGAGGCCGCCGTTGCCAACTGGACATGTCTTGGCGGTGCTGTCGGATGTGTATCACTGAAGGAGGAAGATTTCATCATGACTCAGACCACAAATACGGGTGATGTCAGGAATATGACTGATCTGACTTATAATATGGCCATTGGAGGACTCGTGGGAAGAGTCAATCAGAATGCATCATTGTCGATGACTGATTGCAGCAGTTCAGGAAATCTGCTTAATAATGCGAGCAGTTCTTCCGGAGTCTATATGGCCGGTCTTCTCGGATATGTGGACGATCCGAACAAGGTCAAGTTGCTCCTGGTGAAGTTCACTGACTGTGTCGTGTCCGGGAACATAGATAACAAATGCACCAAGAATCCGAGCAAGACTGCTATCGGAGGATTTGTCGGTTTCTGTTATTCAAACGAGATAAAAGGTTGCGACAGCAAGGTAAGTATAAGCAATACGTTCAACAACAATGTCCTTATCGGTGGCTTTGTCGGACAGATTGAAGGAACAGATGTGATATCGACTGTCATAGATGACTGTTCTGCCGACGTGGTCATTACTCCGACTTTGACACAGTATGCGGGAGTCCTTGTAGGTCGAGTCACTTATTCGCCTGCCGCAAATAAGACGGTTTCCGTGACAAATGTCAAGGTGTCCGGTAAATATGCTGACAATGTGCTTGATGCAAGCAACTACAAGTCATACTGTTACGGAACGGCAACTGCAGGCAAGAGTCATTACAAGCCTCTGGATGGCGTAACATTCAACTGATTATGAGGAAGATAGTATCAATATTCCTTCTTGCTGTGCTCGGCCCTATCTGCCTAGCCGGACCCATCGGCGATCTGGCAGGCAGGGCTGTGCCAGGATATAGACCCATACTTTCGGGCGTGCCTCTGATGGAGGTGGTCGTTATCAGTGAGTGTGGCAATGAGAACGTGGCCTTGAATCCAAACACCAGTTTCAAGGATGTGGATATGGCCATGACTAAGAAGACGGTATATGTTCAGGAACCCGACGGCTCCCGAGGCATGAGGCTGATCTTTGACGTGCAGTCTTATAATGACCTGCAGAGGTATGATATCATAACTCTTGATGTCAATGGCGGCAGATTGAGAGTCAGTGAGAAGACCGGCTCGGTCACCGTTGCCGGACTTACCCCGTTGGCTGTGGTTTCCAGAAGAAGCGGTACTGCAGATAGTGTTCCGGTCAAGGAGAAACTCATCAGTGAACTTACCGACGAGGATATCTACACCATGGTGACCTTGAAGGATATGGAATTTGCTTTCAAGGACGGTGCGATAGTCAATATCAAGGAGAACTATGGCCAGTACGTCGACAAATACCATCGTGAATATAAGAAAGAGGTCAATTTCCGTATGGATGGCGGCCGTGCGATGATGAAGGATGCTCACGGCAATGCAATCGGTATGGCGGTCAATACTCTATGCGACTGGAGAAGGGATGGTGACGGTGTCCCTCAAGGAGCCGGTCTGCTTACGGGAATACTTACCGACGAGCAGATGCGCAGATATGGAAGCAATACCGGCCGTTATCTCATCCGTCCTCTCGGAAGAAGCGACATAAAGATCGACCCGAAGAAGAAAAGTTCCGCATGGACCATGCTGACAGGCTGGATTCTTGATGGATTTGCCGGTAAACAGATCGATTACGAAAATGCCGGTCCAAGCGAGAGTCCGCAGGTCGGCGACCGTATCATGAGCGATACAGGTGCGAAATCATATCTGTGGACTGACAGTGGAGCCAAGACTTATACGACAAGTGACTGGAACAATATCACTTCAGGAAGGCAAGGTGCTGTCTGGTACGGTGCCATAATGTTCGACTGCATGGCCAGAGATTGGTATAAATGGGACAATATGGGTAAGGCCGAGTCTTCAAATTCCATCTTCGTGGAGTTTTCTTCGCTCAAGGTAAAGCCGGAGCAACAGATGCAGTTGTGTTTCGAACTTACTGCAGGAGATGTCAACATGGTCAATTCGTGGGGATTTCCTGCAAGATGGAAGGTTCAGTGTTCGATAGACGGAGGTGAATTTGTGACCTTGAAGGAAGCATGTACAGGCGACGAGTCATTTTCGCTACGTCCTCTTCCGGCATGGTCAAAGAAAGTCAATACGGGCAAATACAATAAGAACTTCCACACCCAGTACGACTTCTGTCTCGGTTCTCAAGGACATGTGTTCAATCTTCCTGCTGACGCTTCCGGTAAGGAAAAGGTCATCATCAGGCTGACTCCTGCAGGAATGATGAGTTATGCTCTCCGTTCCAATCCTCATGAGCCTGCTGAGGTTCCTGGCAGTTATGATATTAACCGGTCATCTGAGGCAAAGTCTCTGATTTCTATCGGATCTATCTTTATAGAATACAAAAAATAATCTCAATGAAACGAAAACTTATCATCTCGCTGTTTGTGGCACTGTGCTTTACCCAGGTATCATACGGATGGGCATGGTCACATAAACTTATAGGTTATATGGCTGCCAGAAACTGCACCGAGACGACCAAGGCCATGCTGGACAGATATCTTGATGTTCCGCTTTCCGAAATATCGTTGTGGATGGATGTCTACCGTGACTACGACTGGGGTGGAATGGACTGGAGCGAGGCACCTGATTATGTGCGTGGTACGACATACTGGCATATGTTCTCTGTTGACAGGAACGGAAAGGTCATGATGGAGTCTGGAAGAAAGGATCCGAATGGAAACGGACTTCCTTACCTTGAAGCAGCCATAGAGACCTTGAAGAAACATAAGGAGATTTCTGATTCTGCCGTCGTGATCAATCTGAAATATCTCACCCACCTGATGGGAGATGCACATTGTCCTGCTCATTATTATTATGAGAACATGCCTGCCGACTCCAAAGGGGAGACAGGGCTGGATTCGCGCTGGGGTTTTGAGAACGGGTCGTACAATGGCAAGGCCGATTCATATCATGGACTTTTTGACCGTGCCGGCGAGAGAATACACCCTGAGTTCAATATGAAACTCAAGCCATATACCGAGCATATCGATACTATGAGCGTGGCATCCCGGAGAAGGATAGTCGAGGGTAGTGTGAAAGACTGGATAGACGAGAGCGCTTCCAGATGTTGGGAAATATATGAGTGGGGATGGAAGCCGGGCAAGTCCTATGATGATTCTTTCTATCAGGAGCATGGTGATTTTATAATTTATCAGATACAGATATGTGCCTATCGTCTGGCTCATATCCTGAATGTGATTTTTGATCCTGAATATAAAGGGCTATGAGGCGACTGTATTTCATGATATTCATGCTTCCGTTCTTTCTGACAGGGGCTTCTTTGAGCGCTCAGCAGGCGGATACACTTGCTTCAGGACAGCAGAAGAGCGAGAGGAATATGCTGCTCAACGCCGAGTCTGCTTCCGCTCCCCGTGAGATCAATATCGGTCTTCCGGAAAGCGGCGGTGGAGCGAAAGTGTATGTGGACGGGATGGCACATGGAATCAGTCTTCCGCGTAGCCAGTATCATTGGGCAGGAAGCCATATGTTTGTGCCCAAGGGTTCCATCGGTCTGATGGAGGCAGTGGTGACTGCCGGCGAGATAAGCATTCTTCTGGATTCCCGCACAAGGGTGGGAGGCGATGAGTTTTCCGGTGCGTTCACTATAGGATCTTCGACCAATGGACTCATACGTTTTGACGGAGCGGTTGACGGTCCGGTCAAGAATGCCCCGGGCTGGTATTTCGCTGTCGGAGCATATGTGAATAACGATCCTACCAATGTAAATGCGCCGAACCGCATGTTTGTGGATCAGAAGCAGATGTACAATATTACATTGAGCAGGAGGTGGAAGAATACGACTCTCGATGCGACTTACAGATTCTCAATCTGTAATGACAATATCGACAACGGCTATTCTTTTGCACCGTTTGTCTACAATGGTGACGGAACCATCTCGGCATTTGGCGGGTTCCGCCTCGGAAGGGATTGCTATTTCCCTGCTGATGATGCCGTTTCATATATGGAGATACGTGACGGAAAGATCAGACATTCGTCTTTGGGCAATATGGACCATCGTTATCTGCACGATTTTTCAGTTTTGTTCGCCCATAAGCATCGCAACGGATGGAACCTTGATGCCAAATGCCATATCCTGTATATGCAGCCGAGCCAGTCTGCCAAGATCGGTCTTGCCGGAATCGACAAGGTGACAGCAGAACGAGGATATGCCTCCGCTGACGGCTCTGTATTCACAGGTTATATGCAGAATCGTCTTGTGACGGTGGACAATCAGAAGGAATTTGATGTGGATCTGCGTTTTTCTGCGGAAAGACATTTCAATCCCGTTCATAGACTTCGTCTTGGAGCGGAACTCCTGTATTCGGATCAGATGCATTCTGCCTCAACGTTCTATTTTGCTCATACTGTGGAGAATGCTCCGTCCCGTATCTACAAAAACGGTCAGTCTACCTGGGGTATGAACATGAGCGGACTCTATTATGATTCATTCAGATTGAGCGTTCCGCTTTATGCTCTTCATGATTACACTCCTGCCGAACGTCTGCTGGTACGTACAGGCATACGTCTTTGCCCTCTTTATGAGAGTATGCAGCATGCGCCGAGGCTTGCTGATGAGCAGGTGAACAGGAGAGTGGACGGATTCAATCTTGCCGACGCTACGCTTGCCAAAATGCGCAATACGAATCTTCCCGCATTTGATTTTGCCGTGTCTGAGCATGTCAGTCTCCGTCTGGTCGACAGGCTCTTCTTCATAGCGGAGGGATTCTGCAGCATGACGGCAATGAACGGTGCCTATTACAAGAGTGAGAGGATTCCGACGGGAGATTCCATGGGTAATGCCTTCGGTCGAGGCGGACTGATGTACGACAACAAGTGGATGAATGTCACTGCTCTTGCATCATATATCACAAGTTGGAACAATGCCAGAGTGATGACTGTGACCAAGCAGATCGCAGGCGTCAGCGAAACCATTCCATGGACAGCCCAATACGGCATCGGAACCCTCGGTTTCACGCTGGACGGCAACCTGCATTTCGGAGGTTTCAACATGCACCTTCTTGGCACATGGCAGGACCCGCGTTATAAGAATTATACCAATGAATTCGTGTTCAGCGATGGCTCGAAGGAGGTTATTGATTACACAGGAAAGCATGTGACGGGTATTTCGCAGTGGATGCTTGAAATCGACCCTTCATATGCATGGAAGAAATTCAGGGTTTGGGCAAGTGCGCGCTATTATAGCAGACAGTATGTGAGCCGGACAAATCTGGCATATTTTGCAGGACATTGGGAGACGTTTGCAGGAGTGGACTGGAAAATCATGGAACAGTTGAAACTCTCGGTCAATTTCGTGAATGTCCTGTTTCAGAACGGTGCCAAGGGCAGTATAGATGTTGCGGACACCATTACGGATGCATCCCTCCTGAACGGTTATGTGATGTCTGGTTCGTATATCAGACCGTTCACTGTTGATTTTATGTTGACATATAATTTTTAACGAGTATGAGAATACCGATGTTTATAGCAGCCTTGTTTCTGGCAACAGGACTCTCTGCAGAATCCTTCGAGGAACTGAAAGGTATGGCTGCCGGAAGAGAAAGTGTTGTCCTGCCTCAAGGTACGGTGATAGAAGGAGTCATAGTGAGTGATTACAGGTCTCACAATATGGAAACCCCGGTTCAGGTCTCTTTCAAGGAAGTCGATCCGGGACTGAATTTCCGTACTGCATACCTTCAGAGTCTTGACGGAAAAAGCGGATTGAGGATTCAGTTCAACAGTGTGTATGACAACAGATTTCCACGCTTCTGCAAAGTGAAGATGGATCTTGGCGGTGCTGTCCTGACCAGAGAGACGGATCCCGAGCGTTATACTGTAAGTAATCTTGTGGGCGCCTTTGTTTCGGTGGTGGAGCAGAATGTTAAACTCTCTCCGAAGGTGCGTCATATCGCAGATCTGACAGATGCAGACCTGTATACCCTTGTCACTCTGGCAGATGTGGAGTTCATGTCGAAGGAAGGCTCGTATACCAATGTCCATGAAAAGAAGGTCGCCAGAACATATATAAACTCTTTCAAGACTCATAACGACGGTCCGATTGACGGGTCCGGACTTGTGCTGAAGGATAATCAGGGAGATGATATATTCATGCCGGTCAATACAAGATGCACATGGAGACGCAACGGTGACAGAGTCCCTCAAGGCGTAGGTTCTGTCGATGGAATACTTGTCCATACGGTACTGCGTCGCTATGGCGATATCGGCCGTTATGCAATCCGTCCGGCGTCATCAGGTGATATAAGGATACCGATGGAAGCATCGTCTTCATATGAGACGATAGCCGAGTGGAACTGGGACAGGAATTATGATGTCGCTCTGAATTTCGAGAGGCAGGGACTGAAGGAATGGATATTCGGTGAAGTATGTGCTCCTGACCGCGTGCTTCCGGATGTGGGACAGGGATATCTTTCTACTACGGCAGGTGCGATGATGAGACTTGACAATGAATGGAACTCACGTTGTGTCCATGACGGCAATGATGCCGGAGCCGGTGCAAGGGAGTGGTCAGTGTTGAGACTGGAGTCAGATACCAAGGATTGGTACATATTTGATGGTGAAAGAATCGCAGGCTCTCAGGCAGTGCTTGTGGAGACATCTACAAAAGGGTTTGAAGGCAAAGGACTCTCTTTCGAATTTACATTCGCTGCAGGAAACTGTTCTGCAGGTCTTTCGTGGGGTTTCCCAGGTGAGTGGCAGGTTGCGTACAGTGTTGACGGCAGGAATTACATACCTGTCAGTAAGACTTTCCTGCTCCGTCCGTTATGGTATGGTGCGGCCAATATCAAGGAACTTGGCGGCGTAAGGGAAATGTGCTATGATGCAGCCCCCGGCTCGATAGAGTGCCGGGTCGCTCTTCCTGCATTCCTCCTGGACAAGGACAGGGTGTACTTCAGAATATATCCGTCAAGTGATAAACTCACCGTTCTTCCGGAAAATCCTGAAGACGACATAAACAGCGGAACCATGCAGAATGGATTTTCGCACCAGTTTGTATTGAGACTCGGCAAAGTCTCGGTTAAATCTCTTAAAAACTGATTATAGTATATGAAGAAGTTATTGTTTTTTGCATTGCTTTGTGCTGTATCTTGCGGCAGACAATCAGATGTTCCTGTCTATCTTGATTCCTCTGCAGACATAGAGGCAAGGGTGGAGGATGCTCTGAGCCGTATGACATTGGATGAGAAGATTGCAGCAATACATGCCCAGTCCACTTTCTCGCTTCCGGGTGTGAAGAAACTCGGAATACCTGAACTGTGGACCAGTGACGGCCCTCATGGTGTACGTCCTGAAGTTCCATGGAACGACTGGGGCAATCCCGGCTGGAATAATGACTCCTGTGTGGCTTTTCCGGCTCTTACATGTCTTGCAGCAACATGGAACAGGGAAGTGGCAGGACAGTATGGAAAGGCTTTGGGAGAAGAGGCGAGGTTCCGTGAGAAGGATGTGATACTCGGTCCCGGAGTCAATATGTACAGAAGCCCTTTGTGCGGACGCAATTTCGAGTATATGGGTGAGGATCCTTTCCTTGCCGGAAAACTTTCTGTGCCATATATCAAGGGCCTTCAGTCGAATGGAGTTGCTGCATGCGTCAAGCATTATGCATGCAACAATGAGGAAAGACATCGTCATAAGACAGATGTGGAATTGAGTGAGCGTGCCTTGAGGGAAATCTACCTTCCTGCTTTTGAAATGGCTGTCAAGGAAGGAGGCGCATGGAGCATCATGGCAAGTTACAACCTTTTAAGAGGTACACATTGTTGCCACAACGGCTATCTTATCAATGATATCCTCAAGGGTGAATGGGGCTTTGACGGACTGGTCATGTCTGACTGGGCCGGCTGTCATGACACCAGGGAGGCTGTCCTTGGAGGACTGGATGTGGAGTTCGGAACGAAGGTCGGAAAGAAGATGCCTGCAGGCGAAAGCGTTTATGATATATATTATCTTGCAAGACCTTACAAGGAGGGCATAGTGTCCGGCGAGTTCAGCGAAGAAGGTCTGGATGACAAGGTGAGGAGAGTGCTTCGCCTTACATTCAAGACCGCTATGAATCCGGATAAGCCTTTCGGTTCGATGTGTACTCCTGAGCATCTTGATGTGGCACGAAAAGTGGCACAGGAAGGTATAGTGCTTCTCAAGAACGAAGAGGATGTCCTTCCGTTGAAAAAGGCACGCAAGATATCTGTGGTGGGTGAAAATGCTTATAAGAAGATGTGTATAGGTGGAGGGTCTTCAATGCTTAAGCCTATATATGAGATGTCTCCGCTCGAAGGGATCATGGAAAGGGCTGCTCTGGAAGATGTGGAGGTTGTCTATTCCCGTGGTTATGTAGGTGATACTACGACTACCCAGGATGGCATCAGTTCATTCCAGAAACTTGCAGACGACAGGAGTAAGGAGGAACTGATTGCCGAGGCTGTGGAAAATTCGCGTGATGCGGATTATGTGATCTACGTGGGAGGACTGAACAAGTCACTTTACCAGGATTGCGAGAACCGTGACCGTCTTGAGTACGGTCTTCCATATGACCAGGATGAACTCATAAGTGCATTGGCTCAGGTCAACAGGAATATGACCGTGGTGATCATCAGCGGAAATGCGGTGGCTATGCCTTGGATTGACGAAGTGCCGTCAGTTCTTCTTGGCTGGTATGGCGGTTCGGAAGCAGGTCGTGCAATTGCTGATGTGCTCTTCGGAGATGTGAATCCAAGCGGAAAACTGCCGTTTACCTTCCCTGTCAACCTCGAGGATAATCCTGCCCATTATAATGGCAAGACATTCCCTACAAGAGGCAAGAACCACTATGATGAGGGAATATTCCTCGGCTACAGGTGGCATGAAAAGATGGATATCAGACCTCTTTTCGCATTCGGCCATGGTCTGAGTTATACCGATTTCGAATTTGGAGAAGTACGTCTGTCTTCGAAGAAGGTACGCAAGGGCAAAGTCACTGTCAATGTCCCTGTCACAAATGTAGGTGGCGTTGCAGGATCGGAAGTCGTTCAGGTCTATGTACATGACTGTGAGGCTTCAGTGGAAATGCCTCAGAAGCAACTTAAAGGCTTCGATAAGGTGTATCTCGAGCCGGGTGAGACAAAGACTGTTTCCATCGAACTGGGTCCTGATGCATTCCGCTTCTTCGATGAAGAGTCCATGAAATGGAAAACTGAGCCAGGAGATTTTGAAATTCTCGTTGGCTCAGCATCAGATAATATTTCCAGAACAGTTACAGTGACACTTTAAAGGTTGTAACCTGTAATCTTTACTTTCGGCCTGTTGCCCCGTGAGTCGGCATCGTACCATTTCAACGATACCTTCTTGATCTCACCCGGCATCAGGCTGAAATAGTTGTCACCGTAGAACATAGGGAGAATCTGCTCCCCGTCTCTTTTCCCTACGACATTCAGGCGGATCATGATGGCAGGGACATCGCTCCTGTTTTCAAGAGTCACCCTGCCGGTCCATACGCCGTCCTTGCCTTTGGTCACCTTCACATCAGACCTTACGTCGGCCTTTGCGATGCCTTTCATTGCCTGATGGTTTCCATATTGTAAGCATCCGACGAAGTACATATTGACCAATTAGCCGCCATTACTGAGGTAGTACCCGGTAGTGGCGGCTAGTAGTTGGTAGTAACTGGTTATTACCTGCTATTAGCGGGTAGTACCTGCCA
>SUYY01000053.1 GCA_015060205.1 Bacteroidales bacterium
CCTTCCACCTGACTTCATTTCCGGACAATTCGCCTTTCAGAAGCCTTCCGTCATCTGTCGCAGCATATATCTTTCCGGCACCTGCGGTCAAAGAGCATATTCCGTCAACTCCTGAAGCGGAAAGTTCTGTCCATTTCAATTCAGATGCACCATCCGCCCTATAAAGCCTGCCATCTTCGGACACGGCATAGAAGACATCCCTATCCACTGCAAGATATCTGACCTGCATATCAGAGACGACTGTCTGAATTTCATTGTCAGACATGCACATCTTATGAAGACCGCCCTGCGCATCTACTCCATAAAGGGCATCCGTTCCTCCTGCCATCCAGACAAAGTCCGAACAGGAGCCTATCTTGTCCCAGGCCAGGGAGAAACGGCCTTCTGCAGGAGCACCATATCCCGCAAGGGTCAATGAAAAGATGGAAAGGTCAGGCTCAAGGCTCGCAGAAGCCGACCCTACCATGAAGTCGGTCCTTGCCCTGTTGTCATATACGGTCCTGACATAGTTACTTCTCTTTCCGGACGGAGTGATGACCAGAGCCTTCACCTCCCTCATTTCCCCCTCATGGACATGAATCTTCACAGGACCTTCATAGAGATAATCCGTCTCACGAGGTGCCTGACCGTCGAAATTGTAATATATCTTCGCTCCTTCCACCGGTGACTTCAGTTCCAGAACGAAATCAGAGCCGTAAAGTATCTCGTCCTTCATTCCCATAGGCTCCGGAACCCTGTAGACAATATCGGTCCTGTCAAGCCAGCCAAGGTGGACAGGGAGACGGTCTTCAAAGAAATTCCTGCTGTCCTTGCGTTCCTTAGGAGTCCATGCCAGTTCCGCAAGAGCCATAAGACGAGGGAAAAGCATGTATTCCACTTTCCTGTACGTATCCATATGCTCGGTCCAGAGAGGAGATTCCACTCCTATGATATGCTTTTCAGCATCCGGAGATATTCCCTCCGGCACAGGTTCATAGGCATATACCCTTTCTGCAGGATTGAATCCCCAGCCGATGGCGAGAGGTTCCTGTTTCCTGTCGCCCTGGATATAGTCGAAATACAGATAGGCATTAGGAGACATTATCACGTCGTGCCCCTGCTTGACGGCCTTGACACCCTCGGTCGTATCCCTCCAGTTCATGACTGTGGCATTCTGCGCCAGTCCGCCTTCGAGGATTTCGTCCCAGCCGATTATCTTCCTGCCCTTGGAATTGATGAACTTCTCGATTCTCTTTATAAAATAACTCTGAAGTTCATATTCATCGCGAAGACCTTCCTTGCGTATTCTTTCCTGGCACAAAGGACACCTGCGCCATCTGTCCTTAGGACATTCGTCTCCTCCGATATGTATATATTCGCTCGGGAAAAGGTCCATGACTTCCGTGAGCACATCCTCGAGGAAGGTGAACACCTCCTCCTTGCCGGCACAGAACACATCGTCATATATCCCCCACGTCTGAGCGACCTTGAAAGGGCCTTTATTGCAGGCAAGTTCAGGATAGGCGGCAAGCACTGCAAGAGTGTGTCCGGGCAGTTCAATTTCCGGAATCACCGTCACATGACGTTCTGCCGCATAGGCCACTATATCTCTGATCTCCTCCTGCGTGTAATATCCGCCGTAAGGAGTCGCGTCCATTCCGGAGAACTTTCCGTCATAATGGCTTATGCATGTCTGCTCGCGCCATGAAGCGACTTCGTTCAACTTAGGATATTTCAGGCTTTCGATCCTCCAGCCGTGGTCCTCGGTGAGATGCCAGTGATAGACATTCATCTTGTACCTTGAAAGATAGTCTATCTGCCTCTTTATGAAGTCGACGGGATAGATATGATAACCGACATCCTGCATTATTCCCCTGTAACGGAACCTTGGTTCATCTTTGATAAGGACTCCGGGGACGACGAGAGGTCCACCGCCCCCTGAAGATGCCTTCATCATCTGCCTGAGTGACTGAATCGCATAGAAGAGTCCGGTCCTGCTCCCTTTCAGAGAAACAGCATCTGCCGACACGTCAAGCGTATACCCCTCCTGAGGAGCCTCACTGTCGTTGCATAAGACTATCGACTTAGCCTTTCTGCCAGGTTTCTTCTCACTGATCAGCGCGTCTGTGCCGAACTCTTCGGCAAGCATCTGCCGAAGATAGTCCGCAGAAGCAGACACCTGCTGCGAGGCACAGTATATCACTACCTTGTCATCCGGGCATATCACAAAATCCTCCCCGGTGCTCACAATCTGTTTCGGAGCCGGGATGATTCCGTAGTTGGAATCAGCATTCTGCTGTGCATGCGCTTCCGACAGTCCCGCTGCAAGAAGCACGGCAATCGCGATAATCAGTCTGTTCTTCATGGCAACTAAACAATATCTTTATACTTATTATACAATTCCTTGGAAATCTCGACGGTATTTCCCTGAGGCTCAGCACTGAATCCTCCTGTGGAGTTGACCCATTCCCACTCCCATTCACGGATCCGGTCATCAGTACCCTCGACATCAAATTTAAGGTTTTTATCGATACATCTTCTGACCTCGTCGAGGAACATCTGCCAGCGCACCTTGTAGAATCCCTTGAAGAGTCCTGCCCACTGCTTGCTTGCATAGTCGTGCAGGAAGGCATCCTTGCCACCCCACAGGGTCACGATATTACGGGCATTCCTTTCATACAGGTCCTTCTCAGCCTCGGTTGTACCCCATTCACGGGCATCTTCTATCCATTTGCCCAGAAGGAGGTCCTGATGAGTCGCCATCAGGGCATCAAGATCGTCGATAAGAGTCATATAATCCTTATAGTTCCTGTCAAAGGCAACAAGGTCGTCCGTCCTGTAGTCTTCTCCGAACTTTCTCTGAATCACCCTTGCATGGTTGGCAAGAACCTGTTTTCCGACCATCAGCAGGTCATATTCATAGCATTCGTTCCCGGCAAGAAGGTCTGCACATGAGAGCATCAACTCCCAGACATCCTTCATCCTTGCAGGATCATACGGAATATCGGTATAAGCCCAGGTATTGTCCTTGTTGAAGGTAGGTCTTGCCATGATGGAACTCTCGTAGTTTCCTTCATGGGAATATGCTGTGGCAAGCAGTATCTTCCAGGCCTGTTCCATCTGAGGAATCTTCTGACCGTATCTCTTGTGGGCATAATCCCTGATCCATGATTCCACATATATCGGTTCCCTCTGCCATATCTGGTCAAAAAGGAGAGAATAGATTACAGGATTCTGCTCGATTCCTTCAGGAACCGCACCTATACCCATGAGATTGCCTGCATCCGGATGGTTCAGCACACGGCTCGGCTCGAGAGCGAGTTTGTGGGCATTGCCGTAGAGCATGTTCCTGCCTCCGAAGTTATGAAGCATGCACCATATCCACGGTTTGCCGTAGAAGGATTCCGAACGGTTCCAGACCGGATTCTCCTCTGCCCATAGGTCAAGGATGATCATGCCGTCATCAGGAATACCTCCGAGGTAAGCCTGAATCTGGTCAGGTCCCCAGAACCACTGCTTGTCGACGAAGAGCCATCCCTGCATCACCCAGACAGCCTCCGGGTCCACGTCTGCCATGGACTGATAGACAGATTTTCCTATATTTTCGAGATAGTCAAGTTCCTTGCTCGGCGGCACCATTTCATTGAAGGTGTCAGCACCGTAGTAATGGTCTGTGCCGAAGGTCTTTATCTGTTCCTCCATGAACATGTTTCCTATGGTCTTGAACATTGGGTCGTCAGGAGCAAGAATGAAGGTGTCGTCAAAACGTCCTTCCCAGTTCGTCCTCTGAAGTCTGGCCTCAGGATATCTCTCGCCGAATGTAGGAGGGACATGTCCTGTGAAGGCCGGAAGTATAGGTTTCATGCCAAGTTCCCTTTCCCTCTTGAGGATCTGCTTCTGAAGTTCCTCATGGCTTTCTTTCCAACTTTGCGGAAGAGGTCCACCCCAGGCGTCGATATTGCCTGCCCAGAACCACATGAAATATGCTGGACCCGTGAAGAACTTGTCCATATCCTCATCGGTGAATCCGAGTTTCCTGTACACCCTGTCCCATACTGCATTCTGACCTGTCATCGCGAGAGGCATGTTGATGCCGTGGAGAGCCATGTAGTCGATTTCCTTCTGCCAGCGTTCCCAATCCCACCAAGATGCGGTATAGTTGAATGTACAGTAGTTGAAGTAGTGACGATACTTATACGGAGTCACCTTTCTTACCTTCTTCTCCACCTTAGGCATAGGAGAAGGGATATCAAGGTTCGAAGCGTTCCAACTGTATTCGCAATGTGCATATTTTTCAAGATAATGGTTCAGTGCGCTTGCCACAGAGACTCCGTTATTTCCCCTGAGGATAATCTTTCCTCCCCTGCTTTCCAGTTCATATACGTCATTGCCGTTTTCCGGAGCCACATATTCAACCTTGAAATATGCCGCATGTTCCGGAACGACTCTGCCTATAAGGTCATAGGTAGCGTGCACATTCAGGTCACCCTTCTGACCTGATGCACATGAGCATAGAAAGGCAGCGACTGCCATCAGAACTAAAATCCTTTTCATTCAGTATATGTATTTATTATGTCCATTCTATATTTTTCATATGTCTCTGCCGCGAGATCCACCGGATCACCTGCCGGCTCGGAAGGATAGGTCTCATGACTGTTGACCCATTCCCACTCCCACGGTATGATACTATCTTCAAACGCGGCCTGGTCGAACTCCCTGCCCTCGTCTCTGCAGGATTCAACCTCCCGGAAGAACCTCAGCCACCTCTGCTTGTAGAATCCCCTCAGAAGTCCTGACCATTCCTTTGATGCATATTCATGTATCTTGCAGTCCGGACCGGTCCAGAGGGTTATCAGGTCCCTGGCATTCATCTCAAAAAGGTCCTTCTCCTTAGGCGTAGAGCCTCTTCTGCGGGCATCAGAAAGCCATTTGCCCAGAAGGAAATCCTTATGCGACCCGAGCATCCTGTCCATGTCGTCAATCAATGTCAGGAACTCTGTCTTCTTTTCCTCATACCTCTCCCAATCCTTCTGCATATAAGCACGGGCAAATTCCTGCTGGACGGAATTGGAATAGTTGGAAAGTGTCTGCCTTACCACATCAATGAGGTCATATGCATATCCCTCGCTACCTCTTAGCGCATCGGCTTCTCCCACAAGAAGGTCACAGGCCTTAACAAGAGTCATCTCGTCATAAGGTATATGGGTATATGTCCACACGGCGGCATCATCAAATGTTGGCCGTCCTGTGATGATGGACACATTTCCCCACCACGGCTGATGACTGTAGACCGACTCCTCCAGAAGTGCCCAGGCCTTTTCGGCGTTTTCATTCTTCTGCCCGTATCTTCTGTATGCATAATCCTTGAGGAAGGCATCCAGGTCTATCGGATCACGTCTCCAGATGTTTTCAAACATCAGTGCATATAGTGCAGGATTCTGCTCTATCGCCTCCATTGTCAGTCCTATTCCGCAAAGTTTGCCTGATGACGGACTGTTCAAAGCATCCGAAGGTGCATTTGCAATGGTTTCCATATTTCCATACATGGTCACCCTTCCGCCGAAATTATGGAGCATGTTCCATATCCATTTCTCGCCATAGAAAGCATCCGTCCGGCTCCAGACAGGAGACATCTCGCTGAACAGGTCCAGAACGATCAGCCTGTCCTCAGGCACTGCATTGAACAGAGCCTTCATCTGGGTCGGTTGCCAGTACCAGGCCCTATCCATGAACATCCATCCCTGCATTACCCACACAGCCTCCGGATCGACCTGGGACATACTCCTGTAAACCTTGTCGGCCACTCCGCTCAGGTATGTGGAATCATTGGACGGTGGAGTCATTTCATTGAAAGAATCAGCCGAATACAGGTGATCTGTTCCAAAGACCCTCGTCTGCTCCTCCAGAAACATCCTTCCTATCTCCATGAACATTGGTTCTTCCGGACTCATTATATATGTCGGAGGCGCTATGTCGCATCCTTCTCCCCATTGGACAAGATTCACGTCCACATCCGGATACCTGTCCTTGAATGCAGGTGGAACATGTCCTGTGAACGAAGGCAGCACAGGGGTCATTCCAAGTTCGCGCTCCCTTCTCAATATCTTCTTCTGCAGCCTTTTATGATATCTCATGAACGACTTGGAGAGAGGTCCTCCCCACCCGTCAAGATTTCCCATCCAGAACCATATGAAATATGCAGGTCCGCTGAAGAACGATTCAAGTTCCTTATCCGTGAAACCCAACCTCCTGTAGACCCTATACCAGATGATGTTCTGACCAGTCAGCGCCAGAGGCATGTTTATTCCGTTCAATGCCATGAAGTCGATTTCACGTTCCCATCTTTTCCAATCCCACCATGCGGCGGTATAATTGAAAGTGCAGTAGTTGAAATAATGCCTGAAGCCATACGGGCTTGTGACCCTTTCCTTCTGAGGCACCGGCGGCATCGGGTCGGGAATATCCAGATTGCTGCCGTTCCATGTGATGCTGCAATGGGCATACTTCTTCAGATAGTGATGCAGGGCGCTAGCCACAGACACTCCGTTATTTCCCCTGAGGACAATCCTGTCTCCGACACTCTCAATCTCGAACACATCCAGACTGTCGGAATCCTTGTCGATAATCTCCACTGAAAAACGGTGAGCATGTGAAGGTATGACCCTTTCGATCAACTTTTCTGAAGCCTCGGCACAGTCTGCCGTGTCATGAGGGCCATGACACGACAGGACAGTCACCAAGGACACTACTAACCAAATTATCCTGATCATAATAAAACCATTACAGTTCTATCTCCATACGGTACATCTCTCCTCCTTCATCCACTACGATAAGTTTATCCTCGCATGGGAACATCTTGTCGTAGATATCCCATCCTGTACTTACCTGTTTGAGTTCACCAAGAACGAACTCGTCTGAGAACCCTGCTGCATACATCACTCCTGCATCATCTACGGCAACAATATGGTTGCCGAGGCAGAACAGATGCCTATAACCTCCCCAGCCGCTTTCAGCCACCACGACTCCGGCATTTTCTCCCTCGGCGAAAGTGATCCAACTCAATGCATCATGATGAACCACAGTGAATCTCTGAAGAGCATCTCCAACCACCGCAAGCACTGCCTTATCCTTGAACGGCCATGCCTGGTAGATTTCGGACCAGCCGAATCTGTGCACAAACGCACCTGCACCCCATGCATAATCTCCCGTCACGGCAAATTCCTGGAAGGTGTCACCAAGTTTGAATACAAAATCGTAAGGAGGCATGTAGAATATAGGATCGAAGTTAATCCATCCCCATCCTACCACACGGTCCTGCTTGTAGGTACCGTCCTCCTGCCTTGCATATCTCACCAGGTTAGCACCATTGTTGTCGTCACGATGGATGATGTCGGAATCCTTGCTGAAAAGAGCACCTGTTACCTTGCCGCCGAACGACATGATATGGTCACGAGGATCCTCGCCCGGAGGATAGTTTGCTGCAAGAGCAAAATATGCTATGTTCTTGCCTTCTGCCATCTTTTCATCAGTACAGGTCATTTCGACAGGAAGAAGATAGTTGCGGGTTATGGTCAGACCGCTCGCATCAATTGTCACATCGAGTATATCCGAACAGTTTTCTCCAGCCTTGATCACAGCGACTGCCTGCTCGATCGTGCAGGCGCCTTCCGGCAATTTAAGGAACTTCGTACCGTTTTCCTCATTATACTGGTCCACAAGGTCCGGACGGATGCGGAACTCCGCCTTGATGTCACTTTTGGCAGCCTTCACTCCACCGAGGAATGCATTTACATGCAGATACTGCAGTGAATCGCAGACATAGACCGCCATGCTGTTCGGATTGTCATTCGACTGCGGCATATATACCTGTGAATATATGTCGGCATCAGGTATGTCAAGCATAATCCTTATATCGTCGGAACATGCATGCAATGACACTAACAGGAATGCCAATGCTATTTTATATAAATGTTTCATAATAACGGATTTTAGACATGTTGATTATTTCCAGTAAGGATTCTGTACCAGTCCGTCCATCTTGTCGATTTCCGTCTGCATGATAGGGAAAAGACAATATTGCGGATAAGGGAACACCCTTGTCTCCACGACAGTCCTCTGGTAGTACTCAGGATCCTGAAGATGCGTTCCTGCAGAAATGTTCATTCCCCAGACAGGACCGCTCTGGGTATCCTTCGCAATCATCCATCTCTGGCAGTCGAAATATCTGTGTGTCTCGAACGCGAGTTCCACACGACGCTCCCTGCGTATTCTCTCCCTCATCTGCTCCTTAGTAAGGTTTGAAGGAAGTTCAGGCATACCTGCCCTTGCACGGATCGCATTCACATACTTATGGACATCCGCAACAGGTCCCTTAGCCTCGTTAAGTGCTTCAGCATAATTGAGATATACCTCACCTAGGCGGAACATGATGAATGTCTTCAAGGTAAAGATGCGACGCGGTATGTTCACTGTAGGGTCGTTGAACTTCTTCATCATATAACCGGTAATGCAATGGTCAACAGAAGCATTGGCCCTTCCGTCAGCACCGGTATTCCAAAGTTGGATCTGCTGATCCTTGAACATCGCGCCATTGTAGTTGATACTTGCGTAGAAACGAGGGTCTCTGTGGACATACATGTTGCTCACTCCTGCTACCCAACGTCCTGCCGGACCGTCAGACTCCGCAAATCCAGTCTCGGTATAGCCTGATGCAGGATTGATCACCGGCGCTCCGCTCTCTGTATAACCTGTGATGGCAACTTCGCCGTTATCCATCTCATATGCATCCACCATCATCTGGGTAGGGTCGTATCCTGCCCATCCTCCCATCGAAATAGGGAAGGAACATTTCTCTATCCAGCCGTAGCCGTCATCTATAGAGCCTGCAGGTCTGGCATAAAGCACCTCACAATTATTGTTGACAAGGAACAGTTCGGAATAATTGTCCACAGGATCGTTGGATGGAGCGTAATACAGGGCATATCCTGCCTTCTCACACTCATCGATACATTCCTTGGCAGCATCTGCTGCAGTCTGCCACCACGAATCATCCTTCTCGGTCGGGAAGAGATGCACGCCGTCCTTGTCCGTGAAATCCTTGTAGATAGGGTTTCCGTTCCAAAGGTCACTTGCTCTGTAAAGCAGGAGTCTTGACTTCATTGCATATGCCATCGCACCATTGACACGTCCGTACTTTGAGGCATCTGTTATCTTCATCGGAAGAAGAGATATTGCCTTCTCTATATCCTTGAGAATAAAGTCTATGCAATCGTCAAGAGGCTGTCTCTTGATGGCATTGAAATCGTCATTTGCAGAAACGAGGTAGTCCATGATCAGACATGGGCCATATGTCCTCATGACATAGAAATGGTACATTGCCCTGAGCAGATAGGCCTCACCTATCCATGTATTCTTGTCCTCCTGGGTAAAATCCTTGCCGAGAGGAGTCTTGTCTATATGCTTGAGGAAAAGGTTGGCCTTCCTGATTCCTTCGTACATATTGATCCACACGCGACCGGTGGCATTATACGGGTTCATCGAGCCTTTAGTGATGGTCTTGGCAAACTTTCCGGGCCAGCAAAGGCACATCTCGTCAGATGATGCGGTGAACGGGTTGATATCTGCATTGTCGCAGAAGAACATCTCATGAGGGACATCCGCATACACGTCGGTAAGGAACGCCTCCGCATAATTTCTCTTGAGGAATGCATCCTCAATGAGGATATCCTCTTCAGGGTCTTTGTCAAGGTAATGGCATGATGAAACCGCTGCCATGGCCATTGCCATCAGGACCGCAAATCTTATATTGAATAACTGTTTCATAATGTCGTCTTATCTGAAGTTGATTTCTAAACCTATATTGATACCACGTTGAAGAGGATAACGTCCTGTTCCGTCATTGGACTCAGGGTCGATGATCTTGATGTGGTCAAAAGTAAGAAGGTTGGTTCCGTTCACGAAAAGACGGAGATAACCCACAGGTGTTCCTTCAAAAAGTTTCTGAGGGAAGGTATATCCGAACTCGGCATTACGCAGACGCAGATAGTTACCGTTTCTCATCCATAGATTTGAGACAAGATAATTGTTGGTGTTGCGACCTTTGTCGATGGCAGGATATTTTGCAACGCAACCAGGGCCAGTCCATCTGTTGTCATAGTATTCTCTCAGGACATTGTTTGTACCCATTCCGTCATAGAACGGCCACATACCGAGTCCTGCGAGATAGAGAGATGTGTTCGCGGCGCCTGTAAAATATGCACTCAGGTCAAAGCCCTTGTAGGCGATGGTACCTCCGAAACCAAAGGAGAACTCAGGGTTTCTCGGGAATGCAATAGGCACCTGGTCATATGAGTTGATGACTCCGTCACCGTTGATGTCCTTGTACTTGATATCACCAGGTCTCACATTCGCCGAGAATGTCTGCTTAGGACTTGCTGCAATCTCCTCTTCGCTCTCGAAGAAGCCTTCAGCAACATATCCGAAGGTCTGTCCCAGGCTTTGACCCTTACCTGAAAGATAAGGATATACCGGCTTAGGCTCGTCATTCTCTATCACCGTATTATGCGCATAGGTCACATTTGCCTTGAATGAGTAGAAGAATCCGCCTGCAGTGGTATTCCTGATCTCGAGCATGGCATCGAATCCTTCATTGTCCACTATACCGATGTTTCCGTAAGGGACTGACCAAGGGTAGATACCGGTGGAGTTCGGAATAGTATTTCTCTGCTGGAGGATATCTTCACGATGCTCACGGAAATAGTCCGCCTGAAGCACTACCCTGTTGTCGAAAAGTCCCAGGTCGAGACCTATGTCCGTCTTGTGAGACTTTTCCCATGTAAGTTCGGTATTACCCATGGCATTTTCCTCCATACCTCTGTAAAGGATATGGTTGGCTCCGAAGAAGTAATACTGACCGTCTGTCTTCACTGTGCTCAGATAGCCGAATCGGATTCCGAGAACATCGTTACCTACTATACCATGGGATCCGCGGATCTTGAGGTTATTGATGAACGGCACATTGAACCATTTCTCATTCGAGATGACCCAGCCGAGTGAAACCGAAGGGAAGAATCCGAATCTATGACCAGGCGCGAAGTTCTCGGATCCGTTGTATCCGCAGTTGAATTCGACCAGATATCTGTCTGCATAACTGTAGGTCGCACGCGCAGCAAGTCCAAGACGGCGATAAGGAAGGTTCGAACGCGAATCTCCTGCAGTCAACGCCCTGTAATCACGCTGGTTGAAGAGAACCATGGCAGTCACCTCGTGCTTTCCGAAGGTATTGTTGTAGTTGATCTGAGCCTCTGAATACTGTGCCCTGCTCGCAGACGTCGACTGAGAGTAAGCAAGAGGCTGCTCTTCCCTGTATATTGCACTATACACATCCTCACCTGTTATCTCATCCTTGCCGAGGTATCTCTTTACCATGAAGTTCTTTATACGGCTGTTGTATGTGATGGATGTCCTGTCATATGCAAACATTCCTCTGATGGACAGTCCTTTGAGAAGGAACGAAAGATCCCAGTTGAGCGAAAGGTTGGCCTGGAGGGTCGAGTGGTCCTCTGTCCTGTATCCCGACTGGGTGGAACGTCCCCATGGGTTCCAGCCCACAAATGTCTGTTCACCTCCCATGGACCCGTCCGGATTGACCTTTGGATACGCTATAGGAGAGATTGTGTTGATTGCAGAGAACAGCGCGTCGGATCCCCATCCCGGATAGTTTCCGTTCCTGATGATGGCTCCGAGTCCCAGAGACATTGTCAGACTCTTTGCAAGTTTCACATCAACATTGTTTCTGAAGTTGTATCTGTTGATGGATGCGTTGGTGTTGTACTTGTTGGCAGGATCTGTATTCCAAAGACCGTTCTGAAGAGTATAGCCGACATTCAGGTAATATGTGATGACATCATTACCTCCTGATACACTGAGGTTGTTGATGGTCTGGAAGGTATTCTTCTTCACGAGTTCCTCCATCCAGTTCACGCTCGGATAAAGATAAGGATCGGATCCGTCCTTGAACTTCTGCAGTTCATCAGGTCCCCAACGTGGAGCCTCACCGGCAAATGCCAGAGCCTCATTCATGAGCGAAGCATATTCGTAACCGTTGATATATTCCGGTCTGCGGAGTGCGGTAAGCATCGAAGATTCGGTCCTGAACGTGATGTCAGGCTTTCCTGTCTTACCTTTCTTGGTAGTGATGAGGATGACACCATTTGCACCTCTTGCTCCATAAACCGCTGTCGCGGATGCATCCTTGAGAATAGTGATGCTCTCCACCTCCTGAGAGTTGATCTGGTTCATATCGCGCTCGATTCCGTCCACAAGGATGAGAGGATTGGTATCTCCCCATGTAGCCATACCACGGATGAACACCTGCGCTGCATCATATCCGGGTTCACCGGTAGACTGGCGGGTGATGATTCCCGGCAACTGACCGGCAAGCGCATTTGACATCGAAGGAGTGGACACCTTTACCACATCAGTAAGGTTGGCAGTTGTCACCGCTCCTGTCACAGAGACCTTCTTCTGTACGCCATATCCCACATGCACCGCTTCAGCAATAGTCTCGCTGTCTTCCTTGAGGACGACATGTATAACCTTCCCGTCTTCCACAGGAGCACTCTGCTCCTGATATCCCATATAAGAGAAAGTTACCTCCTTTGCAGATTCAGGCAGATAAAGACTGAACCGTCCGTCAAGGTCTGTTGTTGTTCCGACAGAAGTTCCCTTCACAAAGACAGTAACTCCGGGAAGTGGAACATTCCCTTCATCCGTTACTATTCCTTTGGCAAGAACTTTCTGCCCGTCCTGCACTGCTGCAGGATGCTCGTTTGCTGAGAAATCTCCTCGAGAAACCTCTGCAGATAAAGACATCTGGGTCATCACCGACAAGGTCAGCAATGCCAATGCTTTAAGGGTTTTTTGAAAAATTCTCATAATAGGTTATGTTTATTAGTGTTTATGATTGGTTATTTTCTGATTCTGTATCCATAGTATGAATAATACATTATGATAAGGTAGAACGGAAGACATATCCAGTATGCGTTCTGATTGCCTGTCATATCCTTGAGAAATCCGAAGACGAGAGGGATCAGGGCACCTCCACCTATCGACATCACTAGCAGGGCGGAACCTGTCTTTGTAAACTTGCCCAGATCAGCAATTGCAAGAGGCCATATGCTCGGATACATGAGTGAGCAGGCAAGACTGAGGAACGAGACACACCATATGGAAACCGCCGGAGGTGTCAGAACCACTGCAAGAGAGCCGACCACCGCTATCCATGTGCAGATACGCAAGGCAGTGACCTGAGACATATATTTCGGTATGGTCAATATTCCTATCACATAGCCAAGTGCCATTCCTATGCTCGGCCATATGGCATAACTTTCCGCGTTGTCAAGACCGAGTGAAGTCGCATAATCCACGGTTGTGGTCAAGGCAAGAGTCTCGACTCCCACATATACGAAGAGTGAAAGCGCTCCAAGAACCAGATGAGGGAACTGCCATATGGAAGTCTTTCCTGATGCATAGGCAGAATCCGGTGCATCCTCGTCCTCTCCTTCAGCCTTGACCTCCTGAAGCGGAGCGAAATTCATTATCACTCCCAAAGCCAGGAATACGGCTATTATTATATAAAAAGGCACATCCACATCCGTAAGCACAGCAGCGGATATTTCCTTTCCTATCACTGCAGACAGGAAAAGCGGTGCTGCAGGCCACGCCAGAGCGTTGCAGATTCCCATTATGCTTATTCTCTTTGCGGCACTTTCCAGCGGACCGAGTATGGTCACATAAGGATTTATGGCTGCCTGAAGCATGGTGTTCCCCACTCCGCTCATGAATGAGGCAAGGAGGAAAAGAGGCAGACTCGCCATATGCGCGGAAGGGATGAACAAGGCAAAAGCCAGGGCAAACACGAAAAACGAAAGAGACATCGTCTTCCGATATCCTATCCTCGCGATGATTCTGCTCGACGGGTAACTGAATATGAAGAAAGCGGAAAACGTAGCCGCAACTATCATGTACGACACCCCGGACGATGTGTTGAGGGCAGACTGGACCAGAGGCACCAGATAACTGTTGATTCCCAAGGCAAAGCCCACAGTGAAAAACATGACTCCGATGAATAGCAGCGGTACGGTATAGTTCTTAGTGTTCATGTGATCATCGGTATGTGGTCAGTTCTGTGCTTCAGGGATTGTTTCTATGATAGTTTATGAGTTCCTCCAGAGGAGCCTTGATTATCTTGCCTATCTTCATTCCGTATTCCGCAGCGACTTTGGCGAGTATATCCTTGTAGACATATCCTATAGAGCCGACAGAATTAAACATATATGACTGATAATCAGGATAATGAATCACTATCTTCTTAAAGAAACTTCTGAATGAGTTCTCCACGAGTTCACCGAAGTAAGGCTTGTCCAGATTGTCATGGATGAATCCGGAGAACTGCGCACAGAAACGGTTAGGGAACGGACGGGTGTAGATCTGGTCCAGAAGTTCGTCATTGTTCATTCCAAGAACCTCACCGACCATATCATAGACATCCTTCGGCATGTTTCTGCGGATATAGTCCACGATCATGCGTTTTCCAAGGTATCCGCCGCTGCCCTCATCGCCAAGAATGAAACCGCAGGAGTCCACATTGAGGATTTCCTTCTCGCCGTCATAAAGGCAGGTATTGGTTCCTGTGCCGAGTATCGCAGCAAATCCTGCCTCCCTTCCGAGCAAGGCCCTGCAGGATGCAAGAGTGTCCATCGCTATGCAGATCTTCTCTGTCCTCGGAAAGACACGCGAAAGCACTTCGGTCATGAACGGATACTGCAGTTCAGTTACACCGGCACCATAGAAATGGATTTCCTCCACCTCGCCTATAGGAAATTTCTTCGGCATCGAGGAAAACAGGTCAGCGATGATCATAGGGCCGGAGATATAGTTGGGGTTATACCCCTGACTGGTAAATCTTATTACCTCATCGGTTTCTCTGGAGATGCAAGCCCAATCCGTCTTGGATGCTCCACTGTCGGCAATCAGTATCATACTAGATCGGTTATTAGGTTTTTACTCAATGATATTGTTCTCAAGGAGATAGGCCTCAGCCTTCTTTACGTTTCCGCATTTCTTTATTATTTCTTCACAATACGCATAATCTGTCAGAGAAGGATTTCTTTCCATCAGCATTCTCACCGACCTGTCCACTACCTTATTATTTATAAGACGGACATTAACCATACGGTTGCCCTCTATGCGGCCCAATCTGATAAGAACGGTGGTGCTTATCATGTCACATACAAGTTTCTGTACAGTACCGCATTTCATTCTGGTACTGCCTGTGATATATTCCGGTCCGCAGACAATCTCACATGGATAATCGGAATATGCAGATATCGGCGCATCCGGATTTCCCACGATTGAGCCTGTAGGTATACCGTTCTCACGGCATTTCTTCAAGGACTCGAGGACATATGGGGTAGTACCGCTGGCACTGATTCCGATCACTATATCCTTCGGTGAAATGTTCTTGCTCACCAATGTCCTCCAGCCTTCCTCCACGTCATCCTCGGCCTCTTCGAGAGCCAGCACAAGATTTTCCACGCCACCGGCAAGGACACATTGTATCATCTCCGGATCTATTCCATAAGTATTGGGAAGTTCCACCTGATCCAGAACCGACAAACGTCCTCCGGTTCCGCATCCGAGATAGAACATCCTGCCTCCGTTCTTCAACTGATGTTCGATGGCGCTGATCATCGCCTCAAGGTCTGGAAGTGCCTTTTCTATGGCGAGAGGAACCTTCTTGTCCTCTTCATTGATATCGTGCAGGATCTCTGCGACCGATTTCTTTTCAAGGTTGTCGTAAAGCGACGGCTGCTCTGTAATTCTTAATGTCATGATGATGATATTATATGGTCCATCGCAAAATTAGAGATATGAAAAAAGACCGGATGTCAGTATCGATTCTAAAAATCGCACTTTCCGGTCAGCCGTATTTTTTATAATGCATTATGTCTGAGAGCCATAGTGCATCTGCGAAAGATGATTTCTCCTACAAATCCACACAAATATAACTTTTGGGTCAAACTTTGGTATTTGCAGACCTTATTTGACACGGATTATTGTTTTTGAGATTGCGATGGACTAATTTTAGAACATCATAAATGGCTGACAACCTTAGTCATAGACGAATGACACACTCTGAAAAAGAGAAGAAATCCAAGCAGATCGCTCACGAGATCAAGGCCCTGCTGACGGCTATCCTTGATCCCGTAGACCGTTATATTTCCGACAACATCGGTCACCTTGACCATATGGAACTCGAGCGGAATGTAGCGGTTCTCAAGGAACTTGTGAGCGGCCTTTCCCTCAATGAGGACGAGAACCCGTTTGCAATATATCCCGACACGGAGCCGAAGCCTGATGCTCCGGACATACTGCTCGCAGTGCGCGATATAAATATAAGGTACTCCCTTGAAAATCATCTTGCAAGAAGTTACAACATCCATGTGGTGACGGAAGTGTCCGATGCTCTGGATATTCTGGAAAGGGAGGTGATAAGCCTGATAGTATATGACTCGGACATCACCAGGGAAAACGACCTTGAACTGTGCAATTTCGTGAAGACGCACACCACCTACAGCCATATCCCGGTGGTGCTCATCTTCGGGAAGAAAAAGATGCACAACCGCATAGAAGCGATGGAACTGAGGGCAGACGCCTATGTAGAGAAGCCTTTCTCCACCGATTATGTAAACGCAATCGTTCAGAATCTGCTCGAAATGAAGGAAAGGCTGCGTCAGAGATATATAACCACCCCATGGCTGGACCCAAGCATCATAGCAATCACCGAGGCCGACCGGGAGTTCATGAAAAGGATACAGAAGATCATATCGGACAACATCGACAACTCCCTATTCGGAGTGGACCAGTTGGCAGAACACATCCATATGAGCCGTTCCTCACTTTACAGGAAGATAAAGGGCATAACAAACTACAGTACTAACAGTTTCATCCAGATGGAGCGCCTCAGAAAAGCCGCCCTCCTTCTGATGGACGGCGGCGTGAGAGTGAACGAAGTCTGCTACATGGTCGGCTTCAACTCGTCATCCTTCTTCACAAAATGCTTCAAGAAACAGTTCGGAATCCTGCCTAAGGATTATAAATAAAGAGGTCCCACATTGCTGTGAGACCTCTTTCTGTCTATGGTATGTCGCAATTATTTGCGGATGGCAGCGATACCTGGGAGTTCCTTGCCTTCGAGGTACTCGAGCATTGCACCACCACCTGTAGATACGTAACTTACCTTGTCTGCATAACCCATCTGAGTTACAGCAGCAACTGAGTCACCACCACCTACGAGTGTAAATGCGCCGTTCTCGGTAGCCTTTGCAAGAAACTCTGCGATGCGGTTTG
>SUYY01000054.1 GCA_015060205.1 Bacteroidales bacterium
CGAGCTCCAGTAGTTGTTTGCAGGGACAGAGAAGCCCGCCTGAGCAACGCTCGCCTTTACCTTGAACAACTCGACAAGTTCGTTCTGAGAAGGGAGGAACCAGTCATTGTAAGAAATGCCGTCCTGTTCCGATACAAGGTTTGCACACAACTCAGCAGGTGTCTCATGCTCATATGGATAGTTATCCTTTGAGTTTGCAACCTGAGTGAGCAGATCCTCCGTATTCTTCTTTCCCTTATAGATGTCAGCAGAAGTACCGGCAGCAAAATTGCTAGGAATTGACGGACCCCAGTTCATAGCGGAAGCTCCTATAGCGGCAGGATGAACTACAAGACCATGGATTCCAGCGTCAGATGTATAGAATACTATACCTCCCGCAGTCTGAGCAAACAGATCGACAGCAACATTGATGGTACCCAGATTTCCGATGCTCTTGCCACGAACAACCTTGGCAGAATTCACTCCATACACAGTCGAAGGAACTGTAAGTTTAAGTTTTCCGTCAGAATAAGTGGTATTCACACTGATTTCAGTCCCTGCAGGATAAGCAGCAGACTCGAATACTACCTTATCTCCGTCCTGAACGCCATCTGCTTCAATGACAATCTCCGATCCCTGAGCTACAGGTGCCGAAGGAAGAACGATATCCTTAAGGAGGATCACGTACGCCACATACAACTGTTCTGAAAGAACGGTAGTAAGGTCTCTTCTTGTAACAGATACCTCATAATAACCCTTAGCCTCAACCGGTACGGCGATTGAAATGCTATAGTCATCTACTGCCACAATTTCCGGAGTGAAATCAGATTCTCCACTCTTTGACTTGCAGGTGATCTTATCACTTACATCAAAGCCCTTTCCCATGATCTTGATGGTTGTACCAGGGATAGAACTACTTTCTGCAGGCATTACGATATCCTTCAGAATCGGCGCAATAGGAACTGGTGCAGCTTCCTTTTCTGCGCATCCGACAGCCATCAGCACCACTGCGGCTGCCACAAACAAATGACTTAATTTACTCATACGTTTGTCATTTTAGTGTTAATAATTTATTGGTTGATTTCTTTTCTATACGGCACCGACGGCTGTGCACCGAAACGGGTGACGGCGATGGCTGATGCCTTGGTTGCGAATTTCATTGCCTCAAGCAGTGTTTTGCCTTCGGATAAAGCGACACAGAGTGCCCCGTTATAAGTGTCCCCGGCTGCGACAGTATCCACAGCCTCCACCTTTTCTGCAGGGACAATCTGCTGAAGGTCAGAACTGCACAAGAGCGACCCTTTTTCGCCAAGCGTGACGATTACGTTCTCCACTCCTTTTGAACGAAGGACTGCAGCATTGGCACTGTCGTCATCCGTCGCCTTGTCGCCACAGAGGAGACTGCATTCCTTTTCATTAGGTGTAAGAAGATATATCTTTGAAAGAAGGTCATCTGAAAGAGGCTGCGCCGGAGCAGGATTCAGAACCACCTTGACTCCGTGTTCATACGCCATTGATGCAGCATAATCCACCACATCAAGCGGTGTTTCCAACTGCATAAGAAGATAATCCGCCTCCTTGATGATAGAGAGATAAGGAGCCATATCCTCTTTTGTCATCGTACAATTGGCTCCCGGCATGACAATGATGGAATTGTCTCCATTGTCATCCACACATATCCATGCCACTCCGGAAGGTGCGGCAGGATCTCTGATAACGGTCTCAGCGGCCATTCCCTCTTTGACAAGGTTCTCTGCCATCATGTTGCCGTAGGAATCCATGCCTACCTTAGTGATGAAAGACACATCACCGCCGAGACGGGATACGGCTACAGCCTGATTTGCCCCTTTGCCTCCGAATGCCATTTTCAGATCGCCTCCGAAAATAGTTTCGCCTTTAGATGGAATATGGGCTGTCCTTACGGTCAGGTCCACATTGGAACTGCCAATGATTACAATCTTGCTCATATTTCAGGGTTATTAATTGTGGTCTTTACGGGCGCTACTGCGCAATCGTTTGAGCGAAATTATATTATTTTTCCTGCCGTTTATCCGTTTAGCATCATTCTTTTGCACTTTTTATTCAAAAAAGTTGCGCAAAAACACGCGTTTTTTGTGCATTTTTATATACTTTTGCGCAAACTTACACCACATGAAAGAGACACTGTCGTCAATAGCGGAAAGGACCGGTTACTCAATAACCACTGTTTCACGTGCCCTGAGCGGGCAGGCTGAGAAATATCGCATAAGCGAAAAAGCCTGCAAAGAAATATCGGAAGAAGCCCGAAGGTGCAATTATTCCCCGAATATCATTGCGCGCAACTTGCGCACAAACAAGACAAACACAATCGGACTTATTCTTCCTTCCGTATCCAACCCCTATTTCGCCGACCTGTCCAGTGTCATAATCTCAGATGCACATAGGAACGGATACACCACTATCGTGACCGACTCGATGGAAAACGAAGAGAACCAAAAGGCCAATATAGCGATGCTTGTATCAAGAAGAGTGGATGGCATCATCGCTGCACCATGCGGCGACAACCCGACCCTCCTCGAAGAAATCAACAAGACAAACATACCTGTGATACTCGTGGACCGACCGTTCAGGAACTCCCATCTGCCCCATGTCACCACAAACAACTACACCGGCGGATTCGAAGCGACCAACCACCTGATAAGAAACGGGCACAGGCGCATTGCGTGCATCCAGGGAGTGAAGACTTCCGTGCCGAACATGAAACGCGTGGCCGGATACATGGATGCTCTGAAAAGAGTGGGACTGGAAGAAAATGCGGTTGTGGTGGGGAATGAATTCTCTCTGCAGAACGGTTATCTTGAAACCAAGTTGCTGCTTAACAGCAAGGAGGTTCCTTCTGCGATCTTTACATTGAGCAACACCATCGGATTGGGAGCAATAAAGGCGATCCGGGAGGCCGGTCTGCGTATTCCGGAAGACATATCACTGATAGTCTTCGACAATAATATCTACATGGATTATCTGGTACCCCCTATCACACGCATAAGCCAGCCTGTGGAAGAGATGGGAAAACTCGCTGTGAAACTCCTGCTCGAATCCATCGAAAGCGACAAGCGACTCAGCACCCAGATAGAACTGGCGCCAGAACTCATCGCAAGGGACTCCGTGATGAATCTGCTGCCTTAAGCAGGCACTCACGAAAGCATGCTCTACCAGCGTGTCTGACCGGTGCCTTTGATGATGTATTTGTAGGTCGTGAGTTCCGGGAGAGCCATCGGACCGCGGGCGTGGAGTTTCTGGGTGGAGATGCCTATTTCCGCGCCGAATCCGAACTGGGCACCGTCAGTGAAGGCTGTGGATACGTTTGCATAGACACAGGCTGCATCGACCGTCTTCTGGAAGAGCGCAACGGTCTCGGGATCTTCGCTCACAATGCATTCGCTATGCTTGGAACTATATCTTGATATATGTTTCAATGCCTCCTGAACCGACTCCACTGTGCGTATGCTCATCTTGTAGTCGAGAAACTCAGTTCCGAAACTCTCTTCTGTAGCGTGCTTTAGAAGTTCCGAAGGATATGAGGACTCGAGAGCGACATATGCTTGACTGTCTGCATATATGATGACATCGCTTTCCTTCAGGGCAGAGCATATCTTCGGCAGGTCCTGCAGACGGTCCTGATGGACAATCAGGCAGTCCAGAGCATTGCACACACTTACCCTGCGGGTCTTCGCATTGTTCACGATGGCCGCACCCTTATCCAGATCTCCAGCCTTGTCGAAATATGTATGGCAGATGCCCGCTCCCGTCTCTATCACAGGTATCCTTGCATTATCGCGAACGAAGTTTATGAGCGAACTGCTTCCGCGAGGGATGATCAGGTCCACAAGCCCGACCGCCCCGAGAAGTTCAGCAGCAGCCTCACGATCAGCGGGAAGCAATGTGCACACTGCGGTATCGATGCCATGAGATTCAAGCACCTTATGGATGACTGAAACGATTGCCCTGCTGCTGTCGTCGGCATCCGAACCTCCTTTGAGCACACAGACATTTCCGCTCCGGAAACAGAGGGAGAACACATCTGCGGTGACATTCGGACGTGCTTCATATATGACACCTATCACACCGAACGGAACCGTTATCTTCTTGATAGTCATTCCGTTCGGACGGATATCCTTGCTCAGGACCTTGCCAAGCGGCGATGGTAGTCCGGCAACGTTTTCCATGTCGGATGCTATACCTGCAATACGCTCCGGAGTGAGTCTGAGACGGTCATACTTCGGATTGTCCGGACTCATTCTTTCGAGGTCAAGGGCGTTTGCGGCAAGGATTGCATCTGTCGCATCACGCAGCGAGGAAGCGACCTCAAGGAGTACCTGAGATATGGTTTGGTCCGATATCATCTGCAGAGAGGATACGGACTCTGCGGCGTTCTGGAGTATTTGATTTGTTTTCATAATGGTTCGTTGTTGGTTTACAGATGTCTCGACTCACTTCGTTCGCTCGACATGACAGGGGGGGATCGTTCGCTCGACATGAAAGGGGTGGATCATTTGCTCGACATGACAGGGAGATGCTGTCGTGAGCGAGCGGAGCATATCCCTATGCTCCTGCTCCGCGAGCCACGGCAGCACCACCGCCACTCACCGGAATGTCCTTCTGATTCATCGACTCGAAGGGAGGAACCGGGTACATGGAAGTGCTTCGTCGCAATCCACAACCCTCAGAATGACATCTTCACGCTTGCCGTTCGCAATGACCACCGGCATGCCCTCGGATGCAAGTTTAAGAGCGACCCCACATTTGGTATGCATTCCTCCTCGACCATAGGAAGACTTCTCATCCTTGATATATCCCGACACATCATCCGAACCCGGAAGCACCTCACGGACAAGTCTGCTCGATTCGGAAGACGGATCCCCGTCATACACCCCATCGATATTGCTGAGAATGACCAGCATGTCGCAGGACATCATCTGAGCCATCCATCCGGAAAGTTCGTCATTGTCGGTGAACATCAGTTCCGTGATGGAAATGGTGTCGTTTTCGTTGACTATCGGAATGATTCCGCAAGAGAGAAGCGACTCAATGCAGCCTTTCTGGTTTTCATAATGCTGAGGAAGTTCCAGACTGTATTTTGTAGTCAGAACCTGACCGCAGGCAATGCCATGCGAGCGGAAAAGGTCATAATATCTGTTCATCAGTTTTGCCTGACCGACAGCGGAAAATATCTGCCGCGCCGCCACCGAATCCAGTTCCATATCGGGATGCACTTCACTTCTTCCGGAAGCAACCGCACCGGAAGACACCAGAATCACCTCCACACCTCTACGGTGCAGTTCAGCAATCTGATCTGTCAAGGAGGACATTCTGGTAATATCCAGTGTCCCATCCTTTCGTGTCAGCACGTTGCTGCCGACCTTTATTGCTATACGTTTCATAATCTAATTTGGTTTACAGATCCTCACCTCGTCCTTCGGACTTCTCAGGATGACAGTGAAAACACTGCTCATCGTGACTGAGAAAGCACCGTTCATGATGACGGTTGTCATTTCAGACAGCCATCAAGACCAGCCTGTACTGCCGCAGAAAATCCCGCCTCCTCCATCGCCGCAAGCCCCCTTTGTGTCATTCCTCCCGGAGTGGTCACCTTGTCGATTTCCACCTGCGGAGGATTACCGGTAGAGAGAAGGAGTTCCGATGCGCCCCTCACTGTATATTCCACTATCCTGCGGGCCTGTTCTTCATCAAAACCAAGTGATACCCCTCCTGAAACGGAAGCCTGTATATATCTCATCGCATAAGCGATTCCACAAGAAGCCAGAGAGGTTCCTGCAGCCATCATATCTTCCTCTACCTCAAGGGCATACCCCATCTGAGAGAACATATCGAGAATCATCCCGCGCGTCTTCCCTGAAGCATTGCAGGAAGAGATGAATGTCACCCCGCTTCCCACTTCTATTGCTGTATTCGGAATGATCCGGAAAATCGCAGGACTGCATCCAAGCCACTGAGTCAACTGACTGAAACTGACACCCGCCGCCACAGAAGCCACAATCTGCTTTGTCGGATCCAGACAAGGTGCCACGTCACGCACCACCTCTTCCATGAGCCAAGGCTTCACTGCAAAAAGCACTATGTCCGCCCCTGCAACCGCCTCACGATTGTCAGTGGACAGATTGAACCTCTTGTCGAATTTCTCAAGCGTGGATGTAGAACGTGCCGTACAGGTAATGTCGGAATACGTGAAATACGTACCTACGGCAAGCGCACGGGCTATGGCTCCTCCCATATTTCCCGCACCTATTATCGCTATCTTCATTTTTTCAAAATCTATATACACCCGCTGCCGGACCAGGTCCAAAAGTCAGATGAGTGTAATGATGTCTATCTGTTGTTGTCCGTCAAAAGTTCAGAGCCGTCAAAGCATATGTACGGGGAAGACTCCATCCAGTCCTTCAGCACAAGAAGACGGTTTCCCGCGGGGAGAGGGACATCCGCCTCGGCGTGATAATGACCGAAAATGAAATAATCCACCTTGTTGTCCTTTGAAAACGCTTCGGCAAACTGATATAAAGGTTCATCGGCTCCCTTGAACACATAATGTTCATGATGGGACAGGCGGCTGTTCCTCGACCAGATATTGCCTATCCTGTATGCTATCCAAGGATGCAGCATGCTGAAGAGCACCTGCAGAGGGCGGTTGTTGAATATGTATTTGATGACTCTGTATCCGAAAGGAGTCGGTCCGAGTCCGTCACCATGACCAAGACAGAACCTTCTGCCCTCTATTTCCACCAAGCAAGGCTGGGCAAGTCTCTTCATCCCGAGTTCCTCGAAATAGGAATATGTCCATATGTCATGGTTGCCGTTGAAGAAATACACGTTGACTCCGCGGTCCATCAGTTCCTGCAGAGCACCGAACACCCTGACATATCCCTTCGGGACCACATCTCTGTACTCATACCAGAAATCCCATATGTCACCGAGCAGGTAGAGAGCATCCGTCTCCTGAGGAAGTCCTTTCAGGAATGAGACAAAACGTGCCTCCCGACCTGCAGGATCGGCAACCTGTAGTCCAAGATGAACATCGGACACGAAATATGTATATCTTTTAGACATATTGCCCCTCGAAAACTTAACTTCCTATTTATCAACCCTTTACACAAACAAAGGTGCTCATTTTGGCGCACCTTTAAATGCGCATATACCTATTAATCAGCCTGTTACCCGATAAGCACCTTCTACCCGAAAATGAATATCGCCGCAGCGGCAAGCAGGCAGTAGAGTGCGAACCAACTGAGTTTGGCCTTCTTGACCAGTGCTATCATCACCTTGCAGGCAAAAAGTCCCGAAAGGAATGCGGAAACGAATCCGAGCGCCAGAGGAAGAGCACCGACGGACGATGCACCGAACTCTCCGCCTACCAGTTCAAGGAAAGTCTCACCCAATATAGGCACAAGAACCATAAGGAAAGAGAACTGAGCCATCACCTCTCTCTTCACCCCGCATATCAGACCGGTGGAAATGGTGGTACCCGAACGCGACAGTCCCGGAACCACAGCGAACGCCTGTCCCAGACCTACTGCAAAAGCCTGCCAGTAGGATATACCGTTTCTATATTCGTTAGGCGGGAATATCGATTTCCTGCCCGGACGCGATGCATAATCAGAAAAGAACAGAAGAAGTGCTGTGGCAATCAGCGCGAAACCCACCACCGTGATGGATCCGAAAAGCGACTCCACCTCATCCTTGAAGAAAACTCCGACGATGAATACCGGTATCATGGACACGACCATCTTGAGAAGATAATCGGTCTGGTCGTTGCATACCAGAGTCCTGTTCTCGACCCGGATTTCCTTAAGACCACAGAAGAAGCCTTTAAGAAGATACCATATTTCCTTGCGGAACACTACTATCGTACTGAGTACCGTAGCCGCATGCACCATTGTGGTGAACAGAAGGTCATCCGAGGTCTCGACTCCGAGAAGGGCCTTGCCTATCTCAAGATGACCGCTGCTGCTGACCGGAAGAAATTCCGTCAGACCCTGGACCAGCCCCAGAAGGACCGCTTCAAACCATTCCATTACTCCTGCTTTTTACCTTTGCCGAAAACTCCCATGATAGCGACAATCTCGATCACTACACCGAGAACAATGACTATAGGCGCCGCCACCAGTCTTCGGAAATCGAACATCGCATAATTGAAGACTTCCGGATTGTCGCTGCCGCCACCCGACATAAGTATATACCCTGACACCATGACCAGAAGTCCGACAAGAAGATATTTCAACCCCTTCGGGGTCATAGCCATTTTTTCGTTATTTTCCATATCAATAATACAATTCATCTTTTTTAAGCGAGACAAGCCGGCCTACAACAAAATAAGTGCTCACCACGCATATCACCAGACCTGAGACAATGACAATGCCTATCACAAGCAGAAGAAGTTCCAGGCGGAACACCTCGAACAACTGCTCGAACTCACTCTTGACAAAGAAAAGCATGCCGACAAGTGCCACAATAGCCACCATCGCAGCAAATATTCCCTGAAAGGCTGATTGAATGAGGAACGGCGCACGGATGAACTGCTTCGTCGCTCCTACAAGTTTCATCGTGTGGATGGTGAAACGCCTTGCAAATACGCTGAGTCTGACGGTGTTGTTTATCAGAACATACGAAATGAACAGAAGCAGAGCGATGAACACCCCCATTATGAGCGAAATCCTGCTCAGATTAGCATTCAGCGCATCCACGAGCGACCTCTGATAGACCACCTCGTCCACAAGGGGAGACTTTGCAATCTCTGACCGTACCACTTCAAGGCTGTCCGCCGAGACATAATCGGCATTGAGAGTGACATCTATGGAAACCGGAATCGGAGAAGTTTCAAAAACATCGAGGAAATCATCTCCGAGCATGTCGGCCATCTCCCTGCGACCCTGCTCTCTCGATACAAAAACAGTACTTTTAATATATCTTTCACCGTCCAGACCGGTCTTGAATCCAAGTGCCGCATCCTCCGAAACATTCTGCTTCATCATCACAGACACCTGCATGTTTTCCTTGAAATAGTCGGAAACACTCTTGGCATTGACCAGAAGCATGCTCGCCATTCCGACCAGAAGCAGCACCAGACTGATGCTTATGATCGACGAAAGATAGGCATTTGCAAGCCTCCTGCGCATTATCTTATTATTGTCAGCAACGCTCATAATGGGGTCAAAGATAGTGAAAATCAAAAAACTTTCGTATCTTTGTAGAGATTTTGTCATTAAAAATAAAGAATATGGGTAATACGGTTAAAAGAGTGCTGTTCGTCAATTCGGAGATATTCCCTTATCTTCCGGAATCCGGGATCGCCAACATAGGAAGAAACCTCCCTCAGGGCATTCAGGAAAGGAAAAAGGAAATCAGAGCATTCATGCCGCGCTACGGCTGTATAAACGAAAGAAAGAACCAACTCCACGAAGTGATCCGCCTGTCGGGAATGAACGTCGTGGTCAATGAGGTCGACAGACCTGTGGTCATAAAGGTGGCCTCCATAGCGGCAGCGAAAAGCATTCAGGTTTACTTCATAGACAATGAAGACTATTTCCACAGGAAAAGCGTCTTCTGCGATGAAAACGGAAAATTCTTTGAAGATAATGACGAAAGAGCCATCTTCTTTGCAAGAGGCGTTCTAGAGACAGTCAAGAAACTCAGATGGACTCCTGACATCATTCATTGCCAGGGATGGATATCACACGTTCTGCCTGTTTATCTGAAGAAGGCCTACATAGACGACCCGATATTCACCAACAGCAAAATCGTTCTTTCTCTGTACAACGACGCTTCCGATGCTCAGTTTTCAGATGACTTCAAGAACAAGATCGCATTCGGCGGCATCACGTCCGACGATCTGGCTCCGATGGAAAAAGCGGACGGCATAAATCTTGCGAAACTCGCCGCTGCCTATTCAGACGGCATCATACTGGGTTCGGAAGGCATCCCATGCGAACTGACCGACTTCTGCAAGGAAGCGGGTCTGCCTATTCTCCCATATGACGCTGAGGCACTGGAGAACGGCTCCTATATAGACGACTACAATAATTTCTACGACAATCTGTAATGAGATTCAAATTAATAAACGTTGCTTTCATCGGTGCGATACTGCTTGGGGCAGCATCTTGCGTCAAGGTAAACGAAGAACTGGGAGGAAACTTCATTCCGACAGACCAGCAGTGGAATGTATTTCCATGCGAGGCCGAACCTCTTGAAGGCATCACCATGGAACGCTCCGACAGCCTTTCCGGCTACAGTACCACAAGATTCACCTTCGGATCGGTAAAGGACGACAACTTCACAAGCAGCAACAGCACAAGTTTCACTCTTGTGCCTCTTTCAGACTCTCTGGACTTCGGAGAAGAGACACAGGTGCTTCAGTTCCACCTGACTGCAATCCGCGACACAGTCTCGGTCCTTTACGACCGCCAGCAGAAAATGCTTCAGAACTTCTACGTCCGTCCTCTGCTCAAACCTCTGGACTCCACTGTCCTATATACCGGAACATTCAACGACGAGCAGATACTCAAGGAATACGTTGACCTCGACAGAATCATTTCAGAGGGTATTCCCGTATATGACGGAGGCGATTCCCTCTCATTCAACTTCAGCAAGGAATACGCAATGGAAGTGATCGAGGGTATCGGAAGATGGCAGGCTATCGAGGACGAGAGAAGAGACAGTCTCAAATACTATCTTGAAGAAGTTCCAGGCATATATATCCACACAAAGGAGCAGACAGACAACGGCGGACGAATCAACATGTTCGAACTGCCGATCTCCACGGCGGACGGCTATCTGGACGGCAACTATGCCGAACTCAAGATTCGCGCGAAATATGACGGCAGACTCACTGACACGCTCTTCGTCTTCTACTTCGGCCCTACCGAACTTATTGACGAGGACGCTACATCATATCCTTCACAACTCTGCCTCAACACCTGCAGAAACACAGCGGGAGACAATTTCATGGAAAACTGGGAGGCTGGAAGCAGGGAAAGCCTGTATGTGGAAGGAGGAAGCGGATTCAAACCGGTCGTAAGAGCACGTGAGGTAAAGGATATAGTGGAAAGGCTCATCCAGCAGGAAGCGCCGGAAGTGGACGTGAACAGCGTGGTGATAAACAAGGCCACAATAATCCTTCCTTATAATGTTGGTACCGACTACGAGAAACTCGACAAATATCCGATGATCCTCAGCCCTACTGTGAAAGTTCCGATAAACGACGGAGACTATGTTTCATATGCAGGACTTACAGACTCCAGCATCGAGTCGGAGAATCAGGGTAACATAAACAGGTCTCTCGGCATCTACAGCCCTGATGTCAGCCACCACGTCCAGGAAATCTTCAAACTCAAGAGAGGCGAAGGCAAGAACATCGATGCTCAGGAATCTGAGGCTGATTTCGAGAAGAGACTCAGCAAATACGACATCTGGTTCCTTATCCTGCATGAGGAAATCACAGAGAGCAGTTCATCAAACAACAATTACAACGACTACTACAACAACCTTCTGTACAATTCATACTACAACAATATGATGTATGACCCATACGGATATGGCTATGGGTATGGTGGCTACGGCGGATATGGTTATGGAGGTTACGGATATGGCGGCTATGGCGGATACGGATATAACAATTACTACAACTATCTCATGATGGCCCAGTATGCGAGCGCTTCGAACAGTTCGACAACGACATCGTCGTCAGTAGAACTTGACAAGGACAGATTCTACAGTGCCGTGCTGAACGGACCTGGCGCAAGCGACTCACCGAAACTCAAGATCACATTCTCGGCGCCTAAGAAGGCAGAAGAATAAGGCGACGGAAACATATAAAAAAGATGCAGACCTTTCGATCTGCATCTTTTTGTATTTTCAGACAAATTATTTCTCGTTTACTTTGTCCTCAATGTACTTGATTGCGTCTCCTACAGTTGAGATCTTGTCACCTGCATCATCATCCGGAATCTTGATGTCAAACTGCTTCTCGAAGTCCATGATGAGTTCTACGATATCAAGCGAATCTGCGCCGAGGTCATTCTGGAAACTTGCGTTCTCTGTTACCTCTGAAGCATCAACGCCCAATTTCTCGACGATGATTGCCTTTACGTCTTCTGCAATATTAGCCATAACGTTAATTTTTTAGTTATTAAATTTAAGTTTATATTTACACGTATTTGCGCTAAAACTGTGCAAATTAAATAAAAATTTTTCTAAAATAAAAATTTAGTTAGTCTTCGCCATTCCGCGTGCCCCCTTTCAGATGGTTGAGAATCCTCTCGGCAAGAGCATCTCCAACAACCTCGGAAATATCCTCCACAGATGCGGAGGCGATGCGGGAAACGCTTCCGAAACGCAGCAGAAGCCTCTGTTCGGTCTTGTCTCCGACTCCCTTGATTTCCTTCAGGGCAGATTCAATCTGAGACTTGCTGCGGAGTTTGCGATGGAATGTTATTCCGAATCTGTGGGCCTCATCTCTTATATGCTGCAGCACCTTCAGGGCCGGAGAATTTCTGTCTATGAACATAGGATACGGATCGCCCACCCTGTAGACCTCCTCCATCCTCTCGGCAAGAGCGATGAGGGTAAGGCGTCCGGCAAGTCCAAGTTCGGCAAGAGCCTCATATGCAAAAGCCAGTTGTCCCTTGCCGCCGTCAATCACCACCAGTTGTGGAATATCATCGGGATTTTCCTCGAGCATTCGGGAATATCTTCGGTTCACGACCTCCTTCATAGTGGCATAGTCGTTTGCTCCCACCACGGTCTTGACCTTGAAATGCCGGTAGTCCTTCTTGGACGGAACCGCATTACGGAAAACCACACATGCCGACACCGGATTTGTTCCTTGGATATTTGAATTGTCGAAACACTCTATATGAACAGGCAGTTCCTTCATGCCTATCTGCTTCTGGAGAGACTCCATCACCATGTTCCTGTACGCATCTGGGTCTGAATGTTCCTGCTGCTTGAGCGAATTGAAGCGCATCTCCTTCGCATTGCGGGAACTCAATTCCAACAGGGAGAGTTTATCTCCCCTTATCGGAACCCTGAACTCCACACCTTCAATCTCCATATCAGGCTTGAACGGCACTATCACCTCCTTGGACAAGTCCCCGAATTTTGCCTGAATTTCTGCAATGAAGGATGCAAGAACAGTCTCCTGCTGCTCTTCTATCATCATTCTGAATCCCAGATTGAGAGATTGGACGACTGCGCCACCCTTGATTCTGAGGAAGTTTCCGAAAGCCTCCGAGGCATCCATGATGAGAGAGAACACATCCACATCACCTACAGTCGAATTGACTATGACGGATTTGCTGTAATGGCTTTCAAGAGAGAGCATCTTCTCCTTATACATCTGAGCCTGTTCGAACTCCATGTTCATGGCCGCCTCCTGCATAAGGGTTCTGTAATGCTGGATAATCTCACGTCCTCCACCTTTGAGCAGGCTCACTATCTCCTCGATATTGGCATTATATTCTTCCCTGGAGATTCCTCCGATGCAGCAGCCTTTGCATTTTCCGATATGGAAATTCAGACAAGGACGGTATTTCCTATGGAGAATGGCATCTGACGTGATCTTAAGATTGCATGTGCGCACTGGATATACGCTGTGGATGAATTCCACAAGGTTGCGAGCGTGGACCACACTGCTATATGGGCCGAAATAGCGCGAACCGTCCTTGACCAGACGGCGGGTCAGAAAGACTTTAGGAAAATCACCCGCCCCTACACATATCCAAGGATAGGTCTTGGAATCCTTCAGGAGGATATTATAACGCGGCTTGAACTGCTTTATAAGATTATTCTCAAGAAGCAGGGCATCCGCCTCCGTCTCCACTACGGTATATTGTGCATCTGCAATCTTCGAGACCATCACCGCAGTCTTGCGTGTCAGACGGTCGGGAGAGACGAAATACTGGGCGACCCTTTTATTCAGGTCCTTTGCCTTACCCACATAAATGACATTCCCCTCGGAGTCGTAATAGCGGTAAACTCCGGGGGAATGTGGGAAGAGTTTTATTATTTCTTTTATGTCCATGGTTGGAGATCCCCGATCAGGTCGGGGATGACGGTTGAAAGATCGGTCGGGGATGACGGCTGAAAGATCAGTCGGGGATGACGGATGAAAGATCAGTCAGGGATGACGGTTGAAAGATCAGTCGGGGATTTTCGACGTCATTGCCGGCTTGACCGGCAATCTACTTCAGATACGAAGAAACCACCTCCCCAATCTCAGCACCATGCAATCCCCTCTTGAGGATAGTTCCGTCAGGACCGAAAAGAATGATATGAGGAATGCCTTCCACACCGTAAAGAGCAGCAGGCTCCCGGCCTCCGTTATTGATCTGATTCCAGTCCATGCCAAGTTCCGAAGCGGTCTTGATAGTGACCTCTACCGGTTCACGCTCCCATACCGCGATACTTACCACATCGAACTTGTCACCCTTGTACTTGTCATATACAGCCTTGATATTAGGCATTTCCCTACGGCATGGTCCGCACCAAGGTGACCAGAAATCCAGAAGTATGTATTTACCCTTACCGACATAGTCAGAAAGTTTCACATCGGCATATACAGGCTGCGGAGGAATGCTGCGTGTCTGTCCTACAACCGAGTTTACGGTAAAGTCAACGAACATCTTGCCCTCGGCAGTGGCAATACGCGCATCGAGACCCTTCTTGAGGGCTGCGACATCCTCTCTTTCCTGCATTTCAACAGACATACCCGAGATAATCTCTCCTGCCTGCTTGTCATCTATAAGACCACGAAGGTTCATCAACACCTGAACGGCAACCTCGTTGTCAGGATTCTTCCTGGCTGCTTCGAGGTTGAAATCGATGTACTTCTCTACGAAATCGTTGTAATAAGCCTCAGTCTTTGCCGGATCAGTCGACAGTGAATCCATCATCTGTCTGTATTCTCCCATCATGGCATCGTGCTTCTCCTCGTATGCCTTCACTTTTTCTTCAGGTGTCTGACCGCACGCCACTACAGTCAATGCAGAAAGCGTAATAATAAATCCAGTAAGTTTCATATGCTTTAAAATAAATTAATATTATTTGATTACAGTCACTCGACATGGTTTCCTTACAGCCTCATGTGCAGATTTCTGGGCAATGAGGCGCTGCTCCGGTGTCATACCTTTCGGCAGATATACGTTACCTACGACATTTTCCTTGAAAATCTTCTCATACCATGTGCACGATGCTATATAACGGCCGAATGTCTTGTCAAGATGATAACCGTCCCGGGTGATGACGTCCTTGAGAACGGTAGTACGGGCATTCTGGATGGCCGTTCCTGACGGAATCACAATCTTGATGCCGGTCTTCTTGGAAACCTTGGACACAGCATCAACGATGGACCTGTACATCGTCTGCTGATCATGGTTGTAATTCTTGAAGTCCTTATGTTTCGAGTCCTGGTCGTAAGCCCAGGTCTGATGAATCACCATCCTTGTCTTCTTGGGAACTCTGGCCCTGACATATTCAAGCAGTTGAGGCAGATACTTCTCCCACGAAGAGGAAATTCCGGATATGCCGCTCTTCTCCTGAAAGGTGATATAGTCCCACGGTTCATCTGCAAGAGCCTGTTCCAGCGTAAAATCCTTTGTTTCGACCTTGTCCCCGTCCAGGCCGATCTTCCTGTACTTATATGCAGGGTTGTTTCCCTTTGCATTGATAAGATGCTTCTTGAGCGAACATCCTCCGATATACATGTTTCCGATTATGACCTCCTTGCCACCGGCCACAGCAATGGGATGCAGATGCTGCTCTACTGCATCAACCGAAAAACTGTTTCCTATGGCGAGGATCCTTACAACCTTGTCTGTCTGTGCATTCATGACAGAGGATACAAGGCAAAACAATGCCACAAGCAGGGCTGACAACTTCGTTTTCATGCAGTTTGAATTTTTAAACTTTCAAATATAGCAAAATATTGGAACTTTTGCGATGTTCATCGGACATGAAGCAATAAAACCGGAGGGAAAGGCAGAAGGGTACCAGACAAAAAAGGGCTGGCCTTCTGAGCCAACCCTTTGAAAATATGTAGAGAGTTACAATTACTTGTTGTCTCTGCGTCCGCCACGGCCACCACGACGACGGTCGTTGCCGCGTCCGCCACGGTTGTTGCCAGACTGCTGTGCCTGAGCGGCGATTCCAGCGTTAGGAGAGAGGTCCTTCTTTCCGTAAACCTCACCGTTGCAGATCCATACCTTGATACCGAGAACACCTACCTTGGTGTGAGCCTCAGCGAGTGCGTAGTCGATATCAGCGCGGAATGTGTGGAGAGGTGTACGACCTTCCTTGATCATCTCGCTTCTTGCCATTTCGGCGCCACCGAGACGTCCGCTGATCTGAACCTTGATACCTTCTGCACCAACACGCATTGCAGTTGCGATAGCCATCTTGATAGCACGACGGTATGAAACACGACCCTCGATCTGACGAGCGATTGAGTCTGCTACGATGTGAGCGTCAACCTCAGGCTTCTTAACCTCGAAGATGTTGATCTGAACATCCTTCTTGGTTACCTTCTTGAGTTCCTCCTTGAGGAGGTCAACTGCCTGTCCGCCCTTGCCGATGATAACACCTGGCTTTGCTGCGTGAATAGTTACAGTGATGAGTTTGAGAGTTCTCTCGATAACGATCTTTGAGAGAGAAGCCTTTGCAAGACGGCTTGAGAGATACTTGCGGATCTCGAAGTCTTCTGCGATCTTCTCTGCATAGTTACCACCTACCCAGTTAGAGTCCCAACCACGGGTGATACCGATTCTGTTGCTTATAGGAT